>CAZCAY010000001.1:0-207 GCA_964496955.1 uncultured Gammaproteobacteria bacterium
TGGAGTATGAAACTGAAAAACGCCATTACGCTCACATTGATGCACCAGGTCATGCTGACTACATTAAAAACATGATTACGGGTGCGGCCCAAATGGATGGAGCAATTTTAGTGGTATCGGCTCCTGATGGTCCAATGCCCCAAACCAGAGAGCATATTTTGTTAGCCAGGCAGGTAAATGTGCCAGCGATTGTGGTTTATTTAAACA
>CAZCAY010000001.1:242-14414 GCA_964496955.1 uncultured Gammaproteobacteria bacterium
GGATTTGGTGGAATTGGAAATTAGGGAGTTATTGACTAAATACCAATACCCTGGTGATAAGGTTCCTATTATTAAGGGTTCAGCTCTCAAGGCTTTAGAGGGTGATCCAGAGGCTGTTAAATCAATTGAGGAACTGATGAAGGCTGTCGATGAATTTATTCCTACACCCGTGCGGGAATTAGACAAGCCTTTCTTAATGCCTATTGAAGATGTCTTTTCCATTAAAGGTCGCGGAACAGTAGTTACCGGCCGTGTAGAAAGAGGTGTAGTGAAGGTTGGTGATGAGGTGGAGATTGTTGGCTTGAAACCAACGAAGAAAACAGTAGTAACGGGTGTGGAAATGTTCAGGAAACAACTTGACGAAGGACAAGCAGGAGACAATATCGGTGTTCTCTTGCGGGGTATTGAGAAGGATGAGGTGGAACGCGGTCAAGTATTGGCCAAGCCGGGCACTACCACCCCTCATACCGAATTTGAGGCTGAGGTTTACGTTTTGACTAAAGAAGAAGGTGGCCGCCACACGCCATTTTTCTCAGGTTATAGGCCTCAGTTTTACATTAGGACTACTGATGTGACCGGTGAAGCGACTTTGCCTGAGGGGACCGAAATGGTAATGCCAGGTGATAATGTTAAAATGCGGGTAAAGTTAATTGAACCGGTTGCTCTTGAGGAATCCCTCCGTTTTGCTATTCGTGAGGGTGGCCATACAGTTGGTGCGGGGGTAGTTTCAAAGATTATAGCTTAGAATAAGCAATCCAAACCCCTTGCAGTTAAAGCTGGCTTTGGGTGATTAGTCCTTTAAAAAACGATTAAAAACCCTGGTGAGTAGGGGTAATTGAGGTAAATTGGGTTAATTAAGCCTTTTAATTAAAAGAACTTTAAAAATTGCAATGCCTAAGGGAAGAATTAGAGTTAGGTTAAAATCGTACGACCATCGGGTCATTGATCAAACCTGTAAGGAGATATTGGAAACTGCTCTTTCAACAGGAGCAAAAGTGGCAGGACCAGTTCCTTTGCCTACCAAGGTGGAAAGGATTACTGTGTTAACTTCTCCGCATACTGATAAAGATGCGAGAGAACATTTTGAGATTAGGACTCATAAGAGATTGATTGATATTATTGAACCAACAAGTAAGACGATTGATTCTTTAATGAGTTTGGAGTTGCCAGCAGGTGTGGATATTGAATTAAAAATGTAAATGGTGAGGTGATTGCTTTAATTTGTAGGGAGATTAGTTTAACATTGGAATAAATTTGAGGATTTGATATCAGACTACCCGAAATACTCAGTTTTTGAGCGTAATTTAAGGAGTCTGAATTTTTGCTTAGTTAAATGATGTTTAATTTCATTATTGGTAAAAAATTGAATATGTCAGTGCGTTTTGATGAAGAAGGTAGAAGGTTGCCGGTCACTATTATAGAGGCTGGGCCTTGTTTGGTGGCTGGTATGAAAACTTTACCCAAGGACGGATATGAAGCTTTGGTATTAGAGTACGTGGACAAAAAGAAAAAGGTTTTAAAAGAGTTTAGGGTCAATGGCCTGGAGCAGGTAAAAATTGGTGAAGTGGTGAAGGTTGATAATTTTAAGGCGGGTGATTTGGTTAAGGTTACGGGCATTTCTAAAGGCAAAGGCTTTGCAGGTGTAGTCAAGCGGTGGGGATTCGCAGGAGGTCCTAAGACTCATGGTCAATCTGACAGGCACAGAGCTCCTGGCTCTATTGGTGCAGGTACGACTCCAGGCAGGGTGTATAAAGGCAAGAAAATGGCTGGGCGGATGGGTGGTGAAAAGGTGACAGTGAGAAATCTGCAAGTTGTAGAGGTTAACCCGGAAAAAAATTGGTTGGTGGTTAAGGGTAGTATCCATGGCCATTTTAGATCCACAGTCTTTATTGAAAAGTTGACTCCTTCATCTTCCCAAAATCAATTACCATCTAATTCCTCAGAACGCTTAATTAGTCGACAATTACCAAGTTAGGTTTATAGGATCTTATGGCAGTAAGTCAGCCCCAAAAACCCCAAAAATCTTTAAAAGTTAAAAAACAGTCTGCCAAAAAGGTTCAGACGCCAATGGTAGAAGTTTACAATTTGGATGGCCAACTTTTGGAGACAAGAGCGGTAGCACCTCAGATTTTTGGTGCTCGGCTTAATCCGACATTAGAAGCCTTAGCGGTTAGGGTTTATTTGGCCAACCAACGTCTCGGGACGGTCTCAACCAAAACTCGAGGCGAGGTAAGAGGATCTACCCGCAAGCTTTATCGCCAAAAGCACACTGGCAGATCAAGACAGGGCAGTATTAGAGCCCCTCACCGCAAAGGAGGAGGAGTGGTCTTCGGGCCAGTCCCTAGAGATTTTAGTTTGACTTTGCCAAAAAAAGCCAAACGAGCTGCCCTCTTTTCCGCCTTGACTGGCAAGTTGCAGGCTGGCAAAGTTATTGCCTTGGCTGATTTGGACAAAATTGAGCCGAAGACCAAAGCAGCTGTTAAGCTTTTTAGTAAGTTGCCGGTGGCAGGCAAAAAATTATTAGTGGTTGACGATTTGCCGGTCAATCTTGTCAGGGCCGTGGCCAATTTGCCTGATACCAGCTGGTTGTCTGTGGGCACTTTAAACACCTATAGTGTGTTGGGTAGTGATTCAGTGATTTTCTCGGTGCAAGCTTTAAAATCGCTGGAAGAGAAATATTTACAAGCAAAAGGTGTTGAGCATGAAGGTTGATGTATTAAAAGCCCCAGTTATTTCTGAAAAGTCGCTTAAGGATGCGGCATTGGGTGTTTACACCTTTGTTGTTGATCGTAAAGCTAATAAAGTTGCCATTGCGAAAGCGGTAGCAGATCAATTTAAGGTTCAGGTTGTAAGTGTGAGGACCTTAAATGTACCCCCTAAACCCAGGCGTTATGGTCGAAAACGGGTAGAGTTTTATAAGCCAGGTTATAAGAAGGCTTACGTGAAGTTAGCACCTGGCCAAAAAATTAGTTTGTTTGAAGAGGAGAAAGGTTATGCCACTAAGAGTAGTTAAACCGGTAACCCCTGCTCAAAGGTTTAAATCCTTTTTAGATTTTTCGGTCATTACCAAGATTAAGCCAGAGAAGCGGCTGCGCCAGATTTTACCTAAAAAATCAGGGCGCTCTCATGGCCAAATCACTGTTCGCCATCAAGCTGGTCGCCATAAGCGTTTTTTGCGCTTAATTGATTTTAAGAGGGATAAGTGGGATATCCCAGCTAAGGTGGCAGCTATTGAGTACGATCCCAATAGGACTGTTAATATTGCTCTCTTGCACTATGTTGATGGGGAGAAGCGTTATATTCTAGCACCTGCAGATCTAAAAGTTGGTGATACGGTTATTGCTGGTGAGAAGGTTGAAGTGAAAGTGGGTAATGCGATGTTGTTAAAACACATTCCAGTGGGTACTGTTGTCCATAACATTGAGTTAGTTAAGGGTAAAGGTGGCCAAATAGTACGGGCTGCAGGAGGTATGGCGGTGGTAACCGCCAAAGATGATGAATATGCCCATATCAAGTTACCATCTGGTGAGATTAGAAAGGTTAAGCTTGATTGTATGGCTACTATTGGCCAGTTGGGGAATATTGATTGGAAACAAGTCAAGCTTGGTAAAGCAGGTCGGGCGAGACATATGGGTGTCAAACCGGCAGTCCGAGGGGTAGCGATGTCTCCTCGTGATCATCCTCACGGAGGTGGGGAAGGTAGGTCGGGTATTGGGATGCCCTCTCCTAAATCGCCGACTGGCAAACCCACTTTGGGCAAAAAGACAAGAAAAGCCAAACCGTCTGATAAATTGATTGTGAAGAGGAGAAAATAAAAAATGGGGCGTTCACTCAAAAAGGGTCCGTATGTTGATCAGAAGTTGTTAAAAAAGGTGGTGGCCCAGAAACAAACAGGGCAAAAGGTGCCTATTAAAACCTGGGCTAGAGCTTCGCAAATACCGCCAGAATTTGTTGGCCATACTTTTTTAGTACATAATGGCAAGATCTTTATACCAGTTTTTGTGACTGAGGCGATGGTTGGCCATAGGTTGGGTGAATTTGCACCTACGAGGACCTTTAGGGGTCATGGCAAAATTACTGAGAAGTCAAGAGCTAAAACGTGAGATTTAAAACTATGGAAATTGTTGCTAAAGCCAGATCAGTCAGAATTTCGCCAACTAAGGTAAGAATGGTCACCAAACCTGTTACCAAGATGAAGCCTCGGTCGGCTCTAGAAGCCTTGAAGTTATCTCAGAAGAAAGCAGCAGGGGTGGTTAGTAAGGTTATTCTTTCCGCTTTGGCTAATGCGAAAAATAACTTTGGGTTGAATGAAGCTGACTTAATATTTAAGAAGATTGAGGTAGGGCCAGGCCCTATTATGAAGCGGTGGCGGCCAGATGCCAGAGGCCGCGCTCATCCGATTTTAAAGAGAACTGCCAACATTACAGTGGTGCTGGAAAGTAAATCTGTGCCCAAAGCTCACCAGCTAGAGGCAGCTCTTAGTCGAGAAGTGGCCAAGGCTAACCAGCCTAGTACCAAAACTAAGCGGAGTGCTGGCTTGTTGGAGGATGGATCTCAAAAGAAATCGGCTGACAAGAAACAGGCCATTTTGAGGAGAAAAGGTAAAAAGGAGAAAGGGCAAGATAGTAATGGGTCATAAAGTTCATCCTATAAGTTTTCGAATTGGGATCAATGACGCCGCTACTTGGGTAGCTAGGTGGTTTAGTCGCGGTCCCAAGTACAGGGAAAATTTAATTGAAGACCTTAAATTAAGGCAATTCCTGATGGATAAACTAAAGCTGGCTGGTATTGCTAGGGTTGAGATTGAAAGATCAGCAGACAAGCGGATTATTATCTTATATGTTTCCAGGCCTGGTGTAGTGATTGGACGCGGTGGAACAGGATTGGAGGATTTAAAAAAAACGATTATGCAAAAATTGAGTATCACTGATCCTGCTAAGTTAGATTTGAGAGTTGAAGAGATTCGCAAGCCTGATCTGGTAGCCCATTTGGTTGCCACTAACATTGCTGATCAGTTGGTGAAACGATTACCTGCTAGAAGAGTGATGACTCAGGCAGCCGAAAGAGTAATGGCAGCAGGTGCAAAGGGAGTTAAAATTCTTTTGTCAGGTCGGATTGCTGGTGCTGAGATTGCCCGGCGTGAGAGTGTTAAGTTGGGGCGGATGCCCCTTCATACCTTGAGGGCAAACATTGATTTTGCCAAAGCTGACGCTTTAACCAAGTCTGGGTATGTGGGTGTTAAAGTTTGGATTTATTTAGGGGAGGCTTAATTAATGGCTCTACTCTATCCTAAAAGAGCAAAATACAGAAAAGCTTTCAGAGGGAGAATAAAAGGGGTGGCTAGTCGGGCTAATTCTTTAGCTTTTGGATTTTGTGGTTTGAAGGCATTAGAAGCTGGTTGGTTAACGTCTAGGCAGTTGGAGGCTGCTAGGCGGGTTATTACCCATTACACCCAGCGTGGAGGTAGGGTATGGATTAGAGTTTTCCCTGATAAACCAGTTACGAAAAAACCAGCAGAAACCAGAATGGGTTCTGGCAAGGGCGATGTTCAGGGTTATGTGGCGGTGGTCAAACCTGGTAATGTCATTTTTGAAATTGGGGCTGTCACTCCTGAAGCTGCTAGAGAAGCGATGAGATTAGCAGCTCATAAGTTGCCGGTTAAGACAACTATTGTGAGTAAGGGGGAATAAGACTTTGATGAAAACGAATGATAAAAAAGCATTAAGAGGATTGTCTGTTGAGAAATTAAAAGAGCGGTTGGCGCAAACTTATAAGGAGAGAGCTGATCTGAGAATTCAATTAGGTAGTGGTAAGATTAAGAACGTTCATGCAGTGCGCCAAAAAAGTCGGGAAATTGCTGTTATTGCTACATTGATTCAGGAAAAGTTGGAGGAGGCGAAGTTGCAAAATGGGTAATTTAATTAAAATTGGTAAAGTAGTTTCTGCCAAAACACCCAGGACAATTGTGGTGGAGGTTGTGGAACCAAGACCTCACCCACTTTACAAAAAAATGATGAGAAAAAGAAAAAAGTTTATGGCCGATTGTGATAAACAACCGGCAGTTGGCAGTTTGGTTAAAATTATTCAAACCAGACCCCTTTCGGCAAGAAAACGGTGGAAATTAATGGAGGTTATTAAAGACCATGGTTCAGCGTAGGTCAATTTTAAAAGTGGCTGATAATTCAGGGGCAACTAAATTGATGGTTATTGGCATCCCCGGTGCTGGTAATAAGCGATTTGCCACTTTAGCGGATGTAGTCACTTGTGTGGTCAAGGAGGCTGATCCTCACGGTCAGGTTAAAGATGCAGAAATTGTGAAAGCTTTAATTGTTCGGACAAAAAAGGAATATGGTAGGCCAGACGGTTCTTATATTAGATTTTCTGATAATGCGGCGGTCATTATTGATAACCAGAAAAATTTGCGAGGAACTAGGATCTTTGGGCCTATTGCCAGAGAGGTTAAGGAAAAAGGCTTTAGCAAGATTGTTTCAATTGCACCGGAGGTTATATGAAATTCAAAGTAGGCGATGAGGTTATTGTGACAGCTGGGAAAGACAAGGGAAGAAGAGGTAAAATTGCAAAAGTTTTTCCTAAAGATCACAAGGTTTTAATACCCACCATTAACGTCTACAAGAAATTTCAAAAAAGAGGGGCTAATAAAACTGATCAGGGAGGATTGGTGGAGTTTAGTAGACCGTTACCTGTTAGTAATATTGCTGTGATTTGCCCAAGTTGTGGCAAGCCGACAAGAATAGGTTGGCAAATTGTTAATGATCAGAAGGTGAGGATATGTAAAAAATGTCGTCATCAGCTGTGATGAATCTTAAACAATTATTTGAAGAGAAAATTAGTAAAGAATTATTAACAGAGTTTGCTTTAGGCAACTTGCTGGCTGTACCACGGGTGGTGAAAGTAGTAGTAGCTGTCGGCTTAGGCGAGGTAACTGCCAACCCTCAGGTGATTGATAAGGTTTCAGAACAACTAGCCGCAATTACTGGCCAGAAGCCGCAGGTTACTAAAGCGCGGAAGTCAGTTTCAGCTTTTAAACTGAAAGCGGGTCAACCAATTGGTTTAAAGGTAACCTTAAGAGGTGAGAGAATGTATCAATTTTTAGAAAAGCTTTTTAAGATTGTTTTGCCCAGGGTTAGAGATTTTAAGGGAGTTAAGTTATCAGGGTTTGATCGGTTTGCCAATTATAACTTGGGGTTATCTGAACAAACCCTCTTTCCGGAAATAGACTATAGCAAGATTGATAAAATTAGAGGTTTGCAAATCACCATTGTGACTAGCACTACTAATGTTGAGATGGCCAAGGCCCTACTTAGCAAAATGGGATTGTCCTTTGAGAAGGTAGGTCAGTGACAATGGCAAAGGTTTCCAAAATTGTTAAGAGCTTAAAACCACCAAAGTACAAGGTTAGACAGCATAACCGTTGCCAATTATGCGGTAGGCCTAGAGCATACTTGCGCAAATTTGGTTTATGCCGACTTTGTTTTAGGACATACGCCCAAAGAGGCGAAATCCCAGGGGTAAGGAAAGCGTCTTGGTGATAAGGAGGAATGATGGACCCAATTGCTGACATGCTAACGATTATTCGCAACGGCTATATGGCTAATTTAAAAGAAGTTTCTTGCCCGAAATCGCGCCTTAGGACAGCCATTGCCCAGGTTTTGGCCAAAAACCACTTTATCAAATCGGTGAGCGAGGAAGATAATCGTTTGAAGATTAAATTAGCCTATAACAGTGACAAAAGTCCGGCTATTACTGTAATTAAGAGAGTTTCTAAACCCGGTTTGCGGGTGTATTGCAATGTTAGCCAATTGAAAAAACAAAGGCTTAAGCATGCCATTAAAATCATTTCTACATCCAAAGGGATTATGACCGATCGTGAGGCTATTGCTCAAAATCTTGGGGGAGAAGTCATAGCCCTTGTTTATTAAGGAGGTTGTTTTCATGTCCAGAGTTGGTCGATTGCCAATCAAAATTGCTGAAAATGTAAGTGTAGAAATTCACAATCAGAAAGTTACGGCCAAGGGAGTTAAGGGTGAAATTAGTTTTGTCTTTAGCCCTGAAATTAAGATTAAGCAGGTTGATGGTTTTATTCAAGTAGATAGGATTAATGACAGCCGGCGGAGTAAAGCTATGCATGGTTTATCAAGAACGATCTTGGCTAATATGATCAAAGGGGTTAGTGAAGGCTGGTCAAAGGAGTTGGAATTGGTAGGTGTTGGTTATAGAGCCCAGAAAATGGGTAATCAACTGGTGCTTCATGTGGGTTATTCCCATCCAGTAGTAGTCACACCACCTCCTGATATTCATATTGAGGTAAAAGACAACAACAAAATAGTGGTTTCAGGAGTCGATAAAATTAAGGTTGGACAAATTGCAGCTGATATTCGTCGCATTAGACCACCTGAACCTTATAAAGGTAAGGGTATTCGCTATGTCGGGGAAACTATTATTCGCAAAGCTGGCAAAGGTGCAAAGGCTGCCGGCGGTAGTTTGGGTGGTAAATAGGGTTAATTGGGGAGGTTTGAAAATTGAGTAATAAGCTAAACATGCGTTTTAGATTGAAGCATAATTTAAAAAGGCCACGATTATCAGTCTATCGCTCTAACCGGCATATTTATGCTCAGATAGTAGATGATAATAGTGGAAGGACGTTGGTGGCAGCTTCATCTCTCAACTTAGAAAATCAAGGTCAGACTAAAACTCAGGTCGCAGCGAAAGTGGGAGCTATTTTAGCTGAGAAAGCTCTAAAGCTAAACATCTCGCAAGTTGTTTTTGATCGGGGTCGATTTAAGTATCATGGCCGTGTGAAAGCGTTAGCTGAAGCCGCTAAGGCTAAGGGGTTGGTTTTTTAAGTGAGGTTACAAGATTATGGATAATTCAGCACAAGAGATATTTACTGAAAAAATAGTCCAGGTTAATAGGGTTTCTAAGAAAACTAAAGGTGGCAACCGTATTGGCTTTTCAGTCTTGGTGGTTGTTGGTGATCGCAATGGTCAGGTAGGTGTGGGTTTGGGTAAAGCGCCTGATGTGACTAGCGCTGTCAAAAAAGGCGCTGCTTACGCTAAGAAGCATCTCATTAAAGTACCTATTGTCAATGGTACTATCCCTCATGAAATTTATGTTAAGTTGGGCGCAGCTAAGGTGTTGTTAAAGCCAGCTAGTGCTGGTACAGGAGTAATTGCTGGTGGCGCGGTGAGGGCAGTGGCAGAAGCGGCAGGTATTAAGAATATTCTTTCTAAAGTTTTGGGCACGAGCAATCAAGCATCCAATGTTTATGCTACCCTTGAAGCTCTGCGCCGATTGAAACCATTAAGTTCTAGAGGGGGAAACAATGATTTTGTATCAGCTTCCTAAAATTGTTACCAAGAAAAAGAAACGCCTTGGCCGTGGTCGGGGCTCGGGACGCGGCAAAACAGCTGGTCGCGGTACCAAAGGTCAAAATGCTAGGGGTAAATTACCAATTACCCATCCCCACTATGAAGGCGGCCAAAGACCTCTCTTTAAGAGATTGCCTTATAGGCGGGGCAAGGGTAATCCTAATTTATCGGGCAAACCTTTGGAGATTAAGTTATCAAGCTTGGCCCTTTTGCCCAAGGATACTATTGTTGATTTGGACACTTTAATCAAGTTTGGTTTGGTTGACAAGGATCAGGCTGTTAAATTTGGGGTAAAGATTTTAGGCGATGGTGAGTTAAAAGTACCTTTGGTGGTTAAGGTTCCGATTTCTAAGAAGGCCGCCCAGAAAGTCGTATTAGCTGGTGGGAAGGTGGAAGCAGGGGCTTAGTAAAAACTTATGGATCAAGTTTTTAAGATCATCATTAATATTTTAAAAACTGCTGACTTGCGCAGGAAAATATTTTTTACCCTAATAATGTTGGTCATTTTTCGCGTTTTTGCTCATATACCAGTGCCGGGGGTAACTGTTGAATCGCTTAAACAATTGTTTGCCCAAAATCAATTGTTGTCACTTTTGGATATTTTCTCAGGGGGGACACTGGCTAATTTCTCAGTTATTTCTTTGGGATTAAACCCTTATATTAATGCCTCAATTATTCTCCAACTTTTAACAATGGTAGTCCCTCAACTGGAAGCCCTCTCAAAGGAGGGGGAATTTGGTCGCCAGAAGATTAACCAATATACTCGTTATTTAACAGTGCCGTTGGCAGTATTGCAGTCATTTGGAATGTATATCTTGTTGCGTAACGCTAATATCTTAACTAGTGTGCCTCCCCTTAATCTAATTGCCATCGTTTTATCAATGACTGCTGGTACTATTTTGTTGATGTGGATTGGTGAGTTAATTACCGAAAATGGTGTTGGCAATGGTATTTCGCTTCTGATTTTTGCTGGCATTGTGGCAAGATTGCCGGTAGTGGTTTGGCAATCAATTGCAGTTTGGAATCCAGCGCAAGCATTCAATATTTTAGTGGTAGTGGTGATGGCTATTGTGGTCATTGGGGCTATTGTTGTTATCTCTGAAGGTTACAGGCGTATTCCTATTCAGTATGCCAAAAGGATAAGTGGCGATAAAGTGTATGGTGGCCAAACCACCTACTTACCTTTACGCGTGAATCAGGCAGGAGTTATTCCAATTATTTTTGCTGTTTCTTTAATCTTATTACCTAATACCTTGTCCCAGTTTTTTGTCAGAAGTCGTTATGATTTTTTGGCTGATTTGGCAGTGAAAATGACTACCCTTTTTGACCCTCAAAAGTTACTTTATAACAGTTTGTATTTCCTTTTGGTGGTGGGTTTTACCTTTTTTTACACGAGTGTGGTTTTTAACCCTAATAAAATTGCTGATGAGATTAAAAAATACGGTGGTTTTATACCAGGCATTAGACCAGGCACAGCAACCTCTCAATATTTGAGTTATATTCTCAATCGCATTACCTTAGCAGGGGCTATCTTTTTAGGTTTAATTGCTATTTTGCCGTCTATTACCCAGAAATTGACAGGTGTGACCACAGTGGTCATAGGAGGTACAGGAATTTTGATTGTGGTTTCAGTGGTGTTAGAAACTGCGAAACAATTGGAGTCGATGTTGGTTATGAGAAGCTACGAAGGATTCTTAAAAAAGGAATGAAGATTCTAATTGCCGGCCCTCAAGGTTCTGGGAAGACCACCCAAGCAGAGTTATTAGCTCAAGCTTTAGGTTTGCCTTTGTTTTCGACCGGCCAGTTCTTGAGGGAATTGGCGAAAAAGGGGGGAAAGGTAGCCAAACAGATTAGAAAACATTTGGAGTCTGGCACTCTAATTCCTGATGATTTAGTGCTTACCCTAGTTTCTAATGAGCTTAAAAAGCCGCAATTTAAGAAAGGCTTTATCATTGAGGGTAATCCTAGAACACTTAATCAGGCTAAAAAGTTTAACATTAGTCTTGATTTGGTTATTGAACTTAAATTAAGTAATAGGGCCTGTTTACAGAGATTGTTAAAGCGTAATAGGGCTGATGATACAAAGGATTTAATTCAAAAGAGGTTGGCTATCTACCGTCAGCAAACTGTGCCAATGTTGGCCTATTACAAGAAGCTGGGTATTTTGCATCAGGTTAATGGTGAAGGCGCAATAGAGGATATTCACCGGCAAATCTTAGCAGTAGTTCATAAGGTTAGGCACAACTCTTAGAGAGATATCTTTTGATGCATCACATTAAGTCTGGAAGCGATCTTAATTATTTTAAAAAAAGTGGGCAGATTGCTGCTGAATCGCTCAAAGTGGTTTTGAGTAAGGTAAAGGTGGGTATTTCGACTTTAGAATTGGACCAAATAGCCAGAACTACAATTTCTCAGTTGGGAGGGGAATTGTCGTTTCCTACCGTCGATTGTTATAGGTTTGCAATTTGCACGACCGTTAATGATGAGGTGGTTCATGGTTTACCAACTGACTATCAACTCAAGGATGGTGATATTATAGGTGTTGACCTGGGGGTAGTTTATCACGGTTGTCATACTGATGTGGCTGAGACGGTAGCTGTTGGTCAGGTTGATGAAAACGTTAAGCACTTTTTGGCAGTTGGTAAAAAAACCTTAAAAGCAGCCTGTCAACAAGCGGTTGTTGGCAATAGAATTGGTGATATTTCTTTTACTATCCAGTCTGGTATTGAATCAGCAGGGTTTTCGGTGGTGAGGGAATTAACCGGTCACGGGGTGGGGCGGGTTTTACATGAAGACCCGGTGATACCTGGAATTGGTAAACCTCATACTGGCCCTAAACTGGAAAAGGGTATGACTTTAGCCATTGAAGTTATCTATACGATGGGCAAGCCTGATGTTGTTTATAAAAATGATGACGGTTGGACAATTGCCACTAAGGACGGATCATTATCGGCCCTTTTTGAAAGGACAATTTTAGTGACTGATGCTGAACCTATAGTGTTGACGCCTCTTGATTAGTTTGTTAGAATAAGCTTTATGGTGAAAAAGACAGGCGTTATTGAAGTAGAAGGAGTGGTTAAAGAGGCTTTACCTAACACCCTTTTTAGGGTGGAAGTCAAGGCTGGGTCAATCCCTGGAGTGGCAGAGGATCGTTTAGTGCTTTGTCATCTATCTGGGAAAATGCGTTTGCATTATATTAAGATTTTACCTGGTGATCGAGTGAAGATTGAAATCACGCCCTATGATTTAGGAAAAGGGCGCATTATTTATAGGATGTCATAATGAAAGTTCAAGCATCTATTAAAAAGCGTTGTCTGAAATGTAAGATAGTCAAACGTAAGGGAGTATTATACGTATTGTGTGAAAATCCTCGTCATAAACAACGCCAAGGATGAGGAGCTAAGATGGCTAGAATTGCAGGTGTAGATTTACCAGTTAAAAAGAGGATAGAAGCAGCCTTGCCTGTTATTTATGGTATTGGTCCAACATTGGCTCGAAGAATTTTGTTGGCCACAGGCATTGACTTTAATACCAGAACCGCTGATTTAACAGAAGAGCAAATTACCCGCTTGCAAAAAGAGGTGGAAAAATATAAAGTGGAGGGCGAATTAAGAAAAGAAGTGCAAGGGAACATTAAGCGCTTGCAGGAAATTGGTGCCTATCGGGGTATTCGCCACAGCAAGAATTTGCCAGTTCGAGGTCAAAGGACCAGATCTAATGCTCGTACCAAACGGGGTAAAAGAGTCACGATTGGCACAGTGAGAAAAGAAGTTGTAGCCAGAATGGGTGGCCAGGCTAAAGGTAGGTAGGCCAGGCTTTTAGATTAATTTTTAACTGAAGTTGCATTGAAGATGGCAGGAGCAAAACAAACAAAAAGTAAAAAGGCCAAAAGCCGAATTGGTAAAGTTATTACCACCGGCAGAGCCTATATTACGGTTACTTTTAATAACGTAATTGCGACAATTACTGATAATTTAGGTAACACTCTTTGTTGGGGTTCGTCAGGAACGGCTGGTTTTAAAGGTACCAGAAAATCAACCCCTTATGCTGTCGCAACTGCTGTAGAACAGGTTGCGCGCAAGGCTTTAAATTTCGGTTTGAAAACTGTAGAGGTTTATATTAAAGGACCAGGGCCTGGGCGGGATAGTGCGATTAGGGCTTTAAAGAGCGCGGGTTTGGATATTAGTATGATTGCTGATGTCACACCTATAGCCCATAATGGGGTAAGGCCCAAGAAGAAAAGGCGAGTTTAAGGTAGTCTTGGCTAATTGCACAATGAATGGTTAATTTTAAAACGAAATGGCACGCTATATTGGACCAAAACACCGATTGTGTAGACGTGAAGGTAGCCCTATATGTGGTTCTGCCAAATGTCCGGTTTTGCGTAACCCTAATCCACCAGGGCAGTTGCCTAAGAAACATGTTAGGAAACTCTCAGAGTATGGTTTGCAGTTAAGAGAGAAGCAAAAAACCAAACGAATTTATGGCGTTTTGGAAAGACAATTCAGGCGGTATGCCGAAGAGGCTCAGAGAGCCAAAGGGCAAACAGGTGAAAAGCTTTTACAACTTTTGGAAACAAGGTTGGATAATTTGGTTTATCGTTTAGGTTTTGCACCGACGAGGCCAGCTGCCAGACAATTGGTTACTCATGGCCATATTTTGGTTGATGGCAAGAAGGTTAATATACCATCATATCAAGTCCAACCAAATCAGACTATTGGTGTTGCTGCCAAAAGTTGTAAAAGCTTTTCACCTGTTTGCCCTTTGGCTCTCTGAGCCTCTT
>CAZCAY010000001.1:14424-32941 GCA_964496955.1 uncultured Gammaproteobacteria bacterium
GGCTAGCAAAAATGAACCGCTGCCGTCATGGTTGGAACGTCAAGCCACTGTGGGTAAACTCTTAAAGTGGCCATCGCGAGAAGAAATTGTGACTGACATTAATGAGCAATTAATTATTGAATTTTATTCAAGGTGAAAAGGAGGTATTAAAATGTTTGATCTATCAAAAGTTAAAATTAACAAAATTACCGAAAAAAAGGATTTTGGTGAATTTGTTATTGAACCTTTAAATCCGGGTTTCGGTCATACTTTAGGAAATGCCTTGAGGCGGGTTCTTTTATCGTCCCTACCAGGAGGGGCGGTAACTTATGTCAAAATTGCGGGAGTCAAACATCAATTTAGCACTCTTGAAGGTATGGCTGAGGATGTTATTGAATTCATTCTCAATTTGAAGAAATTACGCTTTAAGTTGTTATCTGATAAGCCCGCTAAGCTGATTTTAGATGTGAAGGGGGAGAAAACTGTTTTGGGATCTGATATCCAGTTGCCAGCTGGGGTAGAACTGACCAATCCCAAGCAAGTTATTGCCCACTTAGCGGGTAACAAAAGTCGTTTATCTGCTGAAATTACTGTTGAAAAAGGAGTAGGCTATGTGATGGCTGAAGAGCGACAGACTAATGAGATTGGGGTGATTCCTGTTGATTCTCAATTTTCGCCAGTGTCCAGAGTTAATTATCGGGTTGACGCTACAAGGGTTGGAAGGTTGACTAACTACGATAAGTTAACACTGCAGGTTTACACGGATGGCACTATTATGCCTTCTGAAGCGGTAGAAGAAGCGGCAAAAATTTTGGTTGACCATTTCCGCTTGTTTTATGACAGAGATTCGGTAGTGGTACCAGTTGATGAGGAAACAGGTAGTGGGGAGGGCATTCCTGATGAATTACTTCAAACCACCATTGAAGAGCTTGATTTGCCAGTGAGAGTGGTTAATGCTCTGAAGTTGGGCGGCATTGAAACGGTGGAGCAGTTTATTAAAACACCTCGCTCAGAAAGATTAAAGATTAAAAATCTCGGCGCCAAGTCTGATGACTTGGTTATAGAAAAGCTTAAGGAGAAAAATATTAATGTGGAGTGATTGAACGATGAAGCATCGGGTATTTGGTAAGAAATTGGGTCGAAATACCAAAGGCAGAAAGGCCTTGATCAGAAGCCTTGTGGCCGCTTTGGTGGAAAGAGAGCGTATTGTGACTACTGTGGCAAAAGCCAAGGTATTAAAGCCTGTAATAGACAAATTAATTACGAAGGCTAAAAAACAAACCTTGGCCGCCAGAAGACAAGTGCTAGCCTTTGTGGGGCGTAAAGAGATTGCGGATAAGATTTTCAATGACTTAGCCTTGCGTTTTAGTGACAGGCAGAGTGGTTATACTACTTTAGTCAAACTGCCGGCCAGAGCCACTGACAAGGCACCGGTGTCTGTGGTAGAGTTTGTCAAAGGAAGTGCTCCCAAAGCTCGCTCCCAGAAGCCAAAGCGGAAGGACATTAAAAACAAGGCACCTAAAAAGGCGAAGGTCAAAACAACCCGCTCAAAGAAGATAGTCAAGGGTAAGTCTGAAAATCAATCTCAGAAAGTTGAACAGAAGCGTCAATAACCCCAATGATTAAAGGAGCTAAAGTTAAGATTACTGATATTAAGAGGAATTGGCATCTTATTGATGCCAAAGAAAAGGTTTTAGGTCGATTAGCTAGCGAGATTGCCCAATTATTACAGGGCAAGAATAAACCTTATTATGTGCCCCATTTGGATTGTGGTGATTATGTAGTGGTGATTAACGCTAAGGATGTGAGGGTTACGGGTAATAAGAGGAAAGCTAAGGTCTACTATTCCCACTCTAATTTTCCAGGTGGCTTAAAGACGGTCAGTTTTGAGGAGCTTTGGAAGAAAAATCCAGAAGAAATTGTTCGCAAAGCTGTATGGGGTATGATGCCCAAAAATAGATTAGGTAGGCAAATGATTAAAAAACTGCGTGTTTTTGGGGGAGCAGAACATCCCTATCAAGATAAATTTAAAAATCTAGAATAGTTTGACTTTCGCTTATGGTTAAAAAGACTACTAGTGCTAATCCACAAACCAATAATTTATCAAAAGACAATGGCCAGAACTTTATTTATGCAAAGGGGAGGCGGAAGACAGCCACAGCCAGAGTGAGACTCATCGAAGGTGAAACGAAGTTTACCGTTAATGGTCTGCCTATTGAAGAATATTTTCCAGGGCCTATTGCTCAGGCAAGGTATCAACTGCCGTTGATAGTGACGAATATGTTGGGAAAAGTAGGCGGTTCTGTGAAGGTTGTAGGCTCTGGCAAACAAGGTCAATTGGGCGCTGTCGTCCATGGTCTAGCCAGAGCTCTTGTGGAACTTGACCAAAAATTCAAGCAACCTTTGCGGGCAGCCGGTTTACTTACCCGTGATCCTCGTTCTAAAGAACGGCGAAAGTATGGTTTAGCTCAAAAAGCCCGCAAAGGTAAACAGAGCCCCAAACGTTGATTGGATTTAATTTCTGCTAAATTATTGCTTGTTTTGGAATTTGGTTTTTAGCCCTTTTTGAGGAGGTCTTTTTTTAAAAATTTTTTAAAAAAAGTCGGGGTACTCGGTTCCGCCCCGAGGACCTCACGCACCCCATGCGTGCGCTCTGCCTATCTGAGCTATACCCCGCTAAGTGATGGTCATATTTTAACATATAGTTTGATTAAAACCAAATTACTTTAGGACTTGATATTGCTTGATATCCGGTGGTAGGGGGAATTATTAGCTTGCAATTTTGATTGAAGTGTGTTAAACAAAAGAGGACAAAAATGCCACAAGACGCCAAAAATCAAGCCATCCTTGCAGCTATTGCTGAAATTGAGAAGCAATACGGCAAGGGGTCTATTATGAAAATGGGCGAGAACATTGGGAGGATGGAAATTTCCGTTATCCCAACTGGTTCTATTGCCCTTGATTTAGCTTTGGGAGTTGGCGGTGTGCCTCGAGGCAGGATTGTGGAAATTTTTGGGCCGGAAGCTTCTGGAAAAACGACTCTCGCCCTCCATATTATTGCCGAGGCTCAAAAGGCTGGTGGTGTTGCAGCTTTTATTGATGCTGAACACGCTTTAGATCCCCAAAGAGCAGCAGCCATTGGGGTTAATCTTGATGACCTCTTAATCTCCCAACCAGACACAGGCGAGCAAGCATTGGATATTACTGAAACTCTGATTAGATCAGGGGCTGTTGATGTGGTGGTTATTGATTCGGTTGCGGCATTGGTACCAAGAGCAGAGATTGAAGGTGAAATGGGTGATTCTATGGTTGGCATTCAGGCCAGATTAATGTCACAAGCTCTCAGAAAACTGACTGGAGCTATTTCCAAATCAAAAGCAGTGGCTATTTTTACCAACCAATTGCGCGAAAAGATTGGGGTGATGTTTGGAAATCCTGAGATTACACCTGGCGGTCGGGCCTTGAAGTTCTACTCCTCAATTAGGCTGGATACGCGCAAGATTGACAATATTAAAGAGGGTGATAGAGTTATTGGCTCTAGACATCGGATTAAGGTGGTAAAGAATAAGGTTGCTCCCCCGTTTCGTCAGGCAGAAATTGATATTATGGCCGATAAGGGTATTTCAAGGGAAGCGGGATTAGTTGATGTTGGTTTGGAATTGGGTATTTTGAATAAATCAGGGGCTTTTATTAAATGGGGTGATAAGGTTTTAGGTCAGGGGAGAGAAGCAACCAAGGCTTATTTGGATCAACATCCATCCGAGATGGATGCGCTAGAAGCCCAAATTCGGGAGCAAGCCAAAAATAGTAAGGCACCATCCCCCTCTACTCGCAAAGCAGAAATTGAAGAAATTCTTGAGGCTAGTGTTTGATTAGGAGGCTTCTTTTAACCAATCGAATGGGAAACTTTTAATGGTTATGGGGAATGCCTAAAGTTACTGCTCTTAAACCTCAACGTTACAAGAAGAATTATTTCAATGTCTATCTTGATGAGAAGTTCGCTTTTAGTTTAACCGATAAGCAAGTAGCTGAGTATGGCTTGAAGGTTGGCCAAATTCTCACCCTCTCAGAGATTGAAAAGATAGCTCGCGAGGATGTTGTAAATAAAGTTTACAATAAGGTCTTGCGATTTCTTGGTTACCGCTATCGTTCAGAAAAAGAGATTAGGAATTTTTTGGCCCGTTACGATCTTGACAACCGTTTAAAAGATCAGCTTTTATTAAGACTCAAAAAACTAGGATTTGTTAATGATAACTACTTTGCTCAATGGTGGCTTGAAAATCGTTTGCGTTTTAAACCGAAGGGGAAAATTGCCTTAAAAGCGGACTTAATTAAGAAAGGGATTGATAAGGAATTCATTGATCATATCCTGTCCCAATTAGATGAGACTTTAGAACGTGATTTGGCACATCAAGTAGCAAGTAAGCAACTTGAAAAGTACCAACACTTGCCAAAACCGACTATTTTTAAAAAATTAGCAGCTTTACTTCTAAGGCGAGGTTTTAGTTGGGATGTGGTTGATGAGGTTCTGGGAAATTTAGGGCTGAAAGAATTTAAAGGTGAATCTCGTTGACAGTAATTGCTAAATGGGGTAAAATTTTCTCGCACGCTTGAGAAAGTTGGAGCCAATCTAGGCTTTTGGGGGAGTCAAAGGTGAAACAGCAACAGCTTCACACGGTTCAGCCTTATTTATTAATGGATTCTTAACTCTTTTAAGCTAGCTTGCTGCTTTAGCCGTTGCCCAAAGCTTTCTCAAGTGATCATAAACTTTAGAAGTGAGGTTAAGTGATGGCCATTGTTGGTAAAATTTTGGAGACATTGCAAGCTCGCCAGCGGAAATTAGAAAAGGAAATTGAAGCTATTAAAGCTGCACTTCCTGCCAATCAACAGTTGGCTGGATTTCCCCAACCTCCCTTGGATGATCAGCAATTTACCAAACAAGCCCAGGACATTATTTTGAAAGCTAAAGATGAGGCTTTGAGAATTAAATCAGAAGCCGAAAATGAAGCTAAGAAAATTAGGCAGGAATTGTTTCAAATTGAAGAGAGAATTCTCCAGAAAGAAGAGAGTTTGGATAAAAAACTACTTGCCCTCAGAGAGCAGGAGGAAGCCTTAAATAAAGTCCAGCAAACCATTGACCAAGAAAGGGCGGAGGTCAATAGACTGCGTCAAGAACTTTTGGACAAACTCGAAAAAGTAGCCGCTCTTACCCGTGAAGAAGCCAAGAAAGTGATTTTGGATAATTTGGAAAAGCAATTAACAGAGGAGTTGGCTCAAAAGATTAGGTTTTATCAAACTAAACTCCAGGAGGAGGCCAAAAGAATTGCTCAGGACATTGTTGTTGACGCAATGTTACATGGTGCTACTGATTGGGTAGCAGAGTATACAGTTTCAACTGTCAAGTTGCCTAGTGAGGATATTAAAGGTCGTATTATCGGCAAGGAAGGTAGAAATATTAGGACATTTGAGTTGGCCACTGGTGTTGACGTTGAGCTTGACCCAGAAGCGACTGGCGAAATTAGGTTATCGTCCTTCGATCCAGTTAGAAGAGAAATTGCTAGGAGAGCGATGGAGAGGTTAATTATTGATGGAAGGATTCAGCCGGTCAGGATTGAGCGAGAGGTGGAGCGCGCCAGAAAAGAAGTTTATAAGGATATGTCTGAAGAAGGTAGGAAATTAGCTTACGCAGTGGGAGTTTATAACTTAGATCAGGAATTAACCGATATGTTAGGTCGTTTGAAATTCCGTTACTCATATGGTCAGAACCAATGGATTGCTACTTTGGAGACTGCCAAAATTGGGAAAAAGATTGCCCAGGAGATAGGGGCTGATGTCAATGTTGTGACTTTAGGTTGTTTATTTCATGATATTGGGAAGGTTATTACTGATAAAGAGGGCACCCATGTTCAATTAGGGGTAGAGTTTTTAAAGAGGAAAAATATGCCGCAAGCTGTGATAGATTGTGTGGCTCAACATCATGAAGATGAGCCTTTTACCTCCATTGAATCTAAAATCGTCCATATTGCTGATGCTATTTCTGGGGCCAGACCCGGTGCGCGTCATGAAGACGTCCAGGATTATATTAAGAGACTCAATGAATTAGAACAAATTGCCTTATCATTTAAAGGTGTTGATAAGGCTTATGCTTTTGCTGCTGGGCGGGAAGTTTGGGTGATAGTTAGACCTGAGGATGTTTCAGACAGTGAGCTCACTAAACTTTCTCATGATATTGCTGCTGATATTGAGAAGAAAATGAGTTTTCCCGGTCAAGTGACGGTGACTGTCATTCGGGAGAAGCGCGCAGAAGCAACCACATTGGCCCAAGGAGCATGATTTTGCTATTATAGGATTGAGAAAAGGAGGTGAAAAGTCGTGACTAAAAACGAGTTAATTGAAAAAGTGGCCAAAAAGGTTGGTTTGACAAAGAAGGCAGCTACTGAAGCGGTGGCAGTGATGTTAGGGAGTATTCGGGATGCTTTAGCCAAGGGTGATAAGGTTGTTTTGACTGGTTTTGGCACTTTTAAGGTTCGTAGCCGCGCTGCGAGAAAAGGCAGGAATCCCCAAACAGGCGCTACTATTCAAATTCCAAGCCACAAATTGCCTGGATTTACAGCGGGTAAGGCTTTGAAAAAGGCAGTCAAGTAGAATTTAGTTTATAGGGCAGGTGTGGCGATTAGAAGAGCAACTCAGAAAATTTTGGTTAGAAGTTTGCAAGTTGCGCGGATGATGTTTTTGCTTTATTATTGTTATTGAATAACCAGCTGTGTCCATACAACTTTGTTTTTATGGCTAAGCCAACTCAGGACGAACCAACTTTTGAACACGCAGTTGATACGGATTTTTTGTACGATATTCTTGCCAAGGGTGCTACTAATCCTGAGGATGTGAAGAATCTCCTTAAAGACTTGCTTACTGCTTCGGAAATTAGGATGATTACCAACAGATGGCACATTGCCAGGCTTTTGGATATCGGTTACTCGATTAGAGAAGTGGCAGCCAAAGCTAAGGTGGGTACTGATACGGTTGAACGAGTGGCTAGGCGATTGCAAGAAGGCACAGGCGGTTTGCAAAAAGCCATTGAGTTAACCAGGCAGCCTTGGGAAGAGAAGATGGCTCAACGTAAGGAAAGGGAAAAATCTTTAATTAAGAGGAGTATCGACCGCTGGGTTTTTGGTACTGGCAAAAGCGAGGGTTAAAAACCTTTCTTGGCTTGGGATCTCCTCTTCACTTCTTGATACCAACTTTTTGATTCAGAGGTATCATTAGAGATAGAAGAGGATGAGGTAAAATACTCTTTGGGTAAAGAAGTGGTTGTTTCTGCTACTCTATTGGTTAAGTCAGAGGTAATTGGAGTTGATTTTAAAGTAAGAGGGTTTGGAATGAATATATCAGCAGCAAGTGTTTGTTTTTTTAGTTGGTCAATTTTGTGTTGAATTTCAAGTTCGCGTTTAATAATCCTCTCATTTATCAGAGGAGGGGTGTCTTGACCAACAGCTAACTCAAAATTACTTCTAGTTTTTCGATCCTGATTCATGGTCTAATTTAGTGGTGAATATACCTTATTTTATTGGTAAAGTCAATGCTGAAATTGAGATCCTCATGTGTTAAAATAGCTTTCTGAAAGTTATTAACAATGAAGTACTTTATTGTTACTTTTGGTTGCCAACAAAATTTGGCCGATTCTGAAAGAATTGCCGGTTTTTACCAAGCACGGGGTTTTGAAGATGCTTCTAGGATCGAAGAAGCCTCGGTAGTGGTTATTAATACTTGTGTGGTGAAACAACAAGCAGAGGATCGGATTTATGGATTGGTTGAGAACCTCAAACCTTACAAGGAAAAAAATGGCTTAAAAATTGTGGTTACTGGTTGTTTGGTTGGGGCTGCAGCGAGAGATCCAACTGGCAACTACCGCAAAATTTTGCAAAAAAGATTGCCTTTGGTTGACGAATTTTTGCCTATTGAAGAAGTAGGTTTTGAATATCAGGCGGTGAGAAATAGTAATGATCATGCTTGGGTACCTATTTCAGTCGGTTGCAATAATTTTTGCACTTTTTGCATTGTTCCCTTTTCGCGAGGTCGAGAGATTTCTAGGCCCTTTGACGATATTGTGAGTGAAGTTGAGGAGTTGGCCCAAAAGGGGTATAGGAAGATTACTTTACTTGGTCAAAATGTTAACTCTTATGGGGCTGATTTGATTCTTGGTCCTGAGAATATTCAGGTAATGAGGGATGTGGTTGGGAGTAATTACTTTGGGCAAAACAATAAGGCCAAACCTCCTTTGCCTAAGAATTTCAAATTGGGCGAAGGTGTTGAGGTGAAACCAGTGTATGTTAAACATTTAGGTCGATATCGGATTCCCACGCTTTTCCCCCAATTATTACTCAGACTTTGCCAGATTAAAAATCTCGAGAAAATTTCATTTTTATCCTCAAATCCATGGGATTTTTCTGATGAGTTAATAGAGGTCATTGCCAATCATCAGCAAATTGACAGACTTATTCACTTACCTGTCCAGTCAGGTGATGATGAGATTTTGAGAAAAATGAACCGTTGGTACACCAGTTCTGAGTACCTATCTTTGGTGGCTAAATTAAGACAGCGAATTGCTGGCGTTCAGATTAGTACTGATATTATTGTGGGTTTTCCGGGTGAGACTTGGGAGCAATTTGAGAATACGGTCCGTTTGGCTAAAAAGGTTGGTTTTGTCAAAGCTTATATTTCCAAGTATTCACCGCGGCCTGGAACAGCGGCGTTTAAGATTTTCAAAGATGATGTCAGTCCAGAGGAAAAAACGCGGCGGTTTCATATTCTTGACCAGTTAATTAATCACCGAAAGAGTAAAGAAGGAGATTCTATCCTTTCGACTCCCAGAAATTATCTCCAAAAGGCAACTCCCAATAGCTAGCCAACTTAAAAGCTCTCTAGTTGATTTTAAAAATAGTTGTTTGGCCATAGCGAAACACAGGAGTACCTAGAATGGCAAATTTAGCCTCATTGAGAGTGGGATACTTTTCTCTTTCAAGGTTTCCAATGACTACGTATTTGGCTTGATATTGGTTTAGAATCGCTTTGGTTTCTGGAATGTCAGAGGAAGTGTAGATAAGAGCTACGTCTTGGATGCGCCTTGATGGCTCATTAAATGAGCCACGCCATAACCATTCGTGAACTGGCCAACCCATAATAGTGGGTCGGCCTGAAAAAACCGCAATGCGTCCGTAATCGGTATAACTGTCACCAACAGCCTCAACCACCACTGTCTTTTTGGGGGTATGTTTTTTAAGCCA
The DNA here is from genome assembly GCA_964496955.1 of uncultured Gammaproteobacteria bacterium. Taxonomy (GTDB): domain Bacteria; phylum Patescibacteriota; class Microgenomatia; order Curtissbacterales; family CAZCAY01; genus CAZCAY01. The sequence continues at coordinate 23,688 of CAZCAY010000001.1, forward strand.
AAGGATAGCTTGGTAGTCCTCTTGGTTAAGACGTAGGAGGTATAATCCTCCATCCAAGCTCCGTTGGGTAGATTCAACTGAATAGAATGATTTGACTGCGAGTACAGGGTAGCTGGCAACAATTAGCAAAAAACTACCTAAGGCAACCCACCAAACAATTTTATAGACTGATAATTTGTGGATGGTAACTTGCCACATTTTAGCCAGTGTGAAACTACCCATAAGGGATAACAAAACCCATGCTTGATAGTAGAATTTGAAAACTGTATTGGCCCGATAATAGTTATTAGCATAGATATCTTTAATGTAAATCACCTCGGGGACGATGATGAGAATAATTGCTGTTAACAAGAAAATGAGAATTAGTTGAGTGGGTTTATCAAAGTTGACCATTTTTAATAGAAGAAGAGCGCTAAAGGATAGTCCAAGGAAAAGCCAAAATCCCCACATTGTCAAAAGCATGGAAAGCGTCGAGCGGCTGGTGACGAGTCCAATACCAAAGGTTAAAGGTTTAAAGTTTAAATGAAATGGGAGAAAAAGGATCATTGAGCCTGCGCTTAAGATGAAGAGGACGGGGAGAATTTTAGAAAAAATAGTGGCCATTTTGGGAGTTTTTTCTAGATTGATTAGGAAAATGACAATTGAGGAAAGGAAGAGGTAAATAGGATAGTCCCAGCTATTAGTGGCGTAGGTGGCACCAATAGCCAGGGTTAACAATCCAAGAGTGAGGAATGGTAGGTATTGACTGATTATCAATTGAGTAAGAATGCCTATGATTAAGACAACTATTGGCAGATCTAGCAAGTGGGCATGTAAATCTGCAACAACAAAGCTGTAGCTGGGAAATTCGTTAATGATAAAAGGGTCTAACCTAGACGCTGTGGCATACCAGTAGTTTTTAAAACCAGTTTTCAGAATAGTGACAGGGTGCAAATTGCCAATTATTCCCAGAAAGATAAAGCTCGCAATAGCTGCTAGATAATTTTTGGTTAAGGTAAGAATGATTGTAAAGGCTCCTAAACTGGTACTGGCAAAGACTGTGGCCAATTGGAGGTTGTAAGTTATTGTGGGTGGAATGAAAGAAATTTTAGTTAAAACAGCGGTGATTAAGTGGCCAAAGTAATAATAATTAATGGAATGACCGGCAAACCACATGTCAAGAGGCGGGAAAGTTTGACTGTTAAGAATGCTGTTAACAAAACCAAAATCCATGAATTTTTCCAGACCTTGAATGTGCGGATTAGAACTTCTAATGATTAGATAGATTGTGAAGAGAATTAAAAAGATTAATTCTTCAATCATAATAACTTTTCTCTTTTCGCGAAGGGTTTGGAGTACTGCTATTTTTGCCTTTATTGACCAAACCCAAATGATAATGATTTCACCAAGGATTAATGGAAAGATCAAGTGATTAAAGGGGATAATTTTTAAGGAGACTGTTAACCAAACGAGATAGCTGATTGAAAGGGTGGCAACAATTCTGCCAAACGCCCATCCACTGTCAATCAAATGGCTAAAGATGTAAACGGTAAGAGGTAGATGGCCAATGGCAATGGCCATTAGGATCAGGTACCAGATGAAAGCATCTACCATTTTTTTATGTTGAGATCTGGCTAGCTTGTTTTGTGTGAATTAATTTTTGGGCTAGAATGAGACCGACATTGGTTAGCCATATTAAAATAAAAGATAAACTAATCGCTGGAGCTAAACTGGCAATGAATGCCACGACCTCCTTGTTAATTATAAAACTGTGGGCAGTATATAGGCCATAAGCAAAATAAATGTTTGCCAGATAAAAGGCGCTTATGAACATTAATTCAGACCAGATTAACCAGTGGTTAAAGAGAATTGATGTGGCGATGGGAGCAAAAATAAAAAATTGGAATAGGTATCTTTCATGAACTCTTGTGGGAAAAAGAAAAAAGGCCAGGTTTATGAGAGAAGCTGTAAGGTAAACTGCTTCTTTTTTAGCAAAAGTTCTACTAATTAATAGAACCAGAACGGTGTTAATAGTCAGCATTCCAGCACCTACAATAAAGTAACGGTTTTGATCATCAATCCAACTTCCTGTTGTTAAATACCAGACATTAAAGGCATTTAATGAGGTAAAAGGGTAGGCATTTGTCATTTTGATAAAAAGTTTAGCAAACTCGATGATGGGATTAGTTTGGTAAAAGGGCCAAGTAACAAGCCACAGGATAGCGGGAATAAGAGGTATGGAGAGTGCTATTTTCTTAACAGGATAATTACTAAAAGTTGCTAGTAATATAGGCAAAGCCATCACCACTGCTTGGGGTTTTAAGGATAAAGCCAAACTGTAGGTTATAACACCAAGGATAAGTTTTTGCCTAATAAGTAAAAAATAGAGAGATAGAGTTGTTAACATCCCTAAGAGATTGTCATTTTGACCCCAAATAGCGCTGGTGAAAAACACTGCCGGATTTAAGAAAAAAAAGGCACTGACTGCGGTGGCAATTGATTTCGATGTGAATTTCTTAACAGTTTGGAAAATTAAATAGGTGGTGATTGTGTCTGCTATGATATTGACAGCTCTGACTGCAATAGGAATGAGGCTTGGGAAAGGGATACCTGTTAATTTAGATAATTGACCGAATGTCCCTAGGAAGTAAAGCCAAAATGGTAAATAAGTGGTTTTTGGATCAGTGGCATAAAAGTCGGCAAAACCCTTTGTGGCCAGAGTTTCACTCCACTTAATCCAGGTATTCATATCGAAGGGTTCACTTGGTATAAATAAACAAACTATTCTTAAAAGAAGACCACTTATTATTAACCAGACCACTGGTTGATTTTTGAGGTGGTAGAAGATGCTAGTCAGCATAATATATTTGTTTCGATTAACTCTTTAAGAAAGTTTAAGTCGAAATGGTTAATTTCAGTTTACTATATACTATACAGGTTAGTAATAAGAGAATTAATAAGCAATGAATCATCTTATTTTAATTAGTGGGCCAACAGGTGTTGGTAAAACTCAGGCAGCTTTAGACCTAGCCACCAGATTTGTTGGTGAACTTATTTCTGCTGACTCCAGACAGATTTTTAAAGGATTAAATTGGGGTACTAACAAATTTGCCGGTGATTGGAAAAAGTGGTCTTTCGATTCTCGCAAGCAGAGGTGGTTATATGGTGAGATTCCTGTTCATTTGTATGATGTTGTGGAACCTAGGGAACGTTTTTCGGTTTTTGATTTTGTCAAATTATGTCATCAAAAAATTGGGGAAATTTGGGCACGCAATAAAGTACCGATTATAGTTGGTGGTACAGGCTTTTATCAGCGGTCATTAATTTACCCACCTTCAACCTTAGGAATCCCTGCCGATTGGAATTTGCGTAAGCATTTAGATCAGTTGGAAGTTGAGTTGCTGGTTTTGATCTTGAAGAGCCTGACACTTGCAAAATTAACTCCTATTGACCTGAATAACAAACGCCGGTTAATTAGGGCTATTGAGGTGGCTAGTTATCAAGGCCCGTCTCAGCCTGTTAAAGCAGTTAATTTTAATTATTTATGGCTGGGGTTGATGGCTTCTAAAGAGTTCTTGTTTGCCAGAGCTATTCAGTGGGTAAATAAGATATCCAGTGGTCTTATTCAGGAAGAAACAATGCAATTGCTTAAGAAAGGGTATAAAAATACCCCACCATTGCAGGGGATTATTTATAAACCTACCATTGATTATCTGGAAGGATTGACCAATTTTGAAGAATACCAAGTGAGACTTAAAAGTCAGATTAAGGGGTATATTAGGCGCCAGCTGACGTGGTTTAAAAAACAGCCGGAAATTATTTGGTTTGATGTGGAGAAACCAACTTATTTTCAAGAGGTGGAAAAAACAGTTGAGAAGTGGTTAAATAAACACAAGAGAACAGAAGTTAAAAATGCCTACGAGAATTGAAATTTCATACAAAACTATCCTTTTTACTATTTTGACCATTTTAAGTTTGTGGTTAATATGGCAATTAAAGGATGTAGTGTTTCTTCTTTTTATTGCTTTAATTTTGGTTTCAGCTTTACATTCGCCAGTTGATTTCCTTTGCAAGAAAAAAGTTCCCCGCGTATTAGCAATATTTTTAATATATACCCTTTTAATTATTATGCTAGCTATAGCGTCTTTGATTATTGTACCCGCTTTAAATGAACAATATCGCAGTCTTATTCAACAGGCACCTTATTTAATAAATAATCTGAATCGGTTACTGGTGTTTGTGCAAATCCCTTCAGATCAAGTGGTAGCTAGTTTATCTCAACCTTTTGCAGCGGTCGGGAAAAACCTTTTTAAGATTACCACAGGGGCAGTGGGCACATTGGTTGGTCTCATTACTCTCTTGGTCCTAACGTTTTATTTGTTACTGGATTGGAGCAAAGTTGTTAAGTTATTAGCTTCTCCCTTTTCTGGTCATCAGGAGAGGTTGGTTGTCGCTTTAATTAACGATATAGAAAAAAGCTTAGGTGGTTGGTTACGAGGTCAACTTTCCCTTAGTTTCATTGTGGGTCTTTTGGTTTTTGGAGGCCTGACGGCTTTAGGTGTTCCTTCGGCTTTGGCTTTGGCTCTCATTGCTGGGATTTTAGAGATTGTGCCAATTATTGGTCCCATTTTATCGGCTATTCCTGCAATTATTATTGCCTTGACTATCTCACCGATTGTAGCTGTGGCTACAGCAGCTCTTTATTTTGTAATCCAACAGCTTGAGAATAACTTGATTGTGCCTACTGTTATGGCCAAGGCTGTTGGTGTTAATCCGGTGGTAACCATTCTCGCTTTAATGGTTGGAGCTAAATTAGCAGGGATTGTAGGGATAATTTTGGCAGTGCCTTCAGTTGTTGTTGTTAAAATCGTTTTCAGGGATTTAGTTTTCGCCGAGAAAGATAAGCAAATTGACGAGGGTAGCAACTAGCCCTAGATTTGCAAATTTTGACCTCCGGTGAGGATAACTCAATCATAAAAACCTAGGGGACGAGTAAGCCAGATTCTGTTTCCCACAGAGTGGGATGTGGTTATCTATCTTAGATTGATACGCACTCAATCTACTCTCCTTGGAGGAGAGCGCCCCTACTTCGAACCTCGAGGGGATATTCTTAGGCTGACAATTGATCATTGTCAGCACCGGTTCGGTCGAGGGTTGCAACTGGGAGGATTGCCCGTTTCACCCACCGCCTCTTTTGGAAAGAGCGTGGTTCGTTTCTGTTGCTCTCGCATCCTGTCATTTCAGGACACGCCCACTTACGTGGGACTAGCGGTTGGCCACATAATGTGGTTACCCGTCACAGCTTGCGCTGCGCACCATATCCCCTGTTGTCTGGACTTTCCTCTCACCAATTTGCAAACTATTGGTGAGCAACCACCACTGTCCCCTAGGTTTTTAAAGAACGCATCAATTATAGCATTTTCTTTTTCATAAGGCAATTCTCTTTTCACTCTAATTTCCCGCAAGGGACTATTTTAAGGCAAGCCCATTTTTGGGAGGATTTGACTTTGAGGGCTGAAAATAGAATAATTTAAGCTGCTTAAAAAGGAGGTGTTAATCGTGAAGTGGTTCAATAATCAATTACCAAAAGAAGATTTGGCCCAGGTCTTGTTAATTTTTTCATTTGCTTCTGTGATAATGGCAGCTGTCGGTTTTGCCTTTGGGGATATTTGGCTTGATTCCACGCGGTGGCTGTTGGTGGCCATTACTTTAGGCGTTTGGTCTGTTTATTTTCGCTGCAAGTAGGCTTTAATTGACCAAAGTGAAAGTTTGCAAAAGGCATGCTGGCTCAAGTTAAGTCTGGTGCAATTGTTGGTATTGATGCTATAGCTGTTGATGTGGAAGTTGACGTAGTTGCTCAAGGGTTGCCTTCATTTTCAATTGTGGGTTTACCTAATAAGTCAATTGAGGAATCTAAAGAGCGGGTTAAGTCGGCAATTAGGAATTCGAAAGCTGATTTCCCCACTAAGAAAATTGTTGTGAATCTTGCTCCTGCTGATCTGCCAAAAGAGGGTTCAGCATATGATTTACCTATTGCTGTCGCTTTGTTAGTAGCCGATGGGCAATTGCCTTACAAAACTGATAACTCCTTGTTCGTAGGTGAATTATCTCTGGATGGTGCGTTGCGTCATGTTAATGGTGTTTTACCAACAGCGATCATGGCTAAAATGGCAGGTATTAAAAATTTGTTCTTGCCATCTATTGATGCTCGAGAAGCTGCAGTCATCGAAGGTCTTAGGATTTTTCCTGTGAATCATTTACAGGAAGTTATTGAGCATTTTTTGGGCATTAAACAGATTAAACCTTATCAACAGTCTGGGCAATTTTTTTCTGATCAACACCAATCTTATGACGTTGATTTTAGTGAAATTAAGGGCCAGGAACAAGCGAAAAGGGCTTTAGAAATAGCTGCTTGTGGTGGCCATAATGTTCTCCTTAAAGGTCCGCCTGGTGCTGGTAAGACGCTTCTGGCAAAGGCGATGGTGTCGATTTTACCCCCTTTATCTTATGCGGAAATGATTGAGATATCAAAAATTTACTCGATTGCCGGTTTATTGAAAAACCACGACGGTTTGATTACCACTAGGCCATTTAGATCTCCTCATCATTCTGCCTCATTAGCTGCAATTGTCGGTGGTGGGTCAAAGCCTTTGCCTGGAGAAATAACCTTGGCCCATTTGGGAGTGCTTTTTTTGGATGAGTTTGCAGAATTCCCTAAGCATGTGATTGAAAGCTTACGGCAGCCATTAGAGGATGGTAAAGTCACTGTGGCTAGAGCCTCAGGTACTGTTACCTTTCCAGCGAGATTTACTTTGGTGGCTGCCCAAAATCCTTGTCCGTGTGGTTTTTTGGGCCATCCTAAAAAACAGTGTGTGTGTTCTGCTGCCCAAATTGCCAAATATGAGCGTAAAATTTCAGGACCGGTTGTTGATAGGATTGATTTACATATTGAAATGCCTCCTGTGCCTGTGGAGAAGTTAGTAGGTCGCAGTATACCTACAGAAAGCAGTCAGCAGGTTCTTAAGCGGGTAGTAGAAGGAAGAGAAATCCAGCGAATACGCTTTTCAGGTAGGAATATTACCACTAATAGTGAAATGTCCAACAAGGACTTGCAGGGATATTGCAAACTCAGTATCCAGTCTGAGAATTTGTTTAAGAAAGCAATTCAGGCCTTTGCCCTTTCAGCTAGGGCTTATACTCGAATTCTTAAGGTTGCCAGAACTATTGCTGATTTGGATTTATCTGAGGAAATAAAACAAGCCCATTTGGCGGAAGCTCTTCAGTATCGTTTTCAATCTCCCCGTTTTTAAATTTAAATCTTTGAATAAGTTAGCTTTTATATTATTTAATAACCAGTGAAGTTGACTTAAGAAAAACCCCGTTTTTTAAATTTTCGGGGTTTTTCCTAAGTGGTGATACTATTGCCAAATCTTTGGGCAATAATCTCCACATTTTAAGGTTGGTAATTATTTGGCGCCAATCTTAAACATGGCCGTACCACACACCGGGCATTTACCTTTGATTGCTGGTTTCCCATTCTTCATGGTGATAGAGGTGGCGTTGGGATCATCCCTTTTGGCGCGGCACTTAACGCAGTACATTGAAGCCATTAATTCTCACCTCCTTTTGGGCAAGATTTGCTAACCTCAAAACCATTATCTTGTGAAGCTCTTTTAGCCTTGATTGAGGCTAACACGCATTAGGTTAGCATAGCCTCAGAATAAAGTCAAGCGAATTATTAATTGAGCAGCAATAATAGCAGTAATAAGCAATAGTAACTTTTTGAGATCTGCTTTGATCACAACATGGTCGCTGTAATGTTTGATATTTGGTTTGGTTGGAGGTAAAACTTTGCGGTTTTGGGCAATGGCGGCGATCTCGTTTTGGGTAAGAAGGCTACCTGGGAGATGATCTTGGATAGGAGGATTAATGGTGGTTAGAGTTTTTTTTCTAAGCTCGGTTTTAATTTTTTGTTTTTTAGTCTTGCGCATTGATTGCTATTTGACGATTTTACCACTTTTACCTTAAAAAGGCCATAATTTGAGTTGACAATAAGGCCAAGATCTGTTACAAAGTTGGGAGTACTAAAATTATCCAAAATTGAACGAGTTTTTAGGTGTGGATAAGATTGGTGTGTCTAAAGATCAGCTTTTATGGGGAGTTCTCTTCCTAGTTATTTTATGGCAATTGGCCATTAGCTTTTGGTTTTTTAAGGTTAATAGTTTCTTTTCAAGGCTCACTAAGGGTTTGAAAAGAGACAATGACTTTAAAGCGGTTTTGGACAATCTTTTAAAAAATATTGACCTAACCAATAAGGAGTTCGAACAAATTAAAGCAAATTTGGAGAAATATCAAATAGATTCAGTGAAATATTTACAAAAGTACGCTCTTTTACGGTTCAATCCCTTTGCCGATACAGGTGGCGACCAAAGCTTTATTTTAGCACTTTTAAATGGTAACAACGATGGAGTGGTCATTTCGAGTTTACATGCGCGGGATCAATCAAGAATATACGCCAAGCCCATTAAGAACGGCCAATCTATTAAATATGAGCTTTCCAAAGAAGAAATGGAAGTTTTAAGCCAAGCGATGGCTAATTCAGTTTGATGATTACCAAAATTAATCAATTACAAACTAAATGGAAGATTCTTTTGGCAGTAGTGGGTGCTCTCCTTATATATGCTGTTTCTTTTGGAACAACTGTTGCCGTTTTAGCTTATTTGAACACGACTCAAGTTAGCCAGACCTTATTAGGTAAAACCTCAAGTAAATTAACAGGTGGTTCTAATCCTTGCCCTCTTAATGGAGTAATGTATTCTGACGATCAAGCTGAAAGTTGGTCAAAAAGAAGACCTTTGGGAATAATGATTGAGAATCATGTTGATGCTAGACCCCAATACGGTCTCAGTCGAGCGGATGTTATTTATGAAGCGGTAGCAGAAGGTGGCATTACTCGTTTCCTGGCGGTTTATTTGTGTCAGGATGCAGGTGATGTTGCTCCTGTCAGGTCAGCTAGAACTTATTTTCTGGATTGGATTTCGGAATATGATGGGTTGTATGCCCATGTAGGTGGTGCTAATACTCCAGGTCCTGCTGATGCGTTAGGGCAAATCAGGCAATATCAAATCAAAGATCTTGATCAATTTGGTTTGGGATTCCCTACTTATTGGCGAAGCTCAGATAAGTTTGCTCCCCACAATGTCCATACAGCTACTGATAAACTTTGGGAAGTTGCTGACAAAAGAGGCTGGGCGGCTACCGATAGTCAAGGAGTT
>CAZCAY010000001.1:32974-48345 GCA_964496955.1 uncultured Gammaproteobacteria bacterium
ATCTTCCTTTTGACCAGCGGCCAGCCACAGCTTCAGCAGTGGTCAATTTTTGGTCAAAAAACAACAGTTATACGGTTACCTGGCAATATCAAAGGGATAATAACACCTATACCAGGTACCATGAGAATGTGGCCCAAGTTGATGCCTTGACCAATGAGACAATTTCAGCTAAAGTGGTCATCGTTCAGTTTCAAGAGGAAAGGACTGCTCGAGATGGTTATCCTGGAGATATTCATTTGGTTTATAAAACTATTGGGGAAGGGCGAGCTTTGGTTTTTCAAGATGGAAAAGTTCTTGAGGCTAAGTGGCGCAAGGATAGTCGAACTGACCGAACCTTATATTTTGATGCTAACAACAACGAACTTCAATTTAATCGGGGGCAAATTTGGATTCAAACTGTACCTGTGAAAGCGGAGGTGATTTATTAAAAATTTTCCTGCCCTGAAAAGGAGGAAAAATGTTACAAGATTTATTAATCTCCAAAGTCAGGGTAAAAATCCTGCAATTATTTCTCTCAAATCCTAACAAAATTTACCACGTTCGGGAGATTGTGAGGCGAGTTGAGGAAGAGATCAATGCGGTCAGGCGGGAATTGGCTCATTTGGAAAAAGTAGGTTTGTTTAGTTCTGAATGGCGAGCCAACAGGCGCTTTTATAGTATCCGTAAGGACTACATTTTCTATGCTGATTTGCTCTCAATGGTTAATAAAACAGTTGGTTTGGGTGGTGAGATTGTGAAAAACCGAAGTAAATTAGGCAAGGTGAAATTTGCGATGCTGTCTGGTCATTTTGTTAGGGGTCGGCCATCTACTGAACATGAGGTAGATCTGTTAATAGTGGGCAATATTATTTTGCCCCAATTAGCAGTCTTAGTTAAGGAAGAAGAGGCTAGGAGAGAACAAGAAATTAATTACACTGTCATGACGGAAGAGGAATTCAGTTTTCGCAAGCGTCGTCATGATCCTTTTATCATGGGTATTTTATCCAAACCTAAGGTTATGCTTTTGGGTGATGAAGAAGAGATGTTAAAGGTGGTTTAGAAAATTTGACGGTTGAATGCTTAAGGTTGTGGTGGCTAATATAGAAGAAGATAGATCGTGAAGAAACCCCGTCTAACTCTTTTATTCATTATTGTTTTAACATTGCTTGCTGCCATTGTGGATTTGCCTAAGGTCCACCTTCAATTTAAGCTTGGCAAGTGGCAGATTGATAAGGTTATTGAACACCCCAAATTTAATTTTAAATTTTTGGTTAGGGATTTAGAACCTAAATTAGGACTTGATCTAAAAGGTGGAAGCCATTTAGTGCTTTCTGCGGAGATGAGCCAGATTCAGGAGTCTGATCGGGATTCGGCTTTAGAATCAGCCCAAAACATTATTGAGAGTAGGGTGAATCGTTATGGAGTTTCAGAGCCCGTTGTCCAGTCGGCCAAAACCGCCAACGACTATAGGTTAATTGTGGAATTGCCAGGGGTCACTGATGTGAACCAGGCCATTGCTTTAATTGGTAAAACCGCCCAACTTGATTTTAGAGAAATGGTTGGAGTTCCAGATGCCACTGCTGCTGCTACTTTGTCAGCTGATCCTAATTTATATAAGCCAACTGGTTTAACTGGTAAAGATTTGGTAAGAGCAATTGCTGGATTTTCAAGAGAGACAGGCAAGCCTGAAGTTCAACTTGAGTTTTCAGCTGATGGGGTTAAAAAGTTTGAGGAAATTACCAGCAGGAATGTGGGCAAGCCGTTGGCCATTTTTCTTGACGATGAATTAATTGAAGCACCTATTGTCCAATCAGTTATTGCAGATGGCAGAGCAGTGATTAGTGGTAATTTCACAAGCAAAGACACCAACCGTTTAGCTATTCAGCTGAATGCTGGTGCATTGCCTGTGCCTATTAAGGTTATTGAACAAAGAAACATTGGCCCCACTTTAGGCGCTGACTCAGTCAATAAAAGTTTGACAGCAGGCGTTATTGGTTTGGTCATGGTTGTGATTTTTATGGTTTTTTATTATGGCGTTCTAGGGGTAGTGGCAAGTGTTGCTTTGGGCATTTATGTCCTTTTGGCTTTGGCTATTTTTAAGTTGATACCCATAACCTTAACATTAGCAGGGATTGCCGGTTTTATTCTTTCAGTAGGAATGGCTGTTGATGCCAATATCCTTATTTTTGAAAGGATGCGGGAGGAGATTCGTTGGGGGCAACCGCGCCATAAGGCAATTGAGTTGGGGTTTGCGCGAGCTTTTTCATCTATTCGCGATTCTAACATTTCTTCTCTGATCACTTGTGTTATTTTGTACTATTTTGGTTCTGGTCTGGTGAGAGGATTTGCCTTAACTTTAGCATTGGGTATTGTCCTATCAATGTTTTCAGCAATTACAGTTACCAGAACGTTTTTGCGTTATATCTTAAGCTAAAAATAGCATTAAATTTTATGGCTGAAGAATTGTTCGAAGTTTCACCTTCCAAACCGGTTTTAGAAAAAGAATTCAGTTTGGAGAGGTTTTATCAAACGCTTTTGCAACGGCTTAAAAAACATAAGCGGCGGGCTTTAAGGTTGTTAAGAAAAAAGCATGCAGCAACATTGGCCTGGTTCAGTCAACAAAAGCAGGACTTTAATCAGCTTAAGACAGCAGTCGTCAATTATACAGCTGGTGGCACAGTGGCAGCTGCTATTTTGGTTGCTACTGCTGCTCCAGTGGTAAGCACTTCTATGCCCCATATTTCTCCCTCTGCCCAGATTGAGAATTTGCCTTCTTCTACCTCAGAAGAATACCTGCTTGCTAAGATTAACGCGATTTTAACCAGGACTAAGCACAATCCTCCCATGAATGATGAGCAAATTATTGCTAATTTAATTTCTCAACATTTTAATATTCCAGTAAAGAGTGAATTGGCAGGTTATAGATTAAACTGCGTAGTGGGAATTATGGGTGCAGAGCAACATCTCAAGTTATACCCTCAAGACAACTTAGCGGTGCACTTTACCAATCAACAGGATAAAGCTCTCTTTGGACATGCGGGGATAGCTTATCATAAAGGTGCTTTTGGTTATTTCGCCAATTCAAAAGCTGAAGTCAATGAAGACCTCATTTTGAAGGAAAAGTATTATATTGCGGTGCAAACATTCTTAATACCTGGTTGGGAGACCCATTGGCCGTCAAGTAAGGACTGGTTTAAATTCAGAAAAATGTTGGTTTTTAATCCAACTAACGGCAAAGCAGTAATAGCAGTGATTGGAGATGCCGGTCCAGCTCAATGGACTGGTAAACATTTTGGGGGTTCACCAGAAGTTATACATGAGTTGGGGTTATCTCAAGGGCCAAGAAAAGGCGAGGTTATAGTCCTTTTTGTTGATGAGTCAAATAGGGAGGTTAATTTAGGACCCATTAAAGGGGGTGTTTTGGCTTCACAAGAATGACAAGCATTGTTGTTTTGGATAAAAAATTAATTTTAAAGGAATTAGGTCTTAATCGTTTGGCCAAAGTTCAGCAGGATGCTATTTGGCAATTGATTTTGGATATTTTTCAGACGAGGGTGTTAGATTACATTTTGTCTGCATTGTCTAATGAAGATTCCAAAAGACGCTTTTTGCTCTTGCTCAATACTGGTAATTATTCGCAAATGGTTAGCTTTTTGCGCAGTCAGATTGAAGATATTGATCGTCAGTTGGCTGCAATCATTGAACAAATTAAAACTGACTTAAAAATGGAAGTGGCTGCAGCTCAGGAGGAAGGCTAATGGATATTATTGGTAAGAAGAACTGGTTTTTCTTAATTTCTGCTTTGGTCATTATACCTGGGGTAGTTTCTCTTTTGATGTTTGGTTTGAGATTTGGGATTGACTTTGCAGGTGGTACTTTGTGGGAGTTGCAGTTCAAAGAAAGGATTGAAAAATCAAAAATAGAAACAGTGATAACTACGGCTGGTGTTAAACTGAGTTCTATCCAAGAGACGCCAAACTCAAGTTATCTTCTGCGGGCTGGGCATATTGACCAACAGACCAATCAAATCATCTTAAATCAGTTAAATGAGCAATTTGGACAAGTCCAGGAGTTGCGCTTTGAAACAGTTGGGCCAACTGTTTCAAAGCAATTAAGGGAAAATGCTTTTAAAGCTGTTGGTTTTTCATTATTGGGAATTATTCTTTACATTACCTGGGCTTTCAGACGCGTGCCTAAGGAGCTTTCATCGTGGCGTTTTGGGGTGGTGGCCATTATTGCTCTTATCCATGATGTCTTAGTGGTAGTTGGTGCTTTTTCCCTTTTTGGCCATTTTTGGGGTGTGGAAGTAGACTCCCTTTTTATTACTGCCTTACTAACTGTTATTGGTTTTTCGGTTCATGACACTATTGTGGTTTTTGATAGAATTAGAGAGAATTTAGTTAAGCAGCCTGGCGCTGAATTGGGGGTGGTGGTTAACGATTCCATCCTCCAAACTTTAGGTCGGTCTATTGCCACCTCAGCAACCCTTGTTTTTGTGCTTATTGCTTTGCTTTTATTTGGTGGAGAGACAATCCGCTGGTTTATTGTCGCTCTTTTGATTGGTGTTATTTCTGGAACCTACTCTTCTATTTTTAATGCTGCTCCTTTATTGGTGGTTTGGTATCACCTGAAGCAAGGTCAACTAAGACGCTGAAAAGGTTTTTTTCATTTGATGAAGCCTATTGATTAAGTATTCCTTGTTATTTTTGCTTCTATCCTCTACTACTTCTTCAAAAAGTTGGTGCAGGACTTGACCTACTTTAGGTCCAGGCTTAATTTCAAGGATTCTCATCACATCGTGGCCGTTAACAGCCAAGTCTGTCACCGAAAAGGGAGGATTGAGTTCTTGCTCAACCATTTTCATAAAGCGGCGCAATCGCCAGCTGGTAGCTTCCTTCAAACCACCGCCTAATCTATCGCCAATCCTTACATCAAGCATATCCTTAACATTTTCTACTCCTACTCTTTTAATAAAGCGTCTTACTGCAGCTGGCGTTGTCGATTCATCAACAGTAAATTGATGCCACCTAACCAAGGTCACAAGCTTGTCGCGCATTTTTTTGCTAAGATGCAATCTTAAGCTGATTTCTTTAGCAAGATGGGCTCCTACTACCTCGTGATTATAAAAAGTCGTTTCTCCACGAGGGCCTTTGCCCACAACAGCCGGTTTGCCGATATCATGAATTAGAGCCGCAAAACGAACGAGGGGGTCTTTAGATGGACAGAACTCTAAGGACTTGAGACAGTGGGTGCCCACATCGTAAATGTGATGGCGATAAGGGCTTTTTTGGTCAACTTTAAAACATTCTTCGAGTTCAGGAAGAATGTATTTGAGTAGGTTAGTGTTTTTCAACAACCAGAAAGCATCAGCTGGTTTGTCAGTAGCTAGAATTTTAAACAGTTCGTCCCTAATTCTCTCACCAGAGATATTGGCAATGAGATGACTGTTGGCTTTAATGGCAGCAAGGGTATCGGTATCAATACTAAATTTTAACTGAGCAGCAATTCTAACTGCTCTTAATAACCTTAAAGCATCTTCTTGAAATCTAATTTTAGGATTACCCACAGCCTTGATAATTTGATTTTTTAAGTCAGTTTGTCCGTCAAAAGGATCAATAAGGTGAGTTTGCCATTCTCCTTGCCGGTCTTGTTCTAAAGCAATAGCTATCGCGTTAATTGTGAAATCACGCCTGGCTAAATCTTCTTCAATTGTTTGACCCCAGACAATTTGCTTTGGATGTCTAAAGTCCAGGTATTCGCCTTCTTTTCTAAAGGTGGTAATTTCAAAAGTGCCTAGCTTAGTCTTGAGACTAACTGTCCCAAAGCGGTTATTGTAAAAACTGCCGGGGAGGATTTTTAAGATTTGGGCAGAAGTAGCACTAGTGGCAAAATCCCAATCATTAACCTGCTTTTGAGTCAGTAAGTCTCTAACTGCTCCTCCTACAATATAAATCTTTTGGCCTTCTCTTTGAAACTGAGTAATGATTTTAATAACTTCGGTTGGGATTTCCATTTTGGTAAAACCGCTATAATTATAACAGTTGACGGGCAACTTATAGAGGGTGATATCTTTAGTAAATGGCAAACTATTACTGGCGGCCCCAATTTGAAGGCTTAATTACCAAGAAAAATCTATTGACAGTCTTGGCTAGAAACCGTGGTTTGGTTAAACCAAGTCAAATTGAGAGTTTTTTAAGACCAGATCTTACTCCCTTTTTTGACTTAAAGCTTGCTGATATTAAGAAAGCTGTTGATTTGATTAATCAGTCAATTCAAAGGGATGAAAAAATTATTGTTTATGCAGATTATGATGCAGATGGCATTTGCGGCGCGGCCATCTTGTGGGAGACTCTGAAAGATGCTGGCGCTCATGTGATGCCGTATATCCCTCACAGGTTAACAGAAGGTTATGGTTTGAGTAAAGCTGCAATTGAAAAGCTGGCTGCTGAAGGAGTCAAGCTAATTATTACGGTTGATAATGGAGTGAGTGCTGGTCATCAGATTGATTTTGCCCAAAAGCTAGGTGTAAAGATAGTGGTTACTGATCACCACTTAATGCCTAAAAATAAACCTACACCAGATGCCCTTGTCCATACTGCTCAGCTGTGTGGGGCCGGGGTTGCTTTTAAATTGGCTTATGAATTTGCCAAAACTAAGAGAATGGAGGATGCCGTCTTGGAAAAAATTGATTTAGTGGCTATTGCCACTCTTGCTGATTTAATGCCTTTGACTGGGATAAATCGCTCACTGGTAGTTTTTGGTTTGCGTCAACTTAATAAGACTGAGCGTTTAGGATTAAAGTTGTTAATGAACAATTTAGGTTTAAAAATGGGTGAGATTGACACCTGGCAGGTCAGCTTCTTGATTGTACCCAGAATTAATGCTGCTGGTAGATTAACCGATGGAATTGAAGCTTTGCGTTTGTTATGTACCGGTAATGAACGGTTAGCTAGACACTTGGTTGAAAAGTTGGTTGCAACCAATCACCTCAGGCAAGAATTGACTCATCAAGCGATTAACGAGGCAAAGTCCTTGTTAGATCACAGTTTACCGATAGGGGTAGTGGTAGGTGATAATTGGCATTATGGTGTTTTAGGTTTGGTCGCTTCTCGATTAGTTGATGAGTTTGCCAAACCGATAGTTGTTATTAGTAAAAATGGCCAGATTGCTAGAGGATCTGCCCGCTCGGTGAGGGGGTTTAATATAGTGGAAGCGATTAAACAGTGTGGTGATTACCTCATTGAAGTTGGTGGCCATGAAATGGCTGCTGGTTTTAGTATGGAATCGACATTGGTTGAGGTATTTAGTCAACAACTAATTGATGTGGTAAGCAACAAGTTATCCCCTTCTTTTGAGCAGGAGCTAATCATTGAAGGCGAAACGGTTTTGTCAGAGGTAGATTTTGATTTTCTTGAGATTTTAAACCAATTCAAGCCTTTTGGATTGAAAAATCCTGAGCCTTTGTTTTTGCTCAATAGGATTGAGGTGGCAGAAGTAGGTGCGGTGGGTTCTGAGAATCAACATCTGAAGTTAAGGTTAGGGGGTGTGAATGGTGTTGGTTTTGGTCTAGGTGAAAAGCGGGTTTCTATACGGCCAGGGGATTTAGTTAATCTTGTTTTTACACCCATTGAGAATGAGTGGAATGGTAATAGGTCTATTGAGCTTAAAATTAAGGATTTAAAAATTTGGGGCGAGCTTTTCTGAATTATGACCTTTGAGGAATTAGTTGAAAAAATAAAGCAAAGTGGTGCTAATACCAACTTGGATTTGGTTAATAAGGCTTACCAATTTGCCCTTTTGGCTTACGGTGATGCTAAAAGGCTGTCTGGCCAAACCTTTATTGAACACAACTTAGCAGTAGCTGAGACATTGATTGGCTTGCGTATTTATGATGCTGAAGTCATTGCTGCTGCCCTTTTGCACAGCGTTTTAAAAGACACGCCTGCTACTATGGCTGATTTGACAGAAAATTTTGGTAGTGATTTGGCTAATTTAATCAACACTCTCGAGCAGTTATCCACCGTCAAATTGTATCACTCTCAGGAGCAAAAGTATGTGGAGAACTTGCGAAAGCTGTTTTTAGTAGCAGCCAAAGATATGAGAGTAGTGTTAATCCGTTTGGCTGATCGTCTTGACAATTTAAAGACGCTGGAGTTCTTAGAGGAGAGTAAAAGGCGAAGAATTGCCGAGGAGACATTGGAAATTTTTGCGCCCTTAGCCGCAAGATTGGGTATTGGCGAGTTGAAAGGAAGTCTGGAGGATTTGGCATTCCCCTATGTTTATCCAGATGAATTTTATTGGACTGTCCAATTGTCTAAACCTTATTACAAACAGTTAGAAAAATTAATTGCCAAAGTTAAAGCCAAGCTGAGAGTTGCTCTTAAGGAAGCTGGTATTGATGCAGATGTTCATGGGCGTGCCAAGCACCTTTACAGTTTGTATAAGAAGCTTAAGCGGCCGGAAATAGATGGTGATATTAGTAAAATTTATGATTTAATGGCAGTTAGAGTAATTGTGGGTACAGTTGAGGAGTGTTATAAAGCCTTGGGGGTAGTTCATAAGCTTTGGCGTCCACTCCCTAATTACGTTAGGGATTACATTGCCCTCCCTAAACCTAACGGCTACAGGTCAATCCATACCACAGTTTTTGGTCCTCAAGGTCGGCTCTTTGAGGTGCAAATCAGAGATTGGCAAATGCATTATGAGGCCGAATTTGGGATTGCTGCCCATTGGTATTATGCTGAGCAAAAAAACCGATCAACAGACAGCCAAGTTCAAGCTGGTTTTGCTGTTTCTGACAAGCTGCAATGGGTTAAGCAGTTGACTGCGTGGCAGAAAGATGTGACCTCATCTGAGGAGTTTTTAAGGTCCTTAAAAATTGACTTTTTTAAGGATAGAATTTTTGCCCTTACTCCCAAGGGCGATGTGAAGGATTTACCAGCAGGTGCTACCCCTGTTGATTTTGCTTATTCTGTCCATACCGATTTGGGTAATAAATGTATAGGTGCTAAGGTTAATGGCAAAATGGTGGCTTTAGACTATCAGCTTAAAAGCGGTGATGTGGTGGAAATCTTAGTCTCAAAAGATCCAGCTAAAAAGCCATCGCGGGATTGGTTAGATTTTGTGGTCACTTCCGTTGCGAAGCGTGAAATTAGGCGTCATGCAGGTTAGTTTAGAAGTTGTAGGTTTTGGGGGGTATTTTGTAAACTTAATGGGCAAGAGTTAATGAGAAGTTTAATTAGCGAGATTATTGATAAAGTAGGCCAAGAAGTGCAGCTGGCCGGTTATGTGGGGGCAGTTAGAGACCATGGTCGGCTGATTTTTTTTGACCTTTTGGACAGAAGTGGAGAAGTCCAGGTAGTTCTAAAAAGTTCGGCTCTTGACTTAAAACCCCAGGATATTGTGATGGTGAAGGGTAAAGTAAGGAAAAGACCAGCTCATTTAGTCAATCCTAAAATAGCCAGTGGCCAAATTGAAATTGAGTCACATCAGGTAACGATTTTAGTTAAATCTCATAAACTACCATTTGACTTGACGGCTCCTGAGTTACATGTCTCATTACCCACCCTTTTAGATTATCGGGCGTTAACTTTACGTCACCCCAAAATTAAAGCTATTTTTCAAGTTCAAGAGGTGATTATTGGGACCTTTAGGCGGACGTTAAAAGGGTTAGGTTTCACTGAGTTTCAGGCGCCAATTATTATTCCGAGCACTTCAGAAGGTGGTGCTGAGGTTTTTCCGGTTCAATATTTTAAACATACAGCTTACCTGGCTCAAAGTCCTCAGCTGTACAAACAAATTATGCTAGCTGTTTTTGAACGAGTTTTTACTGTCACTCACGCCTTTCGGGCTGAGCCTAGTGTCACCACCCGCCACTTAACAGAATATATCAGTCTGGATGCAGAGATGGCATTTATTTCTTCCTGGGAAGAATTAATGGATACGGTAGAATACCTGATTAAAAGCATTGTCGAAGCAGTGGGCAGTCAATGTTTAAAACAATTGGAGGTTTACTCGGTCACTTTGCCACAAATTAGCAAGCCTTTTCCCAGGATTCAATTATCTGAAGCGCAGGAGATTATTTATAAAAGAACTCAGAGAGATATTAGAGGAGAACCAGATTTATCACCAGCAGATGAAGAGGAAATTTGGCGATGGTCAAAAGAAGAACATAATTGTGACTTTGTTTTTGTAACCCATTTTCCTGTTGAGAAGAGACCATTTTATACATTTGCTGATCCTAATAATCCTCATTTAACCTTAAGTTTTGATTTAATCGGTTTGGGTTTGGAATTGGTGACGGGTGGACAACGCATTAATGACTATCAGCAGTTAGTTGCTAATATTAAAAAATGGGGTAATGATCCTAAGGATTTTGATCTTTATTTACAGGCTTTCAAATATGGCATTCCACCAGAAGGGGGTTTTGCATTAGGCGCAGAGAGAATTACTGCCAAGCTTTTAGGTTTGGCTAATGTGAGAGAGGCTTCTTTATTTCCAAGAGATATGGAGAGAATTGATAAGCGTTTGACTAATCATTTGAAGGATGAAAATACCGGTTAGTTTTGCTTTAGTGGTATGGTATTTGGCTTTCAATTTACCAGGAAAAATTTTTTGCCGAAATTAGCCATTGTGGTCTTTTTCTTGGTGATTTTTATTTTTTTGATTTTTTCTCTAAATTTTGAGACATTTGGTCGCTCAAAAAATTGGGGATTTGAGGAAGGAGAAGTGAGTGGTCTTTGGCAATATCAAAAAGACTATCAAGCATATTATCCAATTAAAATAGGTTATGAAGTTCCTCCAGCAATTACAGCCCGTTCAGTAATGGTGGTAGACCCAGACTCTCATTTAACCTTACTTGCTAAAAATGCTGATTTGAAATTGCCTCCTGCTTCTCTTACAAAACTAGCCACAGCTTTAGTAGCTGTTCAAAATTGTTCTTGGAATCAGGTTATTCAGATTTCGCCTGTTAAAACAACTGGAACGGTGGCTGGATTAGTGCCTGGTGACTTAATGACAGTTGAGGAGTTATTATACGCTCTGCTTTTACCTTCTGGCAATGATGCAGCTCAAGTATTGAGCCAAAATTGCTCCAGTGGTGAACAATTTGTTAACTCGATGAACAGTTTGGCTAGAAAACTGGGTATGTCTAATACTCATTTTGTTAATCCGACAGGGCTTGATCATTATGATCAATATTCAACAGCCAATGATCTAGTTAAGTTAACTATTACCTTTATGAAAGATGTGAGACTAGCTGCAGTTGTTAGTAGCCGGGAGGTGACTTTTGATGATACGAATAATCAACGCGAGTACCATTTTACCAATTTAAATAAGCTTCTCTCGACTACGCCAGGGGTAGTAGGTGTTAAAACGGGTACTACTGCTACAGGTGAGGAAAATTTGATTACGATGGTTAATCGGAATAACAGGAGAATTATAGTGGTTATTCTAGGTAGTACTAGTCGGTTTGACGATAGCCAGAAGATTATTGAATGGGTTTATAATAATTTTGATTGGGTTAGTCTTTAGGTTGTGTGGGGGATGGGGAAAGATTTTCCCAATAATCTGCTCTGACTGCAGGTACTACGGCCCGAAAGCCATGATCTCCTTCAAAAACTACCACTGGTTGGAGGTAAGGTTGGAAAGTTACTGGCAGCTCGATGTAAGCCAAGTAGATACGCCTTAAGGTAACGTTGGAATCAGGGTTAAACTTGGCCAGAACATAGCCCTCTCCAGATTTAAGTTCATTAAAAGCTTCGACAGCTGTTTTTGTGGGGTAGGTGGCACTTTTAGTAGTGTCTGGTTGCCAATAGGTATAATTGGCTTCAGCGATTTGCTTTTTATTATCGCTCAAAGAGAAAGGTGCTACGAGTACAGAAACGGTGGCTTTATCAGGATAGGGTGAAACGAAGGGTAGACCTTCTAAATCTGGTCGATGAAAATTAACTCTAACCATTTCTGCTTCGGCCAAGCTTTGGACTTCAGTGAGCTTGCCGCCTGTTAACTCTAATATAATGGTTGAGGTTTTCTCGTTGTCAAAGTTACCCAAGTTAATTTCTAAAGTATTGAGAAATTTAGTGGCAATCTTTTTTGCTTCTCGCAAATCAACTATACCCTTTTTTTGGAGAATTTCTGCATCGAAGGTATAATCGTAGGAAAACTCAAAGTTTTGGCTCACAATGTCTAAAACTATTTGTCTTGATGGCAGGTTTAAGTCCCGCCATTTGTATAAAGTTTCTGTGAGGGCTTCAGGTTGAGATTGCAAACCAATCTTTTTTACTTTATTGCTGGCTTTATCAAGAGATAATAGGCTAACGGTTTCTTTTTTGACTGGAAAAACTGTCACGCGGTCTGGGAGAGTAGGTATACCCCCTTCAATAGTATCAACCTTAAAGTTCAGTCCTGTTGATTTGGTAATGGTTTTTACAGATCCAAAATCTAAGGGAGGTAATTTGCCAAAAGCAACAGTTGGCGGGGGTGGTTTTGGGGGATTGACTTTCTTGAGAAAAGAGGCAACACTTTGATAACCTATTGCTGCGCCTAAGAGTGCCACGCCCAAAACGGCTGCTAACACCATGAATCTTTTGGTGAAGATTGCTACCTTGGTTAGTGATGCCATTGGCTTTAGTATAACAAAGCTGATAATATAATCTCTACAGAATGGTTAGGGTTCGGATTGCACCATCACCAACAGGTATCCCTCACCTTGGCAACACAAGGACAGCTATTTTTAACTGGCTTTTTGCCAGGCACTATCATGGTAAATTTATTGTGCGTATTGAGGATACCGATCAAGAAAGATTGGTTCCAGAAAGTGTAGATGCTATTTATGCCATTCTCAACTGGTTAGGTTTGGATAGTGATGAGGATTCTAGAAAAGGTGGTCCCTATGGTCCTTATGTTCAAAGCCAGAGGTTAGGTTATTATCAAAAATACGCCCAATTGTTGGTAGATAAAGGTTATGCCTATTATTGCTTTTGTTCTCGTGAGAGATTAGAACACTTGCGGAGTCAGGCTGTCAAAACTGGTAAGCCACCCCAATACGATAGGCTTTGTTCGCGGTTGAGCAAAGCTGAGGTGAATAAGAAACTTACAGCTGGAATCTCTCATGTGATAAGGATGAAAGTGCCAAATGAGGGTAAAACGGCTTGGTACGATTTGATCCATGGAGAGATTAGCTTTGATAATTGCCAAATTGATGACGCGGTTATTTTGAAATCAGATGGCTTTCCAACATATCACCTGGCGGTGGTGGTAGATGACTATCTAATGCGTATCAGTCACGTTTTAAGAGGTGATGAATGGATTGCATCAACGCCTAAGCATTTATTGCTCTATCAATTTTTAGGATTTACCCCTCCCAAGTTTGGCCATTTTCCTCTTGTTTTGGGTCCTGATAAGACCAAGTTATCTAAAAGGCATGGGGCAATGTCGGTTTTGGAATATAAGGAGGAAGGTTATTTACCTGAAGCTGTGATTAATTTTTTGGCTCTTTTAGGTTGGACACCGCCTTCGTTTTCCCGAAGTGTCAGGGGCGAGAAAGTCGAAGAAATTTTTAGTCTTAAAGATTTGGTTAAGCATTTTGACTTAGATGGGGTTAATCCCACATCTCCAATTTTTAACCGCCAAAAACTTGATTGGTTTAATAAACAATGGCTAATGAGATTACCAGATAACGATCTTCTTAAGAGGTTAAATGATTTTATCCCCGCAAGTTGGGATAGGCAATTAGTTAAACAAATTCTCCCCCTTGTTAAGGAACGAATTGTTACTTTAAAAGACTTTAACAATTGGGTTGATTTTTTCTTTGTTGAGCCCACAACCATTAATTTTGAAAAATTTCCTACCCATCAGGTTAAGCTGGTATTGAATAATTTGCTTGAAGGTTTTGAACGGATTGGTCAGTGGCATTTGCCGACAGTTGAAGAGACAGCTAGGCAGGCTATTGGTGATGAAAAACCAAGAGCAGCTTTTGAAATTTTGAGGATAGCTATTACGGGAAAAACTATTGGGCCGCCTCTCTTTGAGTCTTTGGTTATTTTGGGCAAGGAGGAGGTTGTGAGAAGGTTGAAAAATGCGATTGGAAGGATTAAGTAAACCGACTGTTTTGGCAACTGCTGCTCATCCAGATGACATTGATTTTGGCGCTGGTGGCACTATCGCTAAGCTGGTTAAGGAAGGCGCTCAAGTTTTTTACTTAATTTGCACGAATGGTAATAAGGGTAGCAGTAATAGGCAAATGACTGCCCGGAGACTGGCTACTATTAGATGTCATGAACAGTTAGCAGCCGCTCAAGTCTTAGGGGTGAATCAGGTTTTCTTTTTGAACTACAATGATGGCGAGCTTGAACCTACCTTAGATTTAAAACGGGATATTGTAAGAGTGATTAGACAAACCAAGCCAAATATAGTTATCACAATGGATCCTGTAATGCGCTATTCGGAAAAAATAGGTTATATTAATCACCCTGACCACATTGCCGCAGCTGAAGCCACTTTGGCAGCTGTTTTTCCTTTGGCTCGTGATCACTTGTCTTTTCCAGAACACACCAAGCAAGGTTTGGATTCTCACAAGGTTGATGAAGTCTGGCTGATTAATTTTGAGGATTACAATTGTACTGTGGATATTAGCAATACCATTGAGCAAAAGTTAGCAGCCCTCAAGTGTCATCAGAGTCAGTTTAGTAATGAGGCTGAATTAGTCAAAATAGTTAGGGGTTTTGCGAGAACATCGGGTAAGAAAAATGGATTCAAATATGCCGAGTCATTTAAGAGAATAGTTTTAAGTTTTTAATTATTTCGTTTTTTAATGTGTCTGAGTTATGTCTGGTTATTGGGTCAAAGGACAGTCATTTGATGATAATTGCATTGGGCAAATTTCTCCCAGGGCCAACTTTGTAGCTACCATCATAAATGGCTGCTGATCCTCCCCCGTCTAAATTCAAAGCATAGGTGGCACCTAAGGATTTGAAAACGTTAGCCAAATCAAAGTAGCTTGCGTTTTTAGCAACAACTAAGAATAGCTTACCGTTGCCAAAACCAATACCACCTCTTAATCCCTTCTTACCATCATCTGAGACAAGAATATTGCCATCAGCAAGAAGAGAGGGATAGTTGACAATGCCGCCTGTAATATCAGTGGGGGCGTGAACGCAATTAGCGCACGGAAAGAATTGAGCAGATCCCGGTCTAAAAACCATCATGCCTCTATCGTTCCAGAACAGGTTAGCCCCATTAACCCATTTTTTAAGTCTGTTATTCCAAACCGGAAAATCGTATGAATTGATCTTGCCGCTGCAGGAAGCATAGTCGGCTGGACAAAAGTAAGTTCCATGCATGCCGGCCTTACCCCCATTTTCGGTAATGTATTGGACTAGTGGTTTAGTAGG
>CAZCAY010000002.1:0-47817 GCA_964496955.1 uncultured Gammaproteobacteria bacterium
TCCACACCGCATTTGTCACAGATAATACCCCTAAATCTAATCCTTTTATATTTGCCACAATAACATTCCCAATCTTTAGTAGGACCAAAAATCCGCTCACAGAACAAACCATCTTTTTCAGGTTTTAAAGTCCTGTAATTAATAGTTTCAGGTTTGGTTACCTCGCCCCGCGACCAACTTTTAATAACCTCGGGGGAGGCAATCCTTATTCTTAAAGCTTCAAAATCAAAAACTTCCATCTCAAAAACCCCTTTAAGACTCTCACTAATCTTGGGCAGTTTCCTGATTGCTATTAACCACTTCTTCCAGTTCCATCGGCCCTGTTTCAGCTGTTAGTTCTTTGACTGGAGCCACCACACTAGCTCCTGATTCTGCCGCTAACTCCTTGGCCGCTTCAATCATCGCTGGGCTTTCTCTTTCTGGCTTCTCTATCGCCTTTTTGGCGCCAATCATCTCTACTTCCAAACCTAAACTTTGCAACTCTTTAACTAAAACCTTAAATGATTCTGGTATTAAAGCTTGAGGAATATCAATACCCTTAATAATCGCCTCAAAAGCTTTTGCCCGTCCAATCACGTCATCAGATTTAATGGTTAACATTTCCTGTAAAATATGAGCTGCCCCATAAGCTTCTAAGGCCCATACCTCCATCTCACCTAACCGTTGACCGCCCATTTGTGCCTTACCACCCAAAGGCTGTTGAGTAATGAGAGAATATGGACCTGTTGAGCGGGCATGAGTTTTATCTTCAACCATGTGAATTAACTTCATAATGTAAGCCTTACCCACGACAATTGGCCGATCAAAAGGTTGACCCGTACGCCCATCGTAAAGAATGGCCTTACCATCAACCGGTAAATTTGCCGCTTTCAACTGAGCGATGATTCTTTCTTCGTCAATTTTCTCAAAAACAGGTAGTTCAACTTTGAAGCCTAATTTATCAACAGCCCACCCCAAATGCGCCTCTAACAGCTGTCCCAAATTCATTCTAGACAACACAGATAAGGGGCTGATAATAATATCAACCGGAGTGCCGTCTTCTAGATAGGGTAGATCATAAGCTGGTACGATCTTTGAAATCACTCCCTTATTTCCATGGCGGCCTGCCAATTTATCTCCCACAACCACTTTCCTAATTTGGGCCACTTTCACAATGATTTTCTTAATGGTGCCAGGCTCAAGCTCGTCACCTGCTTCTCTGGAAAGAATCTTAACATCAATCACAGTTCCCCTCTCACCGTGAGGCATGCGCAAAGAGGTGTCTCTAACTTCGCGAGCCTTTTCACTAAAAATCGCCCTCAAAAGTCGCTCTTCTGCTGTTAATTCCGTTTCGCCCTTAGGAGCAATCTTCCCAACCAAAATATCATTGGGACCAACCTCAGCACCTATGACGATAATGCCTTGCTCGTCAAGCTTGGCCAGATCTTCTTCCCCAACATTAGGAATGTCTCTGGTTGTTTCCTCAGGCCCTAGCTTAGTATCAACCACACTTACTTCATGCTCTTCAATGTGAATTGAGGTGAGAATATCTTCCTTAACCAACCGATCAGAAATGACAATGGCATCCTCATAACCCAAACCATCAAAACTCATATAGGCAATAGTTAAATTTTTACCCAACGCCAACCTTCCATTATCAACAGCCGGACCATTAGCTAAAATATCTCCAGCCTTCACTTTCTGGCCAAGAGTCACAGCAGGCCTTTGGGAATAACAAGTAGATTGAGGCGTTCTCACAAACCTTTCCAAATGGTAAACCTTCTCTTTTCCACCTTTAGCAGGCTTAACCACAATCCGATTAGCATCCACATAGGTCACTGTTCCTGCTTCCTCTGCGTAAATTACCCGCCCCATATTCGCTGCAACTACCTTCTCCATACCGGTACCTACCAAAGGCGATTCAGGATTAAGCAAAGGAACTGCCTGACATTGCATGTGAGTACCCATTAAAGCCCGGTTGACCTCGTCATGGGCCAAAAAAGGAATTAATGAGGCAGATGTGCCAACGATCTGTCTTGGTACTACATCAATAAAATCCACTAAATTTGCAGGAGCTGTGATAAATTCGCCTTGATAACGTACTGGTACTCTTTGTTGCTTAATAAAACCGTTATTGTCAATTTCAATCTGAGAATGGGTAATATAGTAGTCTTCTTCATCATCAGCAGACAAATAAACTATCTCATCCGTCACCAGAGCCCGACCTTTTTCATCTTTCACCACCCGTCTATAAGGCGCCTCCAAAAAACCATATTCATTAACCCTTGAATAAAGCGCCATGTAAGTCACCAAACCAATATTAGGACCTTCAGGAGAACGAACTGGACAGATGCGACTGTATTGGGAGTGGTTAATATCTCTAATGGAAAACGAAGCCCTTTCTCTGGTAATACCACCTGTACCCATCACAGTCAAACGGCGTAAGTTGTCTAACTCCGATAAAGGATTAGTCTGGTCTAAAATTGTTGACAATTGACTCGAACGGAAAAATTCATTGACAGCGGAAATAATTGGCCTTGCATTAATCAAAGTGGCCGGATCAGGAGCTGCGTCAGCAGATAACAAACTCATCCGTTCCTTAACCACCCTTTCTAATCTCAACATTCCCACCCTAAACGCATTTTGAGCTACCAATTCACCAACTCTCCTCACCCTTCTATTGCCTAAATGGTCAATATCATCTACCTTACCGTAACCAGCGGGTAATTGAATAAGGTAAATTAAGGTTGCTATTAAGTCGGAGGGTTGCAACACTTGACTGTGGGGATCAGTCTTAATACCAAATTTAGCCAACTTCTCTTGGATTTTGCCCAATTTTTTATTAATTTTGTAACGACCCACTTTGCCCAACGAATAGCGGCGGAAGTTAAAAAACATATTCTCCACTAGAGCAACAGCATTATCCAAAACAACCGGATCGCCTGGACGCATTCTTTTATAAACCTCCAGAAGTGCCTCCTCTCGAGAAGAAGTGGGGTCTTTTTCTAAAGTGGTGGCCATATACTGATGACCAGCATCTATCTCAAACTCGGAAAATAAACCCAAAATTTCCTTATCGCTGGACAATCCCATGATTCTCAAAAAAACGGTGGCCGGGAATTTGCGTCTGCGGTCTACTTTGACTGAAACCACATCATTTCTCGCAATATTAAACTCAAGCCATGAACCTCTAACCGACCTAATTTCAGCACTATACAATTTTCGCCCAGAAATAGGATCCATCTCGCCTGAGAAATAAGCCCCCGGCGCTCTGACCAGCTGGTTAACCACCACTCTTTCAATACCATTGATAATAAAACTGCCTTTCTCCAGCATAAGAGGTAAATCACACAAAAAAACCTCCGAATGGGTGGTGGTCCCTGTTTGTTTATTAAGTAATGAGACAGTAATCTTAAGAGGGGCATCGTAAGTAATACCTTTTTCCAAACACTCCTGAGGAGTATACTTGGGTGGCTCTAAATGATAATCCCCAAAGGTCAAAGTAAAATTCTTGCCCGTAAAGTCGTCAATTGGAGAAATTTCTTCTAAAATCTCTTTAATCCCAACATCTAGCAACCATTTGAACGATTCTCTCTGAACAGAAACCAGATCTAGCAAGGGTAAATCCTGTTGGGATCCCCAGTTTTGGTAAAGATCACTCATCATCGCGTTAAAGTAAAAGAACGCCTTGGCCTTGCTATTAAAAGCGCCACGTTAGTCGCAAAAATTGCAGGAGCTAATGGTGTTTAATAATAAGCTAGATAAGACCAATCTGCCCTGCAAATGAGAATTTTCTCTTTGGTTTTAGACACAAAAAAACCTACGTACTTAATTGTACGCCATTAAAGATAGCAAACATTTAATCAACTATTCACCATAAAGTCAAGAGGTATTTGACAAATGCTGTTTGATGTTTCTAATATGCTCATCCAAGGTTTTAGCGTAATAAATCCTTCCCGCTGCATCAGAGACATAATACCAGTAATCTGTCTGGCGGGGATTAATCACTGCCTTAATGGAAGCTAAACCAGGATTGCAAATCGGGCCGGGGGGTAACCCTGGATATTTTCTGGTGTTGTATGGTGAATCAATTGCCAAATCTTCAACTGTCAAATTCTTCTTCCAATAAGTTTTCTGGTTAGGATCAAAACCTAAAGCATACTGGACAGTAGCATCAACCTCCAAAGGCATGCCCGCCCGCCAACGCTTAAGAAGAATACCAGCCACAATAGGCCGATCATCAGCAAATTTAACTTCCCTTTCCACCAACGACGCCAAAATAATAACCTGATCCAAATTCAACCCCGCCTCAGTCATTTGCTGGCGTAAATTAGCATCCACCCGTTGATTGAAATTGTCCAACATCAGTTGGGCAAATTGGGCAGCCGTAGTTTGAAAAGGCACCCGATAGGTATCAGGAAACATGTAACCCTCTTTGGCATTTTGGAGAAATTCTTGCCGGTTAATAGGTAAATTAGCAATTAACTTATCAGCCACCTCTTCAACCCTCAAACCCTCAGGAATAGTAACCCACACATCACTAAATCCTGTTGTTAACTTTTTAGCGATTTCTTTAGAACTTTCAGCAGCGGAAATTTGATAATGACCAGCCTGAAGTTTACGGGATAATCCAGAAACCAGTACATAGATTTTGAAACCCAAGCTGCTGCGAATCAGCTTTTGCCGTTTTAAATTCTGACTAATTTCTACCAGCGATTGACCAGGCTCAACTACAAACTGCTGAGGTGTAGCCTGATCTGCAACCGGGCGCAAACTGCTCTGATACCAGATGAGAGCAATAACGCCCATAAACAAACCAAAAGCTATAACCTTTAACCATCTCCATCTGGCCCGATTCAACTGATTATTAACGTGTTTCATTGTCTAAATAAGACTGGAGAATTAAAGCCGCTGCAATTGCATCGCTCTTCTCAGGTTTACCAAACTTATTAGCTTCTACCGTCGTTAAAGTTTCATCCCAAAAAACCACTGGTTTATTAACCCTTAATTCTAACTGTTGACCGAATTTTTTAATCTGTTTTGCCATAGCAGATTGGCCAGGTAAACCAATAATAATCTTATCAACAGCATTTCGCTCGCAAACTGAACTAATGACAGCCAAAGGGTCTTTCTGGTTGATAATAACACCTAAAGGGGTAGCAATGACTCCATCTGAAATAGCCAAACCAATCCTCTTTGTACCATAATCTATTGCTAAAAATCTCATTGGTTAAAGTTTTAATTTAAATTTTGCTCTATATTAGCCAAAACAGCTATAACTACCAACCGTTTAGTATTTAAGCCAGGAGGCACACAAGTCATTAATGTTAAAAAGCGGCCCAACTGATTAGGAGGTAAAAGAACCGAAACATCAGAAGGTTCAACTACTTTTTGGGCAATCACTTGATAAGAATAAACTAGCTGACCACTTTCCACTACTAACCAATCCCCATTCGTCAATTCGTCCAAGTGGGTAAAAATTGTCTTATAGTTTTTAGGATTATAAAATTGAGGTAAAGCGGAATGGCCAGTAATAAATACATTACCAACTTGGCCAGGTAAAGCCGAACCTGGGAAATGGGCGAGGTTGGAATCGAACTCTTGACTATTGACCAAAACCTTAGCTTGAGTAATGCCTAATTTGGGAATAGTGAGATAAAACTCCTGCCTAGAACCAACTTGCTCAAAATTGGTGTTAATAAAATAACTGAAACCATTAGAGGCGGTGGCTACTTTGACGTTGGATAAGGGTTGGGGAGTTAATAATGTCCATTGGTCTATACTTGGCAACTTAACCAACTGCCAGTTAACTATAGGCCAAAGGGAAATGCCAAGTGCAAAAACGCCCACAGTCATTAAAAAAAAGCCAGTGACAGCTCCTATTAGATTGGGCCCGTTTTTGGGATAACTGGCAGCTTTTAAATAGACATAAAGAGCCACAGCTACACCATAACAAAATAATTCACTTCTCGCAAACCCTATTGCGGTACTACCACTAATTCAATTCGTCTCGCTAAACGAGGCATAGTAGCAAGGGGTGCTGGTAAAGGTGGTGTTAATTCCACCTTTGAACCAACCACCTCAGGCAAACCAGCCAAATAGTCTTCAACTACATCTAACTTTTTGCCAACCAAATTTTTGCGAATCTGCTCAACGCTGAAAGCGGGAGCTAGATTGGCTTTGAGCTTCGCTTTAAAAACCAAATCATTGTTCTCTGTCACTCTAGTTACATTCGCCTCAGTAGCAATAGTAGAGTCTACTAGCTGAAAATCAGCAGGTATTTTATCCTTCAAATACCCTGTCAAGACTTTTCTCAAATCATCCTCACTGTAAACAGTCGCTTTAAATTTGATTTCCATATTCAAAGTAAGGACTCCCGCCTCTTCACCCACCTTCTTGTCAAAATTTTTAGAAATCACATTCTGGGCAATAGCCTGCTCTAAGAGCTTATAACCTTGAGGTAGTTGAGAATTCAAATCCTCCTTTGCTTTGGAAAGTAAAATAGCTTTGAGTGAATCCTCCAACTTTTTAAGATCGTCTTCTACTACAACCGCCACTTCTCTGCTACTACCCCCTGTAAAGGCTTGGTCATTGGATGCCGAATAAAGACTCTTATCAAAATCGGCCACAGTGAATTCTGAACCGGCTGGCAAATTGCCATCAGAACCAATATCTTGAGCCGTTACTTGAACTTGGGCCTTACCGTAAGTAATAGTCTCACCTCCAGGAATCGGGGTGGCACTTCTAGAAGCAACAGTCACAGCCGAATCTAAAGTAAACTTTAGACCTGAATTTTGATCGGTTAAAACAGTGCCAGTGCTAAAATTCTTCGAAGCTGTTGTTTTATTGAAAATGGTTACCATCCCTCGGGCTTTATCACCAACCATTTTTTTTCCTGAAACCACTGCTTTTTGACTACCACTTTGGACGCTTTCTATAACTTTAGCCGGAATTTGTCCCCTTTGTTCATCAATATCTCCAACCGATGGACTAGCTAAAATCTCAGCTTCTTGGGTGAGACTTTGGGTATTAACATAGAGAGTGACTTTGGCTTTAGGCAAAATCCAATAAAGAGTAAAGATCAAGAAAATGATCATAAAAGCCGCCAGGGGCACTACGATTAAAGGAGGACGAGTTGTGAGATTTAAAATAATTGCTTGCCAAAAGCTGCTAATCTTACCAATAATCCACTCTAAACGAAAAGGGAGAGAAGGCAAGGAAGGAGCCATACCAGCTTCTGCCTGCTCCAGCTGGGCAACCTTTTGCTCATTGGCAATATCTCGCCCTTTAACAAAACCAAAGTCTGATTCCTGAAAATCACCTTCTTTTTTAGGCGCTGGCTCTAGAGGATAAGGTGACAAACTTTCAGGCTTAGAAAAGCCTAAATCAATAGCCCCAACTACCGCCACTGCTTTACCCAATGTCCCTCTTTCTAAAACCTCAATCTTTGGGGGATGCAAAAAACCAACTGGGCCAGTTGTCCCACCAGAATAGCCCACCCCATCTGCCGCAACAGGCCAGGAATAAGCATTAAGGGCGTCACGAATCTCCTCGATATCAACTCCACCATACAAAACTATTCTTGAGGGTAAAACCTTACCTGGTCGTAAGGAATCTATAGCCTTAACGATTTCATTAACCGAATCAGCAACTGAAGTAGGCTTGCCAATGATTTTACTTGCCGAAATCCTCCCGCTATCAGCAAGCATGATAGTTATTAACTGTTTAGTCAAACCAATCACAAGGGCATTAATGGGAGCCATTTCGGTTTGGGATAGAAAATGAACCACAGCTTTGGATGTGGCCACAAAAGCTATTGGCTCTAAAGCCAAGTCCTTGGCTAAATTTTTAAGAACATGAGCGTAAGGCTCATTCACTTGCTCCTGGTCAATCCAATCATCTGGTAAGCCAAAGATGGTTTTGTCCACATCCACAGGAGTTGTTTCTGCTGCCTTATCAATAGCTTCACCGGCAGCAAAGAGTAGATTGCCAATCCCCTCATACTCTTTAAAGCCAACTCCCAAAATTCGTGTTTGATTTTCAACAATGCCCCAAATACAAGCCTCAATTTGATTGTGGTCTATATTAAGAGCTAAAAAATACTCCGGCTGGTTCTTATCCCTTTTGACCAACTCTTTAATTCTGGAGAAAATAGCAGCAGCCATCTTTAACCATCTTTTCTTTTTTATCAACTAATTCTCACAGAATTAGCCACCTGTTCAAAAATGAGCTGATCATCTTTAGTTTTTTGATTAAGAATCATAATCACAAATTGGTCATCACCTACACTAATGAAAAGGTAGTAAAGAGGTTGACCACCACTTTCACCCCAAACTTTAAGAGCTTGAAAATTACCAACTGACAACCGTTCTGTTCTCAAATTGTCAATATTCATCCCGCCTGTAGCTTGTTCAGCAAGGGCAGTCAAGGTTAGACTGCTGTTAACCATAGCCAAATTAATGGGTACATCGCCATAAGGATCTTCAAGAGGAGGTTTTAATCCTTTAGAGACTATTATTCGCAAAGCAGGACTGTTAGGCCAAATAATCTGGCTATCAACAAGCTGCCATCCTTTTGGATAATTAAAACTGATCCGACCTAAGCTAGCAACGGGCCAACTGTTAACTACTGAAGCCGGCACTAAAGAAGGAGGCACAGGCACAAACCAACTAACATATCTTCCACCACCTACTTCACTAGGAGTAGGAGTTGGTAATTGGGTAGTCTCCGGAGGGGTGGTTTCAATCTCTGTGGTTTGGGGAGGGCGATTGAAATTGCCAAATGGTAAAAGTCTCCCTACCTCCAGTCTAGACCATAGAAAATATCCCCCCAAGCCAATTATCACAATCCCCATCGCAACTATGAGAAATGGCTTTAAAAAGCTACTAATAAGAGTGCCTCCTTGAGAAGGGGTGGCCAACGGCGGAGATGGAGCTGGAGTGGTCAATGGAGGTTGTAAAAAATCAGCTGGAGCCTGTGATTCAAAAGATGGCTGGTTAGGGGGAGTCAAAATCTCACCAGAAGATGGAGATAATCCTGCTGTTTCGGCTTCAGCTGAAACCGGAATAGTTAACTCTTCTGGTGAAGCTTGGATATTCACTTCAGGAGGTTGAGGAGATAAAGGAGGTGGGGGTGGCGGTTCTGGGCTAATTTGGCCTGTTTGGGCTATTTTGACACCTTGTTGAAAAACACCAGTGGTATCGCTTGACTCCAACGGCTGGGGCAAGGTTTCTGACCAGGCAGCTTTCAACTTTAAATCAGCATCTGAAAGTGGTTCTGATGGCTCGGCCTGATTAGCATGACCAGACCGCGTCAACTTGACATCAGCAATTTTAATCTCTCCGCTGTCGATGGGGGATGGCTGAGTGTCAACCTCAGGCGCTTGGCCTGACTGAACTTTTTGATTCAAATCGTCAGTAGTCATTTAAACGCCCACTTTAGCATAAATTCGCCGTCTACCACTACCAATGCCTTCTTCTTTAACTATTTTAAAGCTTCGCAACTGTCCTGTCGAGTTGGCATGGGGGCCGCCACAATATTCGAGAGAATAATCACCAATTTTATAAACACTAACAATATCTCCATATTTTTCTTCGAACAAGCCAATTGCTCCTAAACGGTCCGCCTCCTCCCGACTGATTAACATTTTCTCAACCTTTAAATTCTCACCAATTTTCCGATTAACAATATCTTCTACTTGCTTAATCTCCTCAACGGTCAACTGGCGATGAAACGCAAAATCAAAACGGATTCTTTCAGCAGTAATATGACTACCTACCTGATGCACTTGATTGCCTAAAACATCTCTTAATGCCTGGTGTAGAAGGTGGGTCGCAGTATGGCCAAACACTGCCTGTTGAGATTGTTCAGCCAAACCACCTATCGCCCTCCCACTAGCTTGTCTGGAAAGTTGTTGGTGTTCTTTCAACAACCTGTAAAAGTTTTCCACATCAACCTTCCGACCAGATTCGTTAGCCAATTCTAGAGTTAATTCAATTGGGAAACCAAAATTTTGATAAAGGTCAAAGGCAGCTTTTGCAGAAACATCACCTTTAATTTTTTGAAATTCCCTCATCCCTCTTAATAAGGCCAACTTAAACTTCGTTTCTTCTTGAGTTAGCTCTTCAAAAATCCTTTGGCTGTTTTGCAAAACCTCCGGATAAACGCTGCGGTAAATGTCAATGACTAAGCAGCTATCTTCAATTTTTAACAAAGACGCGTGGCGAATAGCCCTCCGAATTAGTCGCCGCAATACATAGCCGCGCTCAATATTAGATGGGGATACTCCATCAGCTATGAGAAAAACAGCAGCACGGATGTGATCTGCCACAATACGGGCAGATTTTTGGTTAAAGGTTTGACTTAAACCCCGCAAGGATTCCATTAATGGCAAGAACACATCTGTTTCATAGACCGAAGCAGTTCCTTGCAAAACCATTAGGATTCTCTCCAATCCCATACCGGTATCAACATTCCGTTGTTTTAGAGGCACAAAATCAAAATCCGCAGGTGCGAATTGGCCTCCAGCTTCTTTGTCTGCTTTTTTTTGATCTTTAAGTCTTCTTTCATACTCCATAAAAACGTTATTCCAAACTTCTACCAAACGGGTGTTATCAGTAGCCGGCTCAGAGCCCGACAAAGGGCCGCCTTCAACATCATAAAAAATTTCAGTATCAGGACCACACGGACCTGTTAAGCCCACGGGGCCCCACCAATTATCACTTTTGCCGTATTTAAAAATCCGACTTTCTGGAATACCTAATTTGAGCCAAATCTGATATGACTCTTCATCAAACGGCGCATCAGCATCGCCTTTAAAAACAGAAACATAAAGCCTTTTGGGATCTAGGCCTAAGTGATTGGTTAAAAAATCATACGAAAAAGCAATAGCTTCCTCTTTCCAATAATCACCTAAGGACCAATTACCCGCCATTTCAAAAAAAGTGTTATGGACACTATCACCGACTTGTTCAATATCATCAGTCCGCAAACACTTCTGGATGCTAGCCAATCTCCTGCCTTGAGGATGGGGTTGGCCTAACAAATAAGGAATAAGGGGATGCATACCAGCAGTGGTAAAGAGAACTCTTTGGGTGCCAGTTAATTCCACCTTCTCAGAAGGGACAAGCGAACTGGACGGTAAAATTTGATGGCCGCGATCTTTAAAAAAAGCCAAAAAAAGCTCCCGCAATTGTCCAGCAGTCATTTGGCACTAATTATATAACAATTTTGAGGTTAACCAACAAACCAAAATGGTAGATTTTTAATGCCTCTTAAAGAAACGGCGGCCAAAAATGCGACCTTTTGCTTGCAGCTCTTTGATATAGTCAAAACTGTCTTTATTAATAATATTGGCCTCTGGGCCAGACTTACTTTCTTGATCAACCATTACCTGATCTGGGTCTTCTAAAACCGGCTCAAGGTTATCAATTAAATTAACCACTCTTTTTTTAAGGTTAGTCAGAATCCGCTTACCTTCTCTGGTTGTTAATAGATAAGTCGCAGCCGCTCCTAAAACTAGCCCTAATAAAAAGGGGGTAAAATTATTGCTACGATGGTGATCACTCATGGGAATCTCCCTTATTCTTTCTCTTAAGAGATTCAAAAATCGCCAAAGAAGTTTTTAACCCTTGAGTCAAAGCACTAAAAAAGGTGGCCGGATGCTTAACTTTTTCAGTAATCTCTCCAACATCGCCCAAGACCTTATTCAAGTTGGTTAAAGTAATCTTCAACTCTTTGAGAATAAAGAAGACTTGAACCCCAATCACTACCAAGAAAACAGTCAGGATTATAATAATTATTAACAAGAGTAGTTGTGTTGAATCCATTTAGGTAATGTTGCTTAATTGTAGGTAGTCGCCAATTGAATTGTCAACCGTCATCTCGGTGGTAAATTAGCCTGAACCCGCCTGATGATTTTTTTGGACTTGCCAAACTTGTTAGTAGCCACAATTTCAATGGTATTCAGTCCTTCATTGAGTCTAATAGTGCTGCTAAAATTGCCATCACTATCTACACTCACCAAATCCTGATTCACAGCCACTGTATTTTCAGGATCAGTTTGACCTCTAACTTCTACAGCCTCAGCAGCCACTCTGGCCATATCATCAGGGGCAATAATATCCAAAGTCGGAGCGGCCGCCAAGGAAATGTATTGGAAGAATAGATAAATTAAAAGACTAATAAACACCACTACCCCCAGAGAAAGAAGAGTAAAATTAGGAGTAAGTCTTAAATTTAAAAACCTCAAAGTCTTCATTTTAGGAGGGTTAAAATTAGCAACTTTCTGGTCAAACTCTCTTCTAAACAAAGCCAGCAAATGACTCGTAGGTAGTTGCAAAAAATCGCCGTAATTTTTAATTAAACCCTTAACAAAAGTTGGCGGGGGGAGAAGATGGTAGTGGCCTTCTTCTAGATTGATTAATACAGACTTGCGGATTTTGGTCTCTCTTTCCACATCCTCAAGGGTTAAGTTCTTTTTTAAACGAGCCTCTTTTAAAACCTGCCCAACCCTCTTCATTAAAAATCTCCCACCTATTTTTAATGTTTAGACGAATGCCTTGCTGCCAAATATTCCTCAGCGTTTCTAACCAAGACATCACGGGGCTTGGCGCCCTCACCTGGACCCACAATGTTGGCCGCTTCCAACTCATCAATCAAACGGGCGGCTCTCGCATACCCAATTCTCAACCGACGTTGGAGTAAAGAAGCAGAAGCCCGATCATACTGGCAAACCGTTCTAACCGCTTCCTCAAACAACTCATCTTGAGTACCTCCTTGATCCTTGGCTGCCCCTTTACCGTAAGCCATCTCAGTAACTTCTTGAGTATACTGTGGCTTAACGCCACTTTCTTTTAAGAAGGTGATCAAATTGCGCAATTCAGGTTCGGAAACAAAAACCCCTTGAATTCTAACAGGCTTGGAAGCATCAGGTGCTAAAAAGAGCATATCTCCGCGGCCAAGTAATTTCTCTGCGCCCGGTTGATCAATAATCACCCTTGAATCTACCATCGAAGAGACATTAAAAGCGATACGACAAGGAATGTTAGCTTTAATCAGACCTGTAATCACATCCACCGATGGTCTTTGAGTGGCTAACACTAAATGGATACCAGTGGCTCTAGCCATTTGGGCCAAACGGATAATGGCATCCTCAACCTCTACGGGAGCAAAAGCCATTAAATCAGCCAATTCATCAATGATCACCACAATGTTTGGCAATGCTTGAAACCCTGATAACTCGTTAAAATCAGCTAGATTGCGCACACCCACTTGAGCAAAAAGCTTATAGCGTCTATCCATTTCCGCCATTAACCATTTCAGGGCAGATAAAATTTTTTCCACTTCTACAATTACTGGTGTTAGTAAATGGGGAATGTCATTATATTCGGATAACTCTACCCTTTTGGGGTCAACTAAGAGCAATTTTAGTTCGTTTGGTGAATTTCTAAATAATAATGAGGCGATAAAAGCATTAATAGCCACCGATTTCCCAGAACCGGTAGTGCCTGCCATTAAAACATGAGGCATTTTGGCAATATCTGCCACGACTGGATCCCCAGAAACGTTTAAACCTAAAGCTACGGCCAACTTGGATTTTTGAGACTGCATTGCCTCAGAAGACAAAATTCGTTTCAAGGAAACTATCTCCAAAGTGCGATTGGGCACTTCAATACCCACCAAAGATTTACCCGGAATAGGCGCTTCAATTCTAACCGTGCCTGTAGGGGCCGCTAAAGCTAAAGCCAAATCGTTTTGGAGGGCGGTTATTTTCGAAATTCTGGTGCCGGCTGGGATTGAAAGAGCGTATTGGGTAACCGCCGGCCCACAGTTGACTTCAACTACTTTAGCATCCCTAATGCCAAAATTATCCAAGGTTTTCTCAATAGTATCAGCATTTTTCTTAACGTCTCCCCGGTCAGCTTCAGCAGAAACACCGCTTGAAAGTAAAGACAAAGGAGGATATTGCCACAATTTACCTTCTGTGGGCAAATTCATCACCGTTTCTTCTATCAGGCCAGCTGGTGGAGGTGTTGAAGGTGATTTGACGTTCTTTTCAGCCACTGGTTGCATACCTTTAATAACAGGAGGTGATTTGGTAATTGCAACCCCTTTCCTGCTTTTCAACCACGAGGAAAGATATTTTTTAATACCAGCTATTACCGAACTTATGGCTAAAACTGCCTGACTAAGAGAGGTGTCCAGTAAAACCATTAATCCGATTAAGGTTACACCTAAAAAGATAATGACGGCGCCTAAAGGGGTTAAAATGTTACTAGTTCCCTCCCATAAAGTTTGGGCAATTAAACCTGCCTCATCCTCCTTAAAAGGCGCACTTAAAACCAATAAGCCTAACATAAATAAAGTGGCTCCAAAGACCACATGAAACTGGACAAAGCGCCATTTTAATTTGAGTAAAGACAAACTAAAAATTAAGCCAATCAGCCCATAAAAAAAAGTTCCCCAACCAAAAAGCAAGGTGAAAAAGTCCCGCAAAATGTTTAAAACTAAGCCCTTAGCAAAAAAGGAAAAAATTAACAAAACAGAAATGGTGAAAAAAACTACTGAAGAAATACCAGCAACGGTTTGTTTTTTAAGCTTAATCTTAAAAGGTGAACGATAACGACGCATAAATTTAAACCTCAATCACTACAGGCAAAATCATTGGCCGACGCTTGGTTTCATTATACAAAAATCTTTTGAGATTATCCTCAATATGACGTCTCACAAAATACCAATCAGTAATCCTCCCAGTTTGACCCCCTAAACAGTTTACCACTATTTGTTCGGCTTTTCGGATCAATCTCTTTGAACGATTCATATATACAAAACCGCGTGAGACAATATCGGGCTTACCTGCCACCCGGCCAGTTTCAGTATCCACAGGCACAATAACCACCACAAAGCCATCTTCAGCAATTTGCTGTCTGTCGCGCAAAACCACACTGCCCACATCACCCACCCCAAGACCATCAACTAAAACATTACGCAAGGATATTTGGGAGCCTAATTTAATCAGGCGAGGTTGCACTTCAACCACCCGACCTGTTTGGGCAAGAATGATTCTATCATCGCTAAAACCCATTTGTTTGGCTAATTGAACATAAGCTGCCATCTGGCGAAAACCGCCTGAAATAGGCATCACAAACTGGGGCTTAAGAAGTGATACTAACAACATTAATTCAAAAGCCGCCGCATGTCCTGAAACATGCAAATCATCCAAAATATCAGAATACACAACCTGAGCACCTAACTTAACTAAGCTGTCAATTAAGGCATAAACCGCATCAATATTGCCAGGAATAGGATCGGCGGAAAAAACCACACTGTCGCCTTTACTAATTCTCACCACTTCATGCTGATCATTGGCAATTTGGGAAAGGGCTGATTCCGGTTGTGCCTGACTCCCTGCCACTATTAACAGCAACTGGTTA
Organism: uncultured Gammaproteobacteria bacterium; assembly: GCA_964496955.1. Lineage (GTDB taxonomy): Bacteria > Patescibacteriota > Microgenomatia > Curtissbacterales > CAZCAY01 > CAZCAY01. The sequence continues at coordinate 15,414 of CAZCAY010000002.1, forward strand.
GCAGGCAAAGTCCGCACTTGATCTAGCTCCACAAAAGTGGCCAGTGGGAAATGAAAAATGCCCATCCTGAAAGCAATGTCCACCGCTTTAATAACGCTGCGGCCGACTAAAGCCACCTTTCTACCTTGACTAACAGCTACTTCAATAGCTTGCTTAATTCTAAATAAGTTAGAAGAGGTAGTTGTAATTAAAACCTTACCCTTAGTTGAGGCTGTAATATGGGCAAAAGTTTCCTTAATAGTTTCCTCTGATGGGGTCACGCCTGGCTTTTCCGCACGCAGACAATCAGATAACAAAAGTAAAACGCCCTCATTCCCAAAGCGAGCTATTTTGGCCACGTCAGTTGGTTGAGAGGGAGCTGTTAAGTCGAATTTAAAATCCGACGCGTGATATATTAAGCCAACAGGACTTCTAATAAGTAAATGAAGAGAATCAGGCACTGAATGAGCAACCCTAATAAAATTCACCTTAAAAGGCCCAAGGTGGAGACTTTGATCTGGATCAATTAAATTGATTCTCAAATTTACCCCCGGAAAGTCTTCTAACTTAGCTTTAATGAAAGCTGCAGTTAAAGGACTGGCAAAAATAGGTGCTTTGAGAAGGGGAGCAATATAAGGAATGGCTCCAATATGATCCTCATGGGCATGGGTAATCACCAAACCTAAAACTTTTAGCTGGCGATCAAGCAAATAAGAAACATCTGGGATAACAAAATCCACACCCAACATCTCTGTACTCGGAAAACCTAAACCACAGTCCACTATTACACATTCGTGGCCATATTGATAGACAAACATGTTTTTGGTCACTTCGCCGGCACCGCCTAGTGGGACAATCTTCACCATCGAATCATTTTTGGTAAAACGACCACTTTTCATAGACACCTATCCAAATAGGTCGAGTTGGGCTGCTTGATTTAGCTGATTAACATTGTTAGGATAGTCCTGTTTTAACAATTTGGCCAATTTGTCAATGTCTATTAGGAATTTGCGTTCAATGGTCGGGCTTCGCAAGGCGGCCGCTGGATGAAAACAGGGGAAAAGTAAAAAACTGCCCATTTTAAAGATTTTGCCATGGACTTGGCTAATACTGTAACCTGGCAAAAACTTTGCCAAAGAAAATCGGCCTAAAGTGACAATAACTTTCGGCTGGATCACTGCCAACTGCTTATCAAGCCACCCATTACAAGCCCTAATTTCTTCCGGCGCAGGATCACGATTTTGGGGAGGACGGTGCTTGATAATATTGGTAATAAAAATCTCTTCCCTTTTAAGATTAATGGAGGTGAGCGCTTTTTCTAAAAACTGGCCTGCTGCTCCGACAAAAGGTCGGCCTTCTCTATCTTCATAAAAACCAGGCGCTTCTCCAATGAAGACAATCTGGCTATTCGGATTACCTTCGCCTGGTACGGCTTGGGAAGCCGCCTGGTATAGGGGGCAACGACGACACTGACTAATTTCGCCATTAATCTTAGCCAATTGTTTGCCCTTATCCATATCCAATCTTGCTACCAAGCAGCAATAAACTCCTTCAAATTGCCCGCAGTTATTTCAAAATGTTCTCCTTTGCCTTCCACCTTCAATTTAGCAGCCTTACGACAGATTGCCTGAATAGTTCTCTCCAAACTTCTCATACCAGCATCAAACCCTAATGGTCTAACGATTTTAGGCCAAACATCATTAGCCACGGTCACAGCCCCAGGAGGTAAACCCGATTCTCTAATTGCCTTAGGTAAAATATAATCACGACCAATGACGATTTTTTCCTCGTCAGTATACGAGGGCATTTGAATTGGCTCTAATCTATCCAAGACAGCTGTGGCGATATTAGTGGTGTTATTCGCTGTTGCAATAAATAAAACCTCAGATAGATCAAAAGGATAGTCAATAAAATGGTCAGTAAAGGCCTTATTCTGTTCTGGATCTAAAAGCTCCACCAAAACTCCCATCACATCAGCTCGGTTATGCTCAACCACTCGATCAATTTCATCAAGTAGAATCACAGGATTTTTGGCCTTAGCCAAACGCAAGGCTTTAATAATCTGGCCAGGTTCAGAATCAGGATAAACCCGCGATTGGCCCCTTAATTGTAAAGGGTCACCCAAACCACCAAAGGGAATGCGGGCAAATTTTCTCCCTAAAGCTTGGGAGATTGAATAAGCCAAAGTAGTCTTTCCAGTCCCCACCAAACCAATAAAACACAATATTGGTGCTCTGGAAATTGATTGCTCTTGACTTCTTAAAGTTAAAACAGCCAAATACTCCAAAATGCGCTCTTTAATTTCTAGCAAACCATAATGACTTCTATCTAACACCTGTCTTGCATGATTGAGATCTAAGATATCCTCTGTTTTTTCATTCCAGGGCAAACTCACAACCCAATCAGTATAACGATTCAAACTTTCAAACTCTTGCGAATATGCCCCAGAGCTGGCAATCGCCAAAACTCGCTCAATCATTGGCTGAATTTTATCCAAGAGCCCTACTGGTAAATTGGCGCTCTTGACTTTCTTTTCTAATTTATGGACCTCTTCAACTAAGATTGGCTGCATGGCAAATCACATCATAATACATTTTGCCTAACTTTTAAAATAAGCTAATTTGAGAAAACCTCTAAATTAGAAGTTAATATCTGCGCTTAAAGGGGCCTCGGCTGTTTCTTACTTGCTTAGATTTACCCACCAAACCCCCAGGCTGGCCAAAAATCATAGACAAATTAATCCTGCCTTGTTCATCAAGCTCAATCACTCTCACCTTCACTGATTGACCAATCTCAACAACATCTTCAACCCGATTCACTCTATAAGGAGCTAATTGGGAAATATGAACCAACCCTTCTTTGCCGGGCAAAATTTCTACTACTGCCCCAAACGGTAAAATCCTTTTAACTTGACCGTTAAACACTTCCCCAACTTTCACTTCCCTAACTAAACTCTCAATCAAGTCAATAGCCTTTTGACAATCTTCTTCATTACCTGCAGAAACAGTAACCCTCCCATCATCGTCAATATTAATTACCGTATTAGTCTTGGCAATAATACTATTAATAGTTCGACCCCCAGAGCCAATCACATCGCCAATTTTAGAAGGATCAATGTGAATCACTTTAATCTTAGGTGCATAAACAGAAATGTGAGGCCTGGGTGTTGGAATAACCGCTAACATCTTTTCTAAAATCTGCAATCTGGCAGTTCTAGCACGCTGTAAGGCTTCGGCAATAATCTCAAACTTCAAACCTGGGATTTTGACGTCCACCTGAATAGCTGTAACACCGTGTCTAGTGCCAGCTACCTTAAAGTCCATATCCCCATTAGCATCTTCACTATAAGCAATATCAGTCAGAAGGACATGGCGGTTCTCATCACTCACCAACCCCATTGCTACACCAGCTACTGCTTCACTAATTGGTACTCCTGCATCCATTAAAGCCAAAGTTGACCCACAGACTGATGCTTGCGATGTTGATCCGGCAGAAGATAAGACCTCAGAAACCACCCTGATGGTGTAGGGAAAGACAGTCTCATCAGGTATAACTGGCACCAATGCCCTTTCTGCTAGCACCGTGGCCTATTTCTCGCCTGCCTAAAGGGCCAATTCTCCTCACTTCACCAGTCGAAAACGGTGGGAAATTGTAATGATGCATATAACGCTTCGTTTCCTCACCCTCCATGCTTTCAATCAACTGCTCTAAAGCTGGTGAACCTAAAGTGACAATGGATAAAACTTGAGTCTCGCCTCTTTGGAAAAGCGCCGATCCATGAGTCCTGGGCAAAATGCCCACTTCAATTTTTAAATCCCGCAACTGGTCAGGAAACCGTCCGTCAAGACGTTTACCTGAGTCTAAAATTTGACGACGCACATAATTTCTGACTTCCGATTCTAAAAGATTGGCTAGTAAAGTTTGATTTAATTCATGATCCGCTAAAGCCTGGGCAAGTTGGTCAAGGGCTTTGTCAAACCATTTTTCATCAGCTGCTACTTGAGGGTCACTTAAAGTGGGTAGTAAGTTTTGATGAATAAAATCAGTAGCTAACTTTTTTTCTTCGGGAGAAAGTGTTGGCGGTTCTGGTATTGGTTCTTTTTCTTTGGCAAACTGGCGACTTAAGCCATTAATAAACTCAATGATTTTTTCATTTTCTCTTTGGGCAAATTTAATAGCTTCCATCATTACCTCTTCACTCACAGAACGAGCGCCAGCCTCAATCATCACCGGTAACTCTTGAGTGGAGGCCACAACCAAATCTAATGGAGACTGTTCTCTTTGAGCGTTAGTAGGATTAACTACAAAATGATTGTCCAATTGACCAACCCTTACTGCCCCTATCGGACCAGCCCAAGGAATACTGGACAAAGCCAAAGCAGCCGAAACCGCAATGGCTGAAAGAACATCAGGATCGTTTTCTTGGTCAACTGATAGAACCGTTACAATAACCTGAATTTCATCACGCAGTGTTTTAGAAAACAATGGCCTAATAGACCGATCAATCATCCGAGCAGTTAAAATCGCTGATTCTGTGGGTCGACCTTCTCTCTTAATAAAGCGGGATGTGGAAATGCGCCCACCTGCATACAACCGTTCCTCATAGTCAACGGTTAAAGGCAAATATGAAATTTCCTCGGTGGTTTTTTGGTTACAAACAGTGGCTAAAACAACCGTCTCACCAAAAGTAGCTTTAACCGCCGCATTCGCATGCAGAGCTAATTCTCCCGACTCGAGAATCAACTTTCTACCACCAATTTCAATTTCTTCTCTAAAGCCTTTCACCATAAAACTAAGCTCTTGGAAGGTGACAGGAGTTAGAAAGAGGGTATTGTAAATTATTAAACCTAAAATGGCACCAATAATTTACAGTACTCAATCTCTAACTCCTTCAACCTTACCAATTAAATTTTCCCTCTCATTATAAAACTTTCCTGTTTATTTATTCAACCCTAACTTTTCAATAATTGCCCGATAGCGGTCTGCTTCTTTTTGAATAAGGTAATGCAACAATCTTCTCCTCTTGTTAACCATTGAGAGCAAACCGCGCCGTGAGTGAACATCATGAGGATGCTTTTTTAAATGCTCGGTAACATTCTTAATTCTTTCTGTTAAGAGAGCAATCTGAACCTCCGGCGAGCCTGTATCACCCTCGTGGGTTTTGAATTGCTCAATGATTTGTTGCTTATCAAGCTTTCTAACTTTGCCTTGATCAAGCTGGTGGTGTTTCTGCGCCATAGATAGTTTGCCAAATTATAACAGTAGCCGCCGTGAGTTACAAGACAAAGCTACCGAATGGGATTGGAGCTTTTATAGATTTTTGGTACCAACCAATCATCTTGGACCGCTTGCTCTGCCCCTGGGGTTGAAGAAGATTCCTCAACTTCAGGTTGAGAAACAGCTGCACTGGCCTGATTCGGTTCATTAACCAATGGAGTATTCTCAGCCAAACGACTAGAAGGAGGGGCCCATTTTTCAAAACCACCTTGTTGATTCCTGACTCTTACGCAAAAAGCCGCAGCTTCCAAAGCATCTGCTGTTAAATTAGGACTTTGGAAATTATTCGTACCATCAACAATGCCTAAAAACAAATTGTTAGCAATATCCACATCCATAGGCCAATCTAGTTGTTTGATTAAAAAAGCGACCGTTTCAGCAATTGTTGACTGGCCAGTGCCAATGACCAACCCAGACAATTCTTGCTCAATTTTGTCTTTTCTAATAAATAATACTGGCGTTTTAGAGAACAAATCTTGTTCTTGATAATATAAATTACCCAAATCCTCTAATTTGCTCACTCCTATTAATACAAGAAGATCAACAGATGGCTTATCATAGCTAAAAGAGACATTATCGGCTGTAAATCTGTCCGCTCCCGGTAAAGCATGAACCACAATATTTAACTTGCCATCCTCTAAATAATGGGTTACCTTGTCTACATTGCCTAAAACATTATTTAGGCTAATGATAAACTTCCTTGAAAGCCAATCGTGACTAATTTTATCCACTCCTACATATTTGGCCCATTCGACTGTTGCGACTTTCGGAGCTAACACTTCCACATTCTTGCCAAGTTTGAGAAGTGACAAATACAATGACAAGGCAGACGCCAAAGAATCTGAATCAAAATTCTCACCAACAAGAACAGCAATCTCAGAAACTTGGTTAACTGTTTGATTTATTTGCTCAAGAGTACTTTTTGGTATCATCTATTTATTTTCCTCAACAGGGAGTAATTCTAGCCTATCGCCAACTTGAAAGTCAAGGGGGGGGTCAAACATAACACCGCATTCTTGGCCCTTAGGTACCTGCTGCACAGCTTCCTTTCTCTTTTTTAGGGATTTAATCATACCCATACCCACCTCTTGGTCATCTCGCAACAAACGCACTGACCTGCCTACCTCTAAAAAACCATCTACCACCAAACAACCAGCAACCTTTTGGTTATCAACATTAAATTCAGCAAGGATCTTTGCCGCACCATCAATCTTGGCATCTAATTGTTTCTGGCTAACTTTTTGCAATTCACTTTCAATATCAGCAAGCAATTCATAGATGAGATTAAATTTTCTTATGCTAATCTGTCTATTTTGGGCCTGTTTCTCAATCACTAAAGGTAGCTTAAGGCCAAATGTATAAATAATGGCCCCTGTTGATTCAGCCAATAGCAAATCCTGTTCTGTAACCAATCCCACCCCGCTAGACACAACCCACACCTTATCAGGTAAATGGCCAGTGATAGCTTCCACTGATCCTAAACTATCAGCTTTAATAAGCAGTGGTAGTTTGTCTTTTTTGGTCTCCTTTTGTTTAATCAAATCGAGAGGATTCGCCACAAAAGCTGGCTTGGCTGGTTCTAAAGAGGGAGGTGGCTGTTCAAGAGCTGATTTGACCTCCACACCCACCTCTGGCACTTTCCTAAAACCTAAAACCTCAACAGGTGCTGATAGACCCGCCTCTTTGACTGGCCGACCGTTAGTATCAAAAAGCGCCCTCACCTTACCATAAACCCCATCAGCTACAATTTCGTCGCCAACTTTTAAAGAGCCGTCTTTAACAATAAGTGTTCCCACAGGACCTTTACTTTTGTCCAAAAACGATTCAATAACAACTCCTCTAAAAGGGGCTGAAGGGTTAGCAGATAATCCTTCTATATCAGCTATTAAGAGAATCAACTCCAGCAAATTCTCAATCCCAATGTTATTCTTAGCAGAAATTTCTACCCACGGTACCTGACCACCAAAATTTTCCAATAAAACACCATGCTTTGCTAACTCTTCTCTAACCCTCGCCGGATTCGCTTGGGGTAAATCAATTTTGTTAATGGCTACTATGAAAGGAATTTGGGCTGATTGAATATGTTTAATAGCTTCCACAGTTTGCTGCTTGACACCATCGTCAGCCGCCACTACTAAAATAGCCAGGTCTGCCACTTGTGCACCTCGCGAACGCATCGCTTCAAAAACTGCATGACCTGGAGTGTCCACAAAGGTGATAGACCTCCCCAAAACGGGCACTTGATAAGCACCAATCCGTTGGGTAATAGCCCCTGTTTCACCGGCAGCCACGTTACTTTTTCTAATCGCGTCAAGCAAGGTTGTTTTCCCATGGTCAATATGACCTAAAACCGTCACCACAGGCGGTCGGGGTATCTGCTGCCTTTGGTCACGATTGGCAACTGTCATCATCATTAAAGCCCTCACCCTCTTTCCTACCGAATTCAAGACAGTTTTGAAAAAGGCTAAACTCGGAAATTGATAGACAGAGTTGTTATTTAATCAAAGTCAGTTTGAGTCTTGCTTAACTTTAACCTCTTTGGACTGCTTGCCTTGAATACTTTCCTCTTTTTTAAGTTGCTGCTCATACTCTTCCCTAGACTTAATATCAATCTTCCAACCAGTTAACTTAGCTGCCAAGCGTACATTTTGTCCCTCTTTGCCAATAGCTAGCGATAATTGGTCATGGGGCACAATTGCTAAAGCTTCTTTTTTCTTATTCTTCAAAACCACTTCTACCTCTTTGGCCGGAGCCAAAGCTGCGGCAATGAATTTAACTGGATCATCACTATAGGGAATAATATCAATCTTCTCATCACCAATTTCTGAAATGACCGCCTGGACCCTAACCCCCTTTTGGCCAACGCATGAACCCACTGGGTCCACATTAGCTTGATTGGAAGCGACCGCAACCTTGGTACGCGACCCAGCCTCCCTGGCAATAGCTTTAATCTCCACCGATCCGGCAGCAATCTCAGGCACTTCTGACCTGAACAAACCCTCAATTAAACCTTCTGCTGATCTGGAAACAATAATCTCTTCTCCTCTCGGTCCTTGTTTGATTTCAGCCAAATAAAAGCGCAGCCTTTGATTAGGGCGATAATTATCAGCAGCAACCTGTTCTTGAGGAGGCATAATAGCCTCAGTCTTACCTAAATTAACAGTAATAACAGGACCGCTAATTCTCTGAACTAATCCTGAAATAACTGTCCCCACTTTTTTCTCAAACTCAGCTAAAATAGCTGCCTTTTCAGCCTCTCTAATTCGTTGCAAAATAACCTGCTTGGCGGTTTGGGCAGCAATTCTACCAAAGCTAGGGGGAGTTACATTCTGGTCACCTTTAAAAAGAGAAACCTCGCCTGATTTCTCATCAATATGAACTGTAATACCAGTAGCATCACCATAATCTTTCCGATAAGCGGCCAAAACGGCAGCTTTAACCGTTTCTAACACAACCTCTGGGTCGACATTTCTCTCGGCACATACTTGATTGAGAGCACTAGCAAACTCTGATCTTGATTGTAACGGCATCAAACCACCTCACTTTAATTAAAAAGGTGGGCACAGGTCCCACCTCTTACCAATTACGTCTAGGAATAAAAACTGGGGTTATTATACAAAAGGCTGGATATCAAGTCAAGAGAAGCCAATAAACCAATAAAATAATTTATTATATTTATTAAATACGCTCTTTTTCTAGCCTGGCCAACTCTTCTAATAACATCTTCTCCTTTTTAGAGACTCGCTGGGGTATTGTAATCCTAACCCTAATATATTGGTCACCTCTTCCTGCACCTCTTATATGTGGCACACCTCGTCCTCTTAGGCGGATTAAGGTATTAGGCTGGGTACCTGGTTGAATTCTTAACTTCACCTTCCCATCAATAGTGACAGCCTCCACAGTAGCACCCAACACCGCTTGCGGGTAACTAATCTCTAAATCAGTAAATAAATCATAACCTTGACGGCGAAATAGGGGATGAGGTTTAACCTGGGTTACAATAATATAGTCATCGAATTTGATTTCCGAACCATCATCAACCCCTGCTGGTATTTTTACTTTAACCTTCTTATTATTGATCACCAGCTCTTTTTGACAACCCTTCACAGCTTCCATAAAATCCAGGTCTAACACATAGCGAGGCAGCCGTTCTCGTCTACCAAAAGGCGAAGCTCCCCCAAACATCATCTCAAAAATGTCAAAGGGGTCTGCAAAACCAAAGTCAAAATCAAAACCCTGTTCATTGCTCCAATGGTAGGTCTTGTAATAATAGTTCCCTGGACCTTTTTGCCAATCACCAAAACCGCCACCTTGGCTAAACGCAGCGTGACCAAATTGATCATAAGCCGCTCTTTTTTGGGCATCAGAGAGGACTTGGTAAGCTTCGTTAATCTCCTTAAACCGTTCATTAGCATCCGGAGATTTATTAACATCAGGGTGGTACTTGCGTGCTAAAACCCTGTAAGCTTTCTTAATCTCTGCATCCGTAGCGTTCTTAGGCACGCCTAGAATCTCATAATAATCTTTCTTCATTGCATCACACCCCTTCTAAACTAAAACCCAAAAGCCTCGAAGTGGGCAGTCTTCGAGGCTTAATAAGCCTAGTCTACCTTAAAAATCGGCCTTTAGCTAGAGTTTGCCTGAAGCCCATTACCCCTAATCCTATTCTTTGACCACTTCACCTTCTTGGACATCACTTTCTTGGTCATTGGCCCTTCCTGTTTGATTGCCAGAAGAAGCAGTTTGGGCGCCGGCGGTACTTTGATAAAGGGTTTGACCAATTTTAGATAATGAGGTTGATAACTCCTCGCTTGCTTTTCTAATAGCTTCAACATCACTGGTTGCCATTTGCTGCCTCAAATGGCTAATTTTATTCTCAACTTCTGATCTTAAGTCAGCGTCAATCTTCTCAGCTGATTCCTTCAAAGACTTTTCAGCCTGATAAATCAAATTATCAGCAAAATTTTTCGTCTCAATTTCTTCCTTCTTCCTCCTATCTTCTTCTGCATGAGCTTCTGCATCTTTCTTCATCCTCTCAATCTCCTCACTTGTTAAACCAGTAGAACCGGTAATTCTAATGCTTTGAGCCTTGCCAGTAGCTTTATCTTTAGCAGTGACATTCAAAATACCATTAGCATCAATATCAAAGGTTACTTCAATCTGAGGCACACCTCGCGGTGCGGGTGGAATACCATCCAAAATAAAGCGCCCTAACGACTTGTTATCCACTGCCAATTCCCGCTCGCCCTGTAAAACATTAATCTCTACTGACGTTTGATTATCCGCAGCTGTTGAGAAAATCTGCGTTTTTGAACAGGGGATTGTGGTGTTGCGCTCTATCAGCTTAGTCGTAATACCACCCAAGGTTTCAATACCTAAAGAAAGAGGGGTCACGTCCAAAAGTAAAACATCTTTGACATCACCGCCCAACACTCCACCTTGGATCGCTGCCCCAATGGCTACTACCTCATCGGGGTTAATACCTTTGTGGGGGTCACGGCCGAAAAATTCTTTGACAATATTCTGCACTCTGGGCATACGAGTCATCCCACCTACCAAAATAACCTCTTCAATATCACTTGCTTTCATCTTGGCGTCAGCCAAAGCTTTCTTGCACGGCTCAATAGTCTTCTGAACCAAATCCTCAACTAATTGTTCAAACTTAGCCCTGGTTAATTTCATCTGCAAATGCTTAGGACCTGCTTGGTCAGCAGTAATAAATGGTAAGTAAATCTCAGTCTCGGCAGTTGTGGATAACTCGATCTTGGCTTTCTCTGCTGCATCTCTCAACCTTTGAAGAGCTTGGCTGTCTTTGGTTAAGTCAATACCTTGCTCTTTTTTAAACTCCTCAACCAGATAATCCACAATTCTTTGGTCAAAATCATCGCCTCCCAAATGGGTGTCACCATTCGTGGATTTCACTTCAAAAACTCCATCACCAAGCTCAAGAATCGAAATATCAAAAGTGCCACCACCTAAATCATAAACTGCAATTCTGTGAGACTGAGTTTTATCCAAACCATAAGCCAAAGCAGCAGCTGTCGGTTCATTGATAATCCTTTTAACTTCCAAACCAGCAATTTCACCAGCTTGTTTAGTAGCTTGGCGTTGGGAATCATCGAAATAAGCAGGCACGGTAATAACTGCTTCCTTAACACTTTCTCCTAAATAACTCTCAGCATCAGCTTTAATTTTTTGCAAAATCATCGCTGAAATTTCCTGAGGCGTGTATTCTCGGCCGTTAACTTCCACAACAGCCATCCCATCGCGGCCCTTTTTCACAGAATACGGCAACCATTTCAAATCTCGCTGCACTTGAGGATCGTCAAACTTTCGACCCATTAAGCGCTTAATAGAAAAAATGGTCGTCTTAGGATTAACAATCATTTGCCTCTTGGCCGCATCGCCAACCACGTGTTTTTCCACATCAACCACCGATGGAATGACATTTCGCCCTTCGGCCGAATGGATAACCTTAGCTTTACCAGCTTCCATTACAGCCACAACGCTATTAGTTGTTCCTAAATCAATACCAATAATCTTCCCCATCGCTTAACAACCTCCTTAAAAAATGACCGCTTTCATCATTGATTTTGACTCATTCATTTCAAATCCTTTCTGACAACTACTACCTTTGCAGGCCTTAAAGGGGCTCCGTTTAACAAATAGCCTGCTTCTATAACTTTTACTACCTTATTATCTTCATCACCTTCAACCACCTCAACAGCTTCATGAACCTTAGGGTCAAAGGTTTGGCCAACTGCTGGCACTTCTGTCACTCCTTCTGACTTTAATACCTGCTCAAACTGCTTAACAATTAAGCTAAGACCATCGTCCTTTAAGTGCTCGGCAGCTTTTTTTAAGTTATCTAAAATCGGCAAGAATTTTAAAATAACTATTCCCGCAGAAAACCTACTTAAACTTTCCTTTTCCTGGTTAACACGTCTTTCTAAGTTATGATAATCAGCCAAAGCTCTTTTTAGCTGATTAGTCACTTCTTCTAAATCCTTTTGGATTTTCTCTACCTTAACATCTCCGTTACGACTCTTTTTAGGCATAATTACCATCTCCTCATTAATTAAAATTTTATCTTACCAACTTTGGGTAATCTGATTCAAAAGATGACCCACATAACGCACCGTGGGAATAATAATTGGATATGGGAGCCTCGAAGGGCCAATAACTCCTATGATCCCTTTATTATTAGCGGCATTGAACCTCGAAAAGACCAAACCACAAGGTTCTAAATAATCATAGCCCAATTCCTCACCTAAAAGGATGCCAATTTCATCTTCAACATCAGCTTGTTGAAATAGTTGATAGAGAATCTCCCCATGATCAAGAAGAGAAAGCACCGTTTTTGTCAAATCAATGTCATAAAATTCGGGCATATCTAGAATATTGGCCATACCTGAAGAATACAATTGCTCTGCGCCAGTGGTCGCCAAAGCCAAAGCCCCCGTTTGTTCTGCTAAGGCCTTTGTTGCCTGACGGAGAAGTTTGTCTAACTCATGACGATAATCCCAGAGCTGCTCTTTTAAATAAACTTCATCCTTCACAGGCAGTTCCTTTTCTCTCATTAATTGATTGATGTAAATTCTCAAGGCAGAAGATGTGGGCACGCGACCAGCAGAAGTATGAGGCTGTTTTAAATACCCCAACCTTGTTAACTTGACCATCTCATTCCTAATAGTAGCTGGTGAAATACCCAAATTAAACTCTCTTTCAAGAGTCTCAGAGCCCACAGGCTCTGCGGTCTCAATATACTTCTCAACAATAGAGCGTAACAGTTGCTGTTGTCTTTCTGTTAACTCTTCTTCCATGGTGCGCCTCCTACCAAAAGGATGAGGCATTAAATTAAAAGCTTTAAATTAGCAATAAGATAACATGAGTGCTAATAAATGTCAAGTTTAAATCGAGTCCACAACTCTAAGAGGGGATTAATGTTTATCTTTTAATTGAAAAACTGTCAAGAAGGCTTCTTGGGGAATGACTACTTTACCAATCTTTTTCATTCTAACCTTACCGCGTTTCTGTTTTTCCAACAGCTTCATCTTTCTGGTAACATCACCCCCATACAATTTAGCTGTCACGTCCTTACGGTAAGCTGGAATAGTTTCGCTGGCAATAATCCGTGAACCGATCGCCACCTGAATTGACACTGGAAACTGGTGTCTGGGGATAACCTCCTTAAGTTTACTAGCTAACAAGCGGGCAGCCTGGTGGGATTGGGAACGCGGCACAATCTCAGCGAGGTTTTCAACAGGCTGCCGATTAACCAAAACATCCAATTTAACCAAATCAGCCTCAAAATAGCCAATCGTCTCAAAATCAAACGAGGCAAAACCGGCAGTTAAACTCTTCAAACGCTCATAAAAACCTCTCACAATTTCCAATAAGGGCACTTTGGCTATTATCTTGTAAGTATTACCAAACTGCTCACTGGTTAAGTCACGACCTCTCTGATCATAAATTAACTGACACACAGGACCGTAATATTGAAGAGGTACAATGATTGTAACCTGAGCGTAGGGTTCACGAACAACCTTACAAGCAGGGTTAAAATCGCTAGGCTTATTAATAAATTTACCATCAACTTCCAAACTGACAGCAGGAGCCACTGCAATAACTTCTACCCCATACTCGCGCTCGAGTCGCTCTTGGGTAATTTGGGCATGAAAGACACCCAAAAAACCTAACCTAAAACCCCGACCAAAATGGGCTGAGATTTCAGGAGTAAGCTGTAAAGAAGCGTCTTGCAGTCTTAACCTTTCCAAACTTTCTTTAAGTTTTATAAACTCACTATCATTGACTGGATAAAATGATAAAAATACCACTGGTTTAGGCTCCCGATAACCAGGTAAGGCTGCGGCTGGGCTGTGGAATAAAGTCAATGTATCGCCAATTCTCACTTTGGTTGGTTCCTTCATATCAGTAACCACAAAACCAATCTCTCCATTATTAAGCTCATTAACAAAAACAGGCCTGGGGGTTACAAAACCCAGTTGCAAGACCCGCGCTCGAGAGCGGGAGGCTATAAAAAGAACTTCATCTCCCACTTTAATCTTGCCTCCTACCAAGCGAACTGTCACCACAACACCTCGATGAGGATCAAGAGTCGAATCAAAAACCAAAGCCGCCGTTTGCTGGTTAAGGAAGCTAGGTGGTGGTACCAATTTCACAATTGCCTCAATGACTAAATCTACATTATGACCAGTTTTAGCACTCACTTTGATAATCTCATCCTCCTTAAAGCCTAACTCAACCAATTGATCAATGGTTTTATCAATAGCAGCTTGAGGACTGTCAATCTTGTTAATCACTGGAATAATGACCAAACCAGCCTCTAAAGCTAAATTAAAATGCCCTAGTGTTTGAGCTTGAACACCTTGGGTGGCATCAACTATCAAGACAACTCCTTCCACTGAGGCTAATGACCTGGAAACTTCATAAGCAAAATCTGCATGGCCTGGAGTGTCAATTAAATTAAGGATGTAGCGCGATTGGTAGGAAAGGCGCACTGCTTTCAGTTTGATAGTAACCCCATGCTCCCGCTCTAGTTCCAGAGAATCTAAAAGCTGATCGGCGTGATCTTTATTAACTGCTCCACAAATTTCTAATATCCGATCAGCGAGTGTTGACTTGCCATGGTCAATATGGGCCACCAAAGCGAAGTTTCTTAAGTGATTCATCTTAACTGGAGAATAAAGACTTATTATCTTCCACTACCACTTGATCAGTTTTAAATAGCCGCATTTTGCGCAACAAGGCCATTAATAATCTCACCTCGCCAACTTTAAAAATCCAGGTCAAAATAAGATAAACTATTAAGCCACAAAAAGTGGCAATGGTAGTAATTAAAAGCAAACCAACCGTTCTGGTAGTGTCAATGACTAGTTGGTCTAGTAACTTCATGGGTAAATATAAAGCTACTGCCATTAAAAGCGATGATAAAGCAATCTTTGCAGCTGGAACAAATAACTGCTGCTTATTGAAATTTAACCTCAAATCTAAGAAAAAGAGGAGTAAAAGGCTGTTTGCCACATTAGCTATCGCATAAGCGGCTGCCAAATACAATACCGATAGGTGAAGTACCTTCACAAAAACCACTGAAAGTAAAATGTTCGTAGCCGCCCCTACTAAATTCACCAAAACAGGGGTTTTGACATCGTGCATTGCGTAAAAGGCTCGTATTAATAACAAACTTGCCGCTTGGGCTGGTAGACCGATAGTAAAGACTATAAGTGTTCTACCGGTAAGCACTGTCAAATCCCAAGGGAACTGAGCCGCTCCAAAGGCTAATCTCACCATGGGAATACGCAATACTGCCAAAATGGCAGCCGCTGGTAAGACTAAATACAACAATTGATGAAGGGTAGTTAAAAGAGTAGTCTTAAAATCTTCCTCTTTCTTTCTACTATGTTCAAAAGAAAGAGTGGGCAGGGCAGCCTGAGCCATTGAGGCACCAATGAGATTAATAGGAAAAAAATATAAAATTTGACTGAAATTAAAGGCCACCACCGAACCTGTGGAAATTAAGGAAGCCAAAGCAATGTTCACCAAATCACCCAAGCGACCCACTGCTAATCCTATCATTCGGGGTGTAGTCAAATGCACCATTTGAAGAGTAAAGCGCTCGCGCCAATCTAAAACCATTTTAAAGCGGAGGCCCAAATGGTAGGCTAATGGCAATTGGAGTCCAAAATGACAAACCGCACCTATTACCATCCCCCAAGCGGGACCAAAAATGCCCCACATCGGGCTTAAAAAAACAATCCCTAAAATAATGCCTAAATTATAAAAAATAGCAGCCAAAGCTGGAAAAATAAAACGCTGAGAAGCTTGTAAAATCCCTGTTAAGAAAACTGACAGGGCAAAGAAAAACTGAGGGATAATCATTACTTGGATTAAACGACTAACCAGCTGCTGGGTAGCACTACCCTTACCAGGAGCGATTAAGACCGACAAAATCGGCGCTGTGGCAAAGATGAGAATGGCTAATATAAAAAAAATAACCATTGTCCAATTAAGGACATTGGCGGTAAATCGCCATGCTTGATCTGATTTCTTTTCAGCCATTAATTGAGAGAAAACCGGAATAAAAGCCACCGAAACAGCACTAAAAATAATCACTTCAAAAACTACCTCAGGAATTCGAGCTGCCGCAATATAAGCCTCCAACACATCAACGGATTGGCCAAAATAAGCAGCTAATAGTCTCTGTCTTAAAAGCCCCAAAACCAAAGAACTGGCAGTAGACAACATAATGACAAAAGCAGCCGACAGAATAGTCCGTTGCTGGGTGACTAACCAACTAGCCCGTTTTTTAAAGATATTGACAACCATGATTTTTTTAGAGTATAACAACCAATTGTTAAGTTAACAATACAAATTCACCATGCCAGTTACTAAATCAGCCATTAAAAAGGCAAGACAAGATCTTAAAAGAATGCTACGCAACAAGCGCTTTAAGGAACGTTTAAAGTCAGCTATCCGCAATTTTCTTAAAAATAACAGTGCTGCTAATTTTCGGATCGTCCAAAGTTTGGTAGACAAAGCGGTCAAAAAGGGTATTTATAAAAAAAATAAAGCAGCCAGGGTCAAAAGTCGGCTTGCTAAAATTCAATCCCCAACTTCTACCAAACCCCGAACAAAACTTCAACCAAGTTCTTCTGCCCCAAACAAAACTACTCAATCCCGTAAAACGCAAACAGGTCAAAAAGCATCCCAAACTTCAAAATAGATCTCTTGACAGGGCAATAATTACTTTGTTATTGTTAAAGTCAACAATGACTAAGTGCCAGCAATTGGTAAGTATCACCCTCACCTTACTAGTAACCTCAGTCCAAACAGTCTTGGCCCAAACTGCCTCACCTTCCGCAACTCAATCGGCCAGAGCGGGCGGTCTGCCTGAAGCTGGCACTTCTAACCTAACCATTCTGATTACCACCATTGGTGTCGTCCTTGTTATTACCGGAGCCATCAAGTTTTTCCGCTCGTTCCGTTAATCATTTTTCAATTGTTAACTTGCTTTAAGACTATCAGGTTGCAAATAGACAAACTGCTTAACTATTTGTCTGAGTCTCTCATAATCACCATCTCTGGGGATAAGCACCCATTGGCCGTTATAATCGTTAGGTGGGGGGTTCACTAATAAGCTATTAGGTCCAGTATCGTCCAAAACTAACGAACGCAAATTAACCTGATCAAACTGGCGGGCAATTTTGAAAAAGGAGAAAATCTCCTCAGAGGTGATATCTGTGTCTAAACTCGCACCCAAAGTAGACCCAATAGCCATCACCCTTTGGGGATTAAGCAAGGTCTGGGTGCTAAAAACTTTATCCTTAACTGCTGCTAACACTTTTTGTTGCCTCGCCGCTCTCGCAAAATCAGAACCCTCATTATTAGTGCCCATCCGTGAACGGACGAATTTTAAGGCAGTAGAGCCATCCATATGGGTCAACCCTTGCTCAAAATGGATGTGTTCAAAGCGGCAAGCGTAAACATTAACCCCCGCAGGTACTCGTTGCCCATTAGCATCAACATAAAAACTCACCGTTCCCTCAGTTGTCTCCTCAGTTATTAAACGGTAACCACAATTGTCATTTTCCTTACCAGCAATGGGATAATGGTAATCATCAAAACTCCTTTCCACCATGACTTCAATTCCGCCAATAGCATCAATAATCTTCTCAAAACCTGCAAAATCTATCCTCAGCCCATAGTGGATAGGAATGCCTAGAATTTCCCCTACAACCGTTTTGGCTCCAGCCAGACGGTTATCTTTGTGATTAGAACCATTAGCCACCGCATAAACAGCATTAACCTTCATCCCTAAAGAATCCACCCAAAAATCACGAGGGATAGAAATCAAAGCGGCATCCTTATTTTTAGAATCAATTGATAACACCATGATTGTATCTGTTAAATCACCACCTTGATGCCCAGCTCCACCAGTGCCTAAAAGCAAAATGTTAGTTCGCCCATTAGTATTCTTCAAACTATTACCATCAAAGATAAAGGAGAAAACAACCGGCGGGCCAGCAAAGATCTTCTTTAAAAAAGCCATTGGCGACCAACCCACATTGACCAAACCCCAAATAACCACAGCCACCAATGCTATACTTGTTACCTTCAAAAAGGACTGTTGGCGCCAATAACGGCTTAAACGTTTTCCTAAATACCGAGTAGTTCTAGGACGTGCGGGATCAAGATAACGCATAAAAAAATCATTATTAAATAAATAACCCAAGTTGATATTATAGCCTGTTTTATGAGAACTGATAAAGCCTCTAATTTAAGAATCTGCTGATTCCAGAAGCCGAATAAACCCCTCAGCCTCTAAGCTAGCCTTACCTACCAAAACGCCAGAAATGGCTGGTTGGCGCAAATACTGACTGACATTATTAAAATCAACACTCCCTCCATAAATGGCCCGTCCCTTTTGCAAAACTGCCAAAAACGATTGACAAACTTGATTTGCCCGTCTCCAATCTTCAGCGACGGCCTCGGGGTTAGTCGAAATAGCGCCAGGCGGCTCATAAGCGGCAACCACAGGTTTCTTAACAAAAACTCCTAACTCAGCAACCTGATCGGCATTAAGACAAATAATAGGCTTTAAACCAAATCTTAAAGCTAAAGCAGCTTTCTTAGCCACAATGGATGGCGATTCTGAAAAGTACTGTCTTCTTTCAGAATGACCAATAATTGCGTATTGAGCAAACGGACTAATTTGGGTTGCACTAACCTCTCCCGTAAAAGGACCTTCCTCAAATTGGGAAACGTCTTGAACGCCTAGTATTAAACGATAATGATTCTTAGTTACTAACTGAAAAAGAGGTAGCAAATAAATGACGGGAGGACACACTACTATTTCCAAGGTGGCCATCTTTTGGGCAAATGGGCCCACTCGCTCAAACCAAGCCACGGCTTCCTCAAAACTTTTGTGAGCTTTCCAATTGGCAACAATTAGAGGCGTTTTAAGCAACTTATTCCAAATATCTTTGAATTAATTGAACCAATTCAGCCTTTGACCTGGCACCAACAACTCTTTCAACTTCCTTATCGTCCTTCTCCAAAACATAAGTGGGGATAGAAAGCACATTGTATTTAGAAGCGAGTTCAAGATTTTCATCCACATTAACCTTGGTCACTTTGATCGTAGAAGCAAACTCTTTCTCAATTTCCTCAATAATTGGCGCCATCATTTTACAAGGCGCACACCAATTAGCATAAAAATCAATCAGTTTAACCATAACAAGAAACGGTTTCCTCAAAATTTTAACACACCTTCTAAAAGAGATGCAATACCTCTACCAAAATCCAATAATCAAAGGCTAAGCAAACCGCTATCAAACTACAGGTCTAATAAAATAATTTTAAATATAACTTATAGTTCATTAAGGCTTCAAAAACCTATCACCCCAAAACCAAAATACCCCTAGTCCAAACCGCAGCACCTATTACTTTCCAACCACTATCGTCTAACTGAAGGTCCAGCTGGGAAAATTTTAACCCCTTAAAACCTAATTTGATTTACTGAGATTTTAATGATAGGATAACAACCACTAATGAGGCCGCATCAAGCCTTTATAGCCAATTACTACTCCCTAATTTTTTCCAGTCTCTTTATTGCCGTCATTATTACGATTACTCCTCTAATGAGTAAATTGCCCCCTAATCATTTAGCTTTTGACCAAAGCGACAATCTCAAATTAGAACTGCTTCAACCGTCTTTGTTACTAGAAACCCCATCCAAATTTAAAGAAACAACCACCACCCAATTGATCCCAATCCCTTTTGACCAAAAAACAGTCATTGATAGCAATCTTGACTTTGGGCTGATCAAAATCATCCAAGAAGGTAAGGTGGGTCAAGCTCAAATCACCACCAAAACTCTCTTCTATGACGGTCAATTTTATAGTCAAGAACGCACCCGCACCCAAATTACTCCACCTCAAGACCAAATAGTGGCCATTGGCCGGAAAAAGAACCTCCAAATTATTGAAACGGAATTTGGCCAACTAGAAGCTTTTGCTAAACTTAAGGTATATGCCACTGCCTATGATAAGAACTGTCACGGCTGTAATGAAACCACAGCTCTCGGTTTAAAAGCTGGCTTTGGGGTGGTAGCGGTTGACCCCACCATTATCCCCCTTGGCACTAAACTCTATATCCCAGGATATGGTTTAGCAATCGCTGGCGATACTGGCGGAGCTGTGAAAGGCTACATCATCGATTTAGGGTTTGATAATGTTAAAACCGCCAACTGGCGCGCTCGCCATATAAACGTCTATCTGATTAACTAACAAATTATGGATATTAAGGTTGTTAAAGAAAATCAGCGGCAATCTTTCAATGAAAGTGTTGATCACATCCTGCAATCGTGGGAATGGGGAGAGTTTAGATTAAAAGAGGGTAAAATCGTCACCAGGCTTAGTCTTAAGCCCAAGACAGGACCTGCCAAAGGCTATCAGCTTACTTTCCACCACATTCCGGCATTAAATGTAACTATAGGATACATGCCGCGTTGTCATCTACCAACTAAAGAGGTCCTTGACTATTTGGTTACTATAGGTCGTGATGTGAAAGCAACTTTTATTAAGATTGAGCCAGCATGGCCAATAGAGGAGAGGAGGCATGCTGAATTTTTTGAATTTGAAAACCACCAAAACATTGTGCCATCAAAAAAACCTATTTTTGCCAAACATACCTTTGTCATTGATCTAACTAAAAGCGACCACCAATTATTAGCCCAAATGAAACCCAAAACCCGCTACAATCTTAGATTGGCTCAAAAACGAGGAGTTGAAGTTAAAGAAAGAGAAGACCAACAAGCGTTTGAGGAGTTTTTAAGACTCCAACGAGAAACTGCCCAAAGACAAGGGTTTTATATTCATCCTGATCACTACTACCGGTTAATGTGGCAAGTTTTAAAACCTGCCAAAATGGCCCATTTATTGGTGGCTAGCTATCAAAAAGAAACCCTAGCTGCTTGGCTAATCTTTCGCTTTAAAAAAACCATCTATTATCCGTATGGGAGTTCATCGACTCAATACAAACATTTAATGGCCTCCAATCTATTAGCTTGGGAGGTAATACAACTTGGCAAGAGATTGGGTTGTGAACTTTTTGATTTTTGGGGAGCTCTTGGCAATAACCCTCAACCAACCGACCCTTGGTATGGTTTCCATCGTTTCAAAGCTGGTTTTGGAGGGCAATTGGTAGAATTTGTGGGGGCTTATGATTTAATTATTAATCACTCTCTCTATCGATTACTCACTGAGATGGATAAATTAAGATGGACGGGTCTGCGATGGTGGGCTAGGGCTAAAAAATTATTTTTAAAAAGCTAGCCTGATTTAAAAAATGTCATTCTAACCGTATCCATACGTATTTTAAGATCCAGCTGATGAACAAAAGACCACTCTAGACGACTTCAGAATTGTATGGATACATTTAACAAGTGCCAACAATGAATAAAATAGCAAGATAATAGAGAAGAACATGGTCGATATTAGACAAAGTCAACAATGGGCCAATTACCTAACCTTACTAGGATGGCATATTGAAACAATTAATTCAGTTTATATTGCTATCAAACCATTAGGTTTTTGGGGTAGTGTGATTAAAATCAACCGGGCACCTATCCTGCCTGAAATCACCGCTTTAGAAAAGCTAGCTCAAAAATATAAAGCTTGGCAAATCACTTTAGAACCTGACTTGTGCTTTCCACTCCAAGATCTTAACAAACTGACCAGTTTGGGTTTTGTAATGGATCGGTGGCCCTTATCTCCTTCTAAAACCATCTTCATTAATCTTAAACAAACCCCAGAGGAGCTTTTGGCCCAAATGAAACCCAAAACCCGCTACAACCTAAAACTAGCCCAACGAAACAAGCTAACGGTGAAAGTCACCCGTAATTTAACAGCTTTTAAAAAACTTTGGCTTGCTAACATGCGCCGCAAGGGCTATTTTTGGTTATCCACTACCAACCTTGAAGCTTGCCATGACGCCTTTGGCCCTCAAAGCCAAATTGTTCTCGTCAGTCACCTAAACGAGCCTGTGGCCGGCGTAATGGTAATCTTAAGTACTTCTTCTGCCCATTATATGTTTGCCGCTTCTAGCCAAAAGGGCAATAAGCTTTTTGCCCCCACCCTAGCTGCCTGGCAAGCTATTCAATTAGCCCAAGATTTCGGATCTTCAATCTTTGACTTTGAAGGCGTTTACGATAAACGCTTTCATCGCGCCACTTATCGCTGGCAAGGCTTTACTCGTTTTAAAGCAGGTTTTGGAGGTCAAGAAGTTATCTACCCCCCTGTTTATACCAAATTCAGACTCCCCTTCTTAAAGCTTATAAACAAGCTACCAATCTAAACCAATTTCACCTAAATTGATAGGGGGCCAACAATTTGTTTACAAATAAATATTCCCGCTAAAATAAAATAAATGCCAATTATTGAGTACATTTAATCTACTCATTATTTTTAGAATTTTTAGACTAAGGCCGCCGGGCAAATCCGGTTAAACGAACAGTACTGACAGGTAAAAGCACCTTCTTTGGGATTAGCCTTAAAATTGCCCACCCTCACGCCAATGGCTACCACATCAATTGCATGCCTTGCTTCCTCAAGGTGTTTTTCTTCGACCTGCACAGTGCTAATCAGACCATTGTCTAAAAAATAAATACCCATCTCATCAGGGAGTTGGCCTGTGATTTTGTAGTAAGCTAGGGCATAAATTTTTAATTGAATTGACTGCTTAACCCGTTCCAAAGCTTGACTTTCACCAACGTCCTCAGTTGATTTAAAATCCAAAATACGCACCTTCTCGCCTTTCTCCAAATAGTCAAAACGCCCCTTAACAATGACATTGTTATGGGTAAACTTAAAGGATTTCTCCACTTCTACATTTGGCAACGGAGTTGCAGCCTCCCGTTGATAAAACTGGGCAATAACCTGCTTGGCTTTGGCCAAACTGGCTCGCTCGTGCTCGGCTGTTAAAAAACCCTCCGATACCCATGCCCCTTCTAAAATTGCCTCCAGTTGTTCAAGGGTGATGAGCTGACCTCTTAATTTGTAACGATAAAATTCCTCTACTGCCTTATGGAGAGCTGTACCGTAAACCAAATTATAATTGCGAGGTACTGGCAACCTAGCTACATGAGAATACCAATACTGCAAAGCACAGGAAAGGTAACTTTCTATCTCAATTCTTGAAAGGCTAATAACCTTTTCTTCTGTTATAATCTTTTTCTTTGACAAATCAAAAACGAGTTGACCGCTAGGAGGAGCTGTAAATTTGGCCAATTTTTCCAAATGGCTAGCCTTAACTGGCATGCCTGCTACTTGGGCAACACCTAATGTTTCCAAAACAAAAGGCGAAACTTTTTTGGGTCTTTTACCACCGTAATCTCGCGCATAAGTCAAATACAAATAGTCCATAGCCCGAGTTAAACCCACGTAAAATAAGCGCCTTTCTTCCTGCAAATGGAAATCACCAACTGGCAAAGTTTCTTTAATTAAAGCGGTAGGTAACATAATCGGATCACCTCGTTCACGGACTGGAAAGCGATCAGCTACCAAATTAACCAAGAAAACCGCTCTAAACTCCAAACCTTTAGCAGAATGGATGGTAATAATATTAACCGCATCTAAATCAGGATCAATTTGGGCAGTGGCCGGATTTTCCCCAGAAGCCCGCATAACTTCTAGAAAACTGGCAAAATTCTGAACTGAATCTAGTTGAGCAATCTGACTAAACTCACTAATCCTCTCAAAAAATTTGGCGATATTGGCAATCTTCTCCTGGGCCTGGACTGAATTTTCCTTCACCAAATTTTTCAAATAACCACTTTTTTGCAAATAATAATATAAAACCTGACCAGCATTTAACTTGCGCGATAATTTCATCCCTTCTCTCAAATCCCCAATTAACTGCTCAATCTTTAATTGGGTGGAGTGACTTAAATTTAATTGTTTTAAATAATCGCTCATTACCCCAAAAAGGCTTTTATTCGTCCTCTTGGCAAAATCATTCACTTTTAACATCTCTTCAACAGGCACCTGGTAGATCTCAGAGGTGGCCAAATAATATAAACTCAAATCATCAGACAGTGTTGATAAGTTTTTTATAAAAGCTATTAACATGCGGATCTCAGGCCGATCATAGAGGCCAAAAGAGCCAATAAATTGGTAAGGAATAGACCGCATATTTAAAGCTTGAATAAAGGGAATGGCAGCTTCATTGGCGCGCACTAAAATGGCAATATCGGCAAATTTTAAGCCTTTTTCAGTGGTTAAAGTCATAATCTCCTTGGCTACCAGATCAGTCTCCTCAGATAAGGTATTGGCGAAAAACAACTTGGGCGGTTGGCCCTTTTCCTTTCTTACACTTACCAGCTTCTTAACAATCTCATTTCTCACCTCCAAACGATCGGGATTATTATGCTGAATGAGCCTATAAGCGGCGGCCAAAATTGGCTGAGTGCTGCGATAGTTTTTAGTCAAAACTACCTGTTTAGACTGGGGATAAGTCTTTTTAAATTCTAAGATATTGGAGATAGCTGCTCCTCGGAACTTATAAATAGATTGGTCATCATCACCTACGACACAAATATTCTGATGGCCAGCAGCCAGCATTTTAACCAGTTCATTTTGAGCGAAATTGGTGTCCTGATACTCATCAACCAAAATATAACGATAACGGTTTTGGTAAAAGGCCAAAACCTGAGGCTTAAGACGAAAAAGCTTTAAGGTCATCACTATCTGATCGCCAAAGTCTAATAAGCTAGCTTCAGTTTTTAGTCGCTCATACTGAGCGTAAAAATTAGCCAATTCCAACTGGCGCTTTTTTTCCTCATCATCACCCTGAATTTGCTCAGCATAATGCAAATATTCTTCAGGTGTCACATCTGCATCTTTAGCCCTAGAAATTAAGGTAAGCATTGCCTCAATAAATTTGTAAGGATTAGACAATGGTCGGTAATAATCTAAATCAAACTCAAAAAGATGTTGTTTCACAAAGAGAATTTGCTCTGGTCGAGTCATCACCCTAAAATCAGGAGTAATACCCAATTCCAAAGCGTGATCTCTCAAAACTTCATCACCAAAAGCATGAAAAGTTGCAATCTTTGTATCAACGTATCCATACGGAACTAAAACATCCACTCTCTCTTCCATCTCAGCAGCTGCTTTATCAGTGAAAGTTAAGGCTAAAATCTCAGAGGGGGCAGCTAATTTTTGGCTGATAATATAGGCTATTCTTCTGGCAATAACGGTGGTTTTACCCGTACCTGCCCCAGCTACTATCAAAAGCGGGCCTTCAGTAGTAGTCACAGCTTCGCGTTGTTCTTCATTTAAACCATCCAAAATGCCTGCAGTTTGCATCTATTTGATTGACCAACTCTTACTCACTTTTTTGACCTGTCACCTGGGTGGGTAAAAGGTCTTGGCCATTCTGAGAAGGAGTTTCAAGACTTCTAATGGTGGCAATTTTGGTAGTTAATTTCATAAAACGCGAATTGACTTCCTCAGAAGACACAGCAGCATTGCGCACATGTTTGGCCAATACCGCCAAACTCTGTCCAAAACTCTCAGTTTCATTACTGATTTCTCGTAAAGCCGCCAAAACCTGACTAGCTTGTCTTTCAATTTTTAACCCTTCCAAGCTCATAATAATAGCCCGCAAATATGCATAAAGAGTATTTGGCGAAACCGGTCTTACCCGTTTCTTAAAAGCATACTCATCAAGTGCAGGACAATTAGTCACAATCTCATAATAAACAGGTTCTGAGGGAATATACATTAAGGCAAAATCTAAGGTACCCTCTTGAGGTCTAATGTACTTGCGTGCAATGGTGTCAATATGCCTTTTAACATCAGTTACAAATAATCTGCGCCACTCCTGACGTTCTTTCTCGCTTTGGCCCTGAACCATCTTCCTAAAATTCTCCATTGGGAATTTGGCATCAATAGGGATAATGCCTTGTTCAAGTTTAAGCGCCGCATCAACAATATCTCCTGATTTAAACGCATACTGTAAATGAAAGTGCTCTTTTGGCAAACTTTGAGCCAGTAAGTCCTTTAAAACCGCTTCCCCTATTTGACCCCGCAATTTTGGTGATCTTAAAAACTCTTGTAAATCGCGCATGCTCCGTCCCAATTCTGTCATTTCCCCAACCGATTTAGAAACTGAAGCAATAATTTGAGCTGCGCGGTCTAATCGCTCATTAATAGCCTGTGTCTGCTTAACCATAGAATCAGTCGTTTTATCCATCGATCCCCGCATCTCAGAAATCAACTGGGTCAAAAGAGTAGTCGTTGTCCTATCACCGTGGTTAGCATCGGCCAGCTTTTTAACCTGCCAGGCCAGAAAAACAAGACCAACAATGATTAAAATCAATCCTCCGGTAATAATCATCCAGTTTGTTAAGTGATTGCCAACAGGATATAATTCTAGCAGAAATTAGCCAATTAAGAAATGCCAAAACCAGTTGTTGCTAGTATAGGAATTTTGGTCATTAGCTTTACTGGCTTAATATGGCTGATCAACTCAACTCCTCCTGGTCCTTTATGGGCTCATTTTACCTTTGGGTTGTTAAGCTTTATCATCATCAGCTTAAGTAGCGCTCTCCTCTTATACTTTGCCCGCCTTCAACTCCTTTATTGGCTTAACCAATCAGCCAAGGTTTTCCCCAATCTCAGCCTATCTGATAAGAAAAAGCTCTATCGCCAAAACCTTAAAATCGCCACACCAGTGGCAACCTTCGCCAGTCTTTGGCTTTTTCTCAAGCTTACCCAGCTCTTAACCTTAATCAATTTAATCTTAACCACTTTCCTCACTTTAGCCTTAACTTTTTATCTTTATTTAAGAAGTAGAGATTAAATTGGCATTTTTGCTAAAATCCTATTTTATGGAAAAGCTCTATCTCACAACCTCAATTCCCTACGTTAATGCTGCGCCCCACATTGGCCATGCCTTAGAATTCGTCCAAGCCGATACTCTGGCTCGCTTTTATAGGCTGCGGGGTTTTAGGGTTGCGCTTCTCTCAGGAAGCGATGAAAATGCCATCAAAAACGTCCAGGCTGCTGAAAGAGCTGGGGAAACAATCCAGGCGTTCATAGACCGTCATGCCAAACTTTTCCAAGACCTTGCTAACAAACTCAATGTGCAATTTGATTTCTTCCAAAAGGGTAGCGATAAGGTCCGTCATTATCCAGCCAGTCAAAAACTATGGCGCTTATGCGCCAAAGCAGGCGATATCTACAAAAAAGCATATAAGGGCCCTTACTGCGTGGGTTGTGAAGCCTTTTATAATCCTGAAGATTTAGATTCCAATCTCCAATGTCCTGAACACCCAGGGCTTAAGCTAGAAGAGGTTGCTGAAGAAAACTATTTTTTTAGACTTTCAAAGTATGGCCCTTTCCTCCATGATTTGATTAGTCAAAATCAGTTAGCCATCATACCAGAGCATTACAAAAACGAGGCTTTGGCTCTAATTAAAAGGGGGTTGGAAGACATTAGCATTTCCCGATCAAACCAACGGGCCAAAAACTGGGGAGTGCCTGTTCCTGGCGATCCTGATCAGCGGATGTATGTCTGGTTTGACGCTTTAAATATTTATCAAAGCGGTGTTGGCTTTGGTTGGAATGAAAAGCTTTATCAAGAGTGGTGGCCTGCTGACATTCACATCATCGGTAAAGGCATTAACCGCTTCCACAGTATCTATTGGCCTGCCTTTCTCAAATCAGCCAATTTAGCTCTGCCCAAAAAAATTTTTGTCCATGGCTATTTGACCGTAGGGGGCCAAAAGATATCCAAAACCTTAGGAAACATCATCGACCCTCAAACCATTATTCAAAAATATAGCCCTGATGCTCTTAGGTACTACCTCCTCAAAGAAGTGCCAGCCTATGGTGATGGCGATTTTTCCGAAAAGCGGTTAGTGGAAATCTACAATGGCGAACTGGCCAACGGGTTGGGCAATCTATTTTCCCGCCTCACCACTTTGGCCAACAATACCAGCTTTTCACCACCCAAGTCAACACTTCAATTCCAGCCCCAAGTGGTGAAGGCTTTAGAAGCTTTTGAGTTTAATTTAGCCATTAAATCCATTTGGTCTCAAATAACCAAGGTTGATCAATACCTCAATGAAGAAAAACCTTGGGCTGCTCAAGGCCAGAAAAGGCAAAGGGTTGTCCTGAAAGCCTTAGAACAACTAGCCAATATTGCTTATAATCTTCAACCATTCTTGCCTCAAGCAGCCACAATAGTTTTGGAAAAAATCACTGGCCGCATCCAAAAACAACCACCTCTTTTCCCCCGCCTAGAAGCATCAAACAACCAGTAAATCCCTGGATCGCAATGGTATAATGTGGCTATCATGGAATTAGTAGATACCCACGCTCACTTATCATTCTTTAACTCCAACAGTGAGCGGACAGAAGTTATGAAAAGAGCCAAACAGGCTGGTGTAACCACCCTCATTGAGGTAGGTGTTAACCTGGAATCATCTGCCCAAGCTGTTGAATTGGCCAAAAACCACAACCACATTTTTGCCACCTGCGGTATTCACCCTACAGATGGTCAAAATGATACTCAATCGAATGTTTGGGAAGAAAAATTAATTGCCTTAGTCCAACAGCCTAAAGTCGTAGCTGTTGGTGAATGCGGTCTAGATTACTACCATCGCCCCCATAATAAGACAGAACAACAAATCCTTTTTGTTAAGCAACTGGAAATAGCCGTCAAGTTTGACTTACCAGTCATTATTCACTGTCGCCAAGCTTGGGACGACCTGTTTACAATTCTCTCTTCTTTTCCTCAAATCCGCGGCATTTTCCACTGTTGGAGTGGGGGCCCAAAGGAAGCTCAAAAAGCTCTCAACTTTAACTTTTTATTCGGATTTGGAGCCCTGCTTACCTACAAGAACACTCAAGATATTGCCATGGTGGCCAAAACTTTACCTATTTGGCGTCTGGTATTAGAAACTGATTCCCCATTTTTACCACCAAGCCAGCTTAAAGGAGAGCGTAATGAACCAGCTAATCTCACCTATGCTGCCCGAAAGCTAGCAGCTATTAGAAACCTGAAAATTGAGGATTTGGCCACAGCCACCACTTACAACGCCCGAAAATTTCTAATGTTAAGTGATTAAAATTGAAAAATCATGGTTGATAAGATCATTACCAAATATGACCGTCAAGTAACCAGATTTTTAGAAATCCTACCTGGAGCCTTTTCTTGGGGTGTAATTCTTTTTCTCTTTTTAGGTTCTCTTTGGCTACCCCATTATGTGGCTTACTTAATCATTCTTTTTGACATTTACTGGTTTTACAAATCAGCCAATGTCGGGATAACTTCCATTATTTCTCATTTAAAAATTAGGGCTTCAATGGCTTATAACTGGCTGGCTGATGTCCAAGCCCTGCCTGACTGGCAGAAAATCCACCACATTATTATCATCCCCAATTATCAGGAACCATTCCATGTTTTGGAAAGAACCATCCAATCATTAGCAGCCCAAGACCTGCCTGCTAAAAAACACCTCACATTAGTTTTGGCAATGGAGAAGCGAGAAATTGATGCTGAGAAAAAAGCTCAAGCTTTAATGGCCAAATTCCAAAAAGATTTTGCCCACATCTTCTATACCCTTCACCCAGACTTGCCTAATGAAGTTAAGGGCAAATCTTCCAACCAGGCATGGGCTGCTAAATGGGTTAAACGAAAAATGGTTGACGAACTGGGCTATGATATGAACTATTTAACCGTCACCTCATGTGATGCTGATTCTATTTTCCATCCCAAATATTTTGCTGCTTTAACTTACAGCTTTTTAACTGAGAAAGAACGCTTCCGCCGCTTCTGGCATGCAGCTCTTTGGTACTACACCAACATTTGGCAAGTACCAGCTCCTATTAGGGTCCTGGCCACATTTCATTCCGTCTGGCGCACTTCCATTCTCATTAGACGCGACCTCTTAATCCACACCTCAGTTTACTCCCTCTCCTTAAAGATGCTCGATGAGGTCGGCTACTGGGATACTGATGTGATTCCTGAAGATTATCGCATCTTTTTTAAGTGCTTCTTCAATCTGGAAGGAAAAATAGACGTTGAACCAATCTTTCTGCCTATCTTCGTCCAATCTCCCCAATCCTCAACTTACTGGAGAACTCTCCGAGCCCAATATGAGCAAATGAAAAGGTGGGCTTGGGGAGTATCGGATGATCCTTTAATTATTAAGTGGTGGTTTACTAAAAAGAATGTTCCTTTTGGCTTAAAAACAATGCACCTTATTAATCTACTTTTAGACCACTTTCTCTGGCCAGTGAATTGGTTTATTCTCACTTTAGGTGCCAACATCCCAGTCTTGCTTAACCCTGTTTTTGCCCAAACAGTCATGGGTCAAAATCTACCCAAGATGTCCTTTGCCATTATTACTGCCACCACTATTTTCTTAATTGCAATCCTTTGGGTTGATTTTAGACAAAGACCACCGACCACCAGTAAAGTCAACTTTATCAGAAAAATCATCATGCCGGCTGAATTCTTACTAATGCCTCTTGTGGGGTTTTTCTTCTCAGCACTGCCAGGACTAGATGCCCACACCCGGTTAATGTTAGGCAAATACATTGAATATAAAGTTACCGAAAAAGGCTAGTCCAATGGCCAAATTAAAACCCAAACTGGCTATAAAACTTATTGGTATTGTTTTGCTCATTATCGTTTTGCGGATTCCTTCATTATTTGAGCCTTATTGGTATGGAGATGAGGGCATTACTCTCACAGTAGGCCAAAGGTGGTTTTTAAATGAATTGCCTTATCTGCATGTCTATGATAACAAACCACCTTTAATCTATCTCCTCTTTGGATTGGCCACTAACCTTTTTGCTGTCAAGTTAATGGTCAGTCTTTGGGTTGTGGCCAGTGTGATCGCCATCTACAGCCTGGGAAAGAAAATGGCTAGTAGCTTGGGTGTCCAACCCCCAACTAAATTGGCCCTCATTGCTAGTCTAGTTTTAAGTGTCACCCTTTCCCTTCCAGCCTTAGAAGGCAACATTGCCAATGGTGAAATCCTGCTCATTTTACCGACTATTCTCGGTGCTTTTCTTATTTATTCTCACACTAATAAACCTCTGCCTTCTTGGGAATTATTATTAGCAGGAGCCACCTTTGCTGTTGCTAGTTTACTAAAGTTTCCGGCAATTTTTGACATATTGGCCATTCTTCTTTTTTTAACAATTACTGAAATTAGCCAACGCCAGCTCCTGCTCAAAGACTACCTCTTAATCACTGCCGGTTTTATTATTGTCTGGTTACCGTTCGGGGTCTACTTTGCCCTTAATGACAGTTTTGGACCCTTTATAAAGGCCGTGTTTTTAAATAACTTCAGCTACCTCCAACCAGGCAACAAGTTTCTTTTGGCAAACGATAAGCTCATCATTAAAACCCTCATTACAGCAGGGGTTTGTCTATTTTTAATCAAAAAAGCCAGCCAAATGCCCAAACCTACCTTGTTTGCCTACCTTTGGCTTCTCTTTGCCCTTTTTGCTGCTCTCCTTTCAGGCCGACCATACACCCACTATCTTATCCAAACCCTCCCACCTCTTTCCCTCCTTATTGCCATCATTCTTGTTAAGGAGACCCCTCAAAAATGGTTGGAGTTGGGGAGATTGATTCTCATCATGGGGTTAGTCTTTGTCATTTTCCAATTTAAGATTTGGCCTACTGTAGGCTATTACCAGAATTTCCTCAGCTATTTACTAGGATCTAAAAGCTATAGCCAATACCAAACCTGGTTTGATCCCCGCACTGCCAGATTGGTGGCCTTGGCTAATTTCTTGGTTAATGAAAACAAACCCAATGATAGCCTGTTTGTTTGGGGTAATGAGCCAGATTTGTACTTCCTCACCAAGCTTAAGCCAGCTACTCCTTTCATTACAGCCTACCACTTACTATCAGTGCCCCAAGCTAAAACAACAGGCTTAAGACAACTCCAAACCACGCCTCCCAAATTTGTTGTGACCATTAATAACATTAGCGAAAGATATGACGAACTTCTAACCTTTATCCAAAATAATTATCAGCCTATCTTTTATTACCAGGAGGAAGCTGTCATTTGGCAAAGAATGCCTCAAAAGTAAACTAT
>CAZCAY010000003.1:0-25981 GCA_964496955.1 uncultured Gammaproteobacteria bacterium
GGTGACTGTAGGTCCTGGGCTAATTGGCTCTCTTTTAGTAGGAGTGGAAACCGCCAAAACCTTGGCCGTAGTTTACCAAAAACCATTTATCCCCACCAACCATCTTTTAGGCCACATTTATGCCAATTGGCTAGTTGATAATCAATCCCCAAACACACCTCAATTCCCTCTAATTGCCCTCATTGTCTCTGGAGGTCACACCGATTTAATTCTCCTCAAAAGCCATCATCAGTACCAATGGTTAGGGGGAACTTTAGATGATGCGGCGGGTGAAGCCTTTGATAAGGTTGCCAAACTTTTAGGTCTCCCATACCCAGGCGGGCCAGCAATTGAAAAAGCAGCCAAACTTGGCCGGGCGCACATTTCTTTCCCCAAACCCTTAATTGCCAGCCCCAATTTTAACTTTTCCTTTGCCGGCCTAAAAACGGCAGTGGTCAACTTTTGGAAAAAATCACCACCAAGTGGCCAATTGGTCAATGATGTAGCTGCCAGTTTTCAAGCAACAGTCGTTGACATTCTAGTCACCAAGACTCTTAAAGCTGTTCGTCAGTATCATGTTCAAAACGTTTTAATCGGTGGTGGGGTGGCGGCCAATCAATTACTCCGCTCCCAATTATTAACCCGCGCCCAACAACTAAACCTTAAAGTCTATTTACCCCCAACCAAACTAACAGTTGACAATGCCGCCATGATTGCCGCGGCGGCCTACTTTCACTTTAAACCAGTCAACCCACTTAAAGTGCAAGCCAATCCAAGCCTGTTTTTTTAAAAGCCCCATTGACAATTAACAACCTGAACACTATAAAGATCTTACATTGAGAATGGACCATGACAGAACAAAAGTGGTATCACCTATGGACCAAATTAGGCCTCTTTGAGGCCAAACCCAATTCCAACAAACCCAAATTTTCTCTATTGGTCCCTCCACCTAATCTCACTGGCGAGCTCCATTTGGGTCATGCCATGCAGCATGCTATTCTTGATGCAATAGCCCGTTTTAAAAGATTACAAGGATTTGACGTTTTACTCCTTCCAGGCGTAGACCACGCTGGTATCCAGTTTGAAGCAACTTTTGAAAAAAAACTAGAAAAGCAGCACCTTTCAAAAGAAAAGCTGGGCCGGGAGGCTTGGCTTAAAAAGGCCTTCGAATTTAAAGACGAAATTTACAAATCGGTTTCCAAAGACTGGCGCTTTATGGGTTTGTCAGCTGACTGGTCAAAGGAAGTTTTCACCTTAGATGACGGCCCTAAAAGGGCAGTCTTTGAAGCTTTCAAAACTTTCTGGGAAGCAGGACTTATTTACAAAGGCCCCTATATTGTCCAGTGGTGCCCTCGTTGTAACACTGCCATTGAAGATGTTGAAATGGAATATGAAGAAAGGGAAGAAAAACTTTATTATGTAAAATACCTCATTGAAGGTACTCAAGATCAATATATCGCAATTGCCACAGCCAGACCAGAAACCATTTTTGCGGACACCGGCATTGCGGTTTATCCTAACCACCCTCAATTTAGCCGTTTTGTGGGTCTAAGAGCCCATATTCCTCTAGCCCCCATCATTTCAGAGGCGATTCCGATTTTTGAGGACGAAAGAGTTGAAAAAGATTTTGGGACTGGTGCTCTCAAAGTGACTCCTGGTCACGATCTTTTAGATTACCAAATTGGAAAGGATCACAACCTTCCCATCCGCCAAGTGATTGATAAGAATGGTCGAATAACCAAACTGGCCGGTGAAAAGGGTCGCCACTTTGGCCGACAAATTTTTGGCTTAGAAGGATTAACTGTTGAACAAGCGAGAGTAGCTACCGAAAAACTACTCAAATTAAACAAAGCTCTCATTAAAACGGAAAAGTACACCCATTCGGTTGCTGTTTGTGAAAGATGTAAAAGCGTTGTTGAACCTCTCATTTCTGAAGAGTGGTTTATTAAAATGGATAGTCTGGCCAAAGATGCCATTAAAGCTATTAAAGCCGGCAAAATCAATTTTCTGCCTAAAAATTACGCCCAGATTTTAATTGACTGGTTAACCAATATCCATGATTGGTGCATTTCAAGAAGCCTTTGGTGGGGCCACCGCATTCCAGTGTGGTACCAAAAAACCTCCCACCAGAACAATTCTCAACCTCAAAAAACCGCTTCTATCCCTATGAAAGTAGCCATTACCAGCCCTGGCCCTAACTGGGTTCAAGATGAACAAGTTTTAGACACTTGGTTTTCATCTGGGCTCTGGCCCCTTTCAACATTGGGTTGGCCCTACTATTCTCAAGCTAAAAGAACATCTCGACAAAAGCCAAAGTTAAATCCTAAACTTATCAATTATTTCCCGTGGGATTTTGAGATTTCAGCACCAGAAATTAAATATCTATGGATTGCCAGAATGATTATGTTAAACCTTTATTTCACAGGCCAAATTCCTTTCAAAACCATGTTTTTCCACGGCATGTTAAGGGATTTGCAGGGCCGAAAATTTTCCAAATCTTTGGGTAATGGCATTGAACCGGCTTATTTGATTAACAAATGGGGTGTTGATGCTACTAGAATGGCCCTTTACACCTATGCCATTGCCGGCCGAGATGGACGGGTTTCCAAAGAGATCATGGATGAACGAGCTAAAAATTTCAGAAACTTTGCAACCAAAATCCGCAACATTGCGAGATTTGTTATCGACTTAAAGCCAACCCCAAACCATCTTCGTCACATCAATGTTTTAGTTGACAAAATCACCCATCCTGATGACCAGTGGATTTTAGCAAAGCTTGATCAAACCATAAAAAAAGTTACCCGTCATTTAGAACGTCTTGAAATCCACTTAGCAGTCAACACTCTTTATAATTTCATTTGGCATGAACTTGCCGATGTCTATCTTGAAAAAAGTAAGCTCAGAAGGACTGATGCTCAGCCAGTTTTAGAACACGTTCTCAAAAAGGCGCTTATTCTGCTTCACCCATTTATGCCCTTTTTAACTGAGGAAATCTATCAAAAATTTGACCAAAAACAAAAATCGATTATGATAGAGTCTTGGCCCAGTAGCAGATCAATGTCAAAGGTTTGACAATAACCGCATTTTAACCGCAATAATTCCCGCATCCAATATCCAGAGGTTAAGAATTGGTTAAGGAGTCGCTAGAGGGAGGAGGGCTTTCTTCACCAGTTGGCTTCTCTTCACCTTCCTCCGCTTCTCCTTTCTCAACCTCTTCAGCCTCTGCTCTCTCGGCCGCCTCTTCTGCCAAAATCTCCTCTGTTTCCTTGGTTACTAGCTCACCAATTTTAACCACCGTCTCGTCAGGGTCTGCTAAAATGGTCACCTTATCACCCACGTTTAAGTCTTTGACTAAAATGGCATCATCTAATTTTTCCAATTTAGATATATCCACCTTAATAGCCTCAGGTAGATCTGTGGGCAAAGCTTCAACTTCAATTTCTGTGAGGGGTGTGAGCAATACTCCTTGTTTAGATTCAACCGCAGGGGATTCTCCAACCACTTCCACCGGGACTCTCACCTTCACCTTTTCCTTAAGATTCACCTGGTAAAAATCAATATGCAAAACTTGATCAGTAACCGGATCAACCTGAAATGATCTAATTAAAACAGGCCGGCTCTCGCTATCAATTTGTAAATTGACAATACCAGTTTCCCCAGCTATTTTTTCAGCCTTCTGAAATTCCTTCTCAGCAACTTGAACTGCTATCGTCTTCACGCCGTGGCCAAAAACATGCCCGGGGACAATCCCTTGCTGACGCAGTTTCTTAACCTTACGGCGGCCAAAAACGTCCCGCAATTGGGCTTTAAGGGTGACGCTTGTCATAATGACCAATTATATTGGCCATATTTGGCAAAGTCAACATTGCAAAAATTAATGGCGGGCAAATTCAACCCGGTAAGTTTTATCCGTATCTAAAACTGTCTCTAATTTAATCTGCTGCGGTTCTAAAATAGCCTGAGAAGGATATTTGACTGGCCTTAAGTAGGCTGGATATTCAAGATTAATTCTTAAAACATCAGCTTTTGTACCTGCCTGTTTTTGGACCGCCAACTGGTAAGTAGCTGGCTGATCTTCCCGAATAATAGTAAGCGGTTGCCGCCATTTCAAAACTACTTTTACTTCCTTTTTTACCGGCACTTCAACCCAAAATCCATAAACGACCTTATCACCCCTAAAAGCCGCCTCCACTTGATCGCCGCTAGTATTCTCCCCATTATCAATACTCTCCAAAACACTACCTGCAGGAGTATAGACCCTTAAATAATTTTTATAATCCCCTCCAGGCCAGGTATTGGCCGGGCTCTCATTTTTGTAAGTAATTTGGAGAGTGTTAACCACATCGCCATCACGCTGAATTGTGGGGGTAAACTCAATAAACCTGCTTAAAAAATGATTTGTTTTATTAGCGCCCAAATTAGAATCCACCACTAAGAGATAATCACTGCTAAGGCGATTAGTCACGGGGTCAATTAAACTCACCAACTGGCCTGACCAACCTCTTTGAGCGACTAATTGTTGGGCTTGAACATTCTCAAAATAAAGCTGCAGGTGCTTGTGGGCAGCAGCATCGGCAACAATCTGACCAATTTTACCCAAATCCCGACTAAAGCTGGGGTCTAAAACACGAGCTAGAAGTTGTCTCGTTAAACTTGAAAGAAAATTCTTTTTATTCTGAGAACCTGGGGTAAAGCCAATTTCAGAATAATAAATGGCCTTGGAAAATAAGTTGTTAGCATCAATCACCTCGCCATATTCAGGAAGATCCACCGGCCCGGTCAAAGTCAATAAAGACCTAATGACATCCACATCAAGAGCAATCACAGCATCAGCATTGGTCCCTGTTTCTTTTTGGTAGAAATCAAGAAGAGTCATTGCCGATGTTGGAAAATCTGGATCCCAATTAGCATCCCGCAAATACCAATTAGTCATATTCAAGTATTTTTGAAAAGGAGGAGGAGCTGGAATTTTTTCTTTTAATTGACCATCAATATTATAAACGTCGTCGACAAAAAGTTGCTTTAAATGGCCATTGGCTAACCTTATTTCAGCATAAGAACCAATAAAACCACCTGTGGCTCTTAACTCAGCGTTATTTTGCAAAATCACTAAATAGATCTGCTCCTTATCAAAACCTAGCAATGAGGGGGCCAAATCATAAAGAGGTTTAATTTGGCTTAAAGTGGCGCGACCTTGATTTAATCTCGTTTTAAGATTGGCTACCAAACCATTCCCCCGCTCACCAAGTAATGGTTTTTCAGGTAATGTGTTTAGTTCCGCCACAGCCAAAGCCCATTTCTCATCAGCTATGTCAAAAAAACTCCTTGATTCAGTCAACTCGTTTAAAATCAATTGACCGTTACTATCAGCTTTGATAATTTCATCTATAATCCCAGTTAGCTTAAGGGCTGCTAAAGCTAAGTTACCCAAACCCACACAAGCATCCCTAGCCACTTGCGCCACCCGAAGACTGTTAACCAAAAACGGTACTCTATTAAAAGTCACTTTGTTGAAAAAATCCAGGTCAAAAATTAATTTTTCCAAATAATAATGGCCTTGGAATGCGGCAATAAAAGTGTCAGTAAATTCATGTTTTTGCAGGAATTTGCTACTCTCATAGCATTTACTAGATGCAATCAAACCGTCAATTGCTGTTTTCCCACCAAAAGCCATTATTATCACCAAAAGGCCAGTAATGAAAAACTTTATAACCTTGCTCAAGCGAGTTGTCTTATCATCTCTTGTTTTAGGAACTGGTTTTCGCATTACCCTCCCCTTTTCTATTAGCTTCTGCCACCATTGCCCCAACCAATTAATTCTTGGTGATACTTCAGTTAAGGAGGACTGAGGACTAGCAGTCTGAAGTGGTAATTTAGAAAAATAAGCTAAGGTCTGCTCTAAACCTACAAGGAGATTGGTTTTGGGCTCCCATCCTAAAACTTGGCGCGCGGTTTTAGTATCTGGCTTTCGCGGCGGAAAGGATAAACCTTCATTTGGCGGTTGAAAAGTAATCGTTAACTCCTTACCTAAAACCTTTTCTGCAGCTCTCACTAACACCTGAGCGAAATCACTCAACGTTACTGGAGTCTCATCAACCAACGAAAAAATCCGTCCCTTAGTATGCTTATCAAAAGCGGCTTTAATAAAACCGTAAGCCACATCACCAATATAAGTCGGATAGAATGTTTCTAATCTATCCCCTTTTACTACCAACTCTTCTCCTCCCAAGGCTTGTGTTATTAAATCACCTACTATTGAACTACCCCCCAGATCCATTCCAGGACCATAAAGTTGACCCACTCGACAGATCACCACTGATAAGCGTTGGTTTTTGGCATATTCTGCCAATAAGGCCTCAGCGTATCGTTTGGCCTCATGATGAGAGTAGTGAGCAAAATCTTCTTTTTTGGGTCCAAAATAATACTCTAATGAAACCCCCGAAAGGGCTCCATAGTAAACCTCAATAGTGGAAGCCAAAATAAACTTGGCGCCATCAGTCAAAGCCTTCTCTGCTAATAAATAAGTCCCCATAGAATTGAGCAACAAATCCTCCATTTCCCAACGACTATCACCACTTCCCACAGCCCCGGCCAAATGGAAAATGTAATCTACCTTTGGTAAATGAGAAGGTAAGTGGCGGGTTAAATCACCAGCGGCAGCTTTGAAATACTTGTTGGTGCTAAATTTTGCCAGCTGGGATAAATTTTCCTCCTTATCTAAAGCAACCACCCGGCAATTTTGGGCTAATAAACTATCACAAATTGCCACACCTAAAAAACTCCCAGCTGAGGTGACCAAACAAGTGGGAAGCTTAAATGGTGGAGTTGACTCTCGATCAATATGGAGATGGGCAGTTTTTTCCATGAGGCAATTTTAACTGGTTTTCCCCAATCACTCAAGACCAAAATTGGGAATGTGAAAAGCTGTTTTTGCAACTAAATCTCAATTTCGAAAATAGATTTTTAAAAAGATGGCCACCAAACTTCCTACCACCCCCAACAAAAGCCCTATCCCTAAATTGAGAAGAGTCTTGGGCGCACTTACTGTAAGCAACTCATCATTGGTGATTCTGACTAATTCTAACTGTTGGGGCTCATTTTGAGTTAACTGACTTAAAATTAATCTTGCTTGGTCTAAATAGGCAGCTAAATCTTGCTGCAAACTTTCTTTATTCAAACCCCTCACTGATAACAAGATTACCTTATCAGTTACTTTTTTAACTTCAAGAGGTGATTTGATGGTGGGATGATTAGCCAAACTATAACGTAAAAGCCCAATGACCGTATCGGTAGGATTAGAGTTATTGGTCCCTGCTAATAAGGAAGTGGTTTGGATGTAAAGAGGGTAGGACAATTGATAAGATGGCTGCCGATTGAAAAAACTAAAAACACCAGCCACCATTACCCCTATGGCCGCACCAATTAAAATTAAGCGGAAATTTTTCTTAATGTGGCCAATAAGAACTTTCAATTCCATCACCTAAATTTAAAGCTTTATTAACCAGAAAATCTGCCTCCTTATTTTGGTTGCGTCTAATTTGGTAATAGGTTACCTTCGGCAACGACTCCTCTAACTGTTTAACTTTATTAAATAAAGTTTTAAGTTTGGCATCCCTAACTTTATAATTACCGGCTAATTGCTGGGCTACTAGTTGAGAATCGACAAAAACCTGAATACCTTCTACTGGCCAGTTCTTGGCGATTTTAATTACCTGTCCTAAAGCATCAATAACAGC
Organism: uncultured Gammaproteobacteria bacterium; assembly: GCA_964496955.1. Lineage (GTDB taxonomy): Bacteria > Patescibacteriota > Microgenomatia > Curtissbacterales > CAZCAY01 > CAZCAY01. The sequence goes on from CAZCAY010000003.1 coordinate 7,716, forward strand.
CTGATACTCTGCCACATTATTAGTCGTCATTCCAATAGGCCGGCCTAGCTTGTAAAGAAGTTTGCCTTCCTTATTTTTAATAACTACACCTGTGGCTGCTGGCCCCGGATTACCCCTGGCGCCACCATCACAAAAAACACTCAACATCATTAGTTACTTATTTTACCATTGACTGGTGCCGTTTGAAACCGTCGCCAAGCGGCAATCACCAAAATAAAACTTGTTAAAAAAACCAATAGCTCAGACAAACCGGTAGTGACAGCAGCAGCCAGATATCCAAATTGGGGAATCAAAATCAAGTTGCTTATCACGTTAAATAAACCCCCCAAGCCGTAAACAAAAATAAGCGTTCGTTGTCTTTCAAAGACCACCAATAGCCACATCAACAAAGCTGAAACATAAAAAAAGGGCAGTCCCAAAGCCAAAATTTTAAGGGCCAGCACCGCTCCTCCAAAGGCAACTCCTCCTACCAAAATAACCAATTGATTAGCAGTCAAAATAATGAAAGAGGCGACCAAAATTGCAGTTAACCCCAGCCCTAAAACAGTCCGAACGCAAGTTTGAAAAAATTGACGTTTATCTTTGACCAAAACCAACAAAACAGGATAGAGGGCATTAACCATAAAAACAGGCAGCACTAAACTAACCTCAAAAATTCTATAGGCCAAACCATAAACAGCCACTTCTGAAGTTGGTCGCACCAAAGCTAGAATGAGAGCATCGGCCCTAAAATAGATCAGATTAACAATTAAAGCTAATCCAATAGGCCAAGTTTTGGCTAATAACTGCTGCCAACTGGCCAAATTAAAGCTGGGTCTGATAACGCCAACCCGTTCTTTTAATAAAAGGTAACTGGCCCCGGCCAAAGCAGCCGAACCGGCAGTATAGCCCATGACTAAAAACAGCAAGTTTGGCTTCACGGCGGTCAAAAGCGCTACTGCTAAAACACTCATTAACGAGCCGACTAACGTGGCCATTAAACTCCGGTCATATCTCAATTGATATTGAAAAAAACTGTTAGCTGATAAAAAAACACTTTGAAATAAAATAGTCAGAGACAAAATCAAAATGGCCACTTTCACCAAAGGTGAAAAACCTCGATCCGCCCCGTCATAGTGAGGCAAAACAACAGTCACAAGGCTAATTAATCCGATTAAAAGCAAGGAGGTGGTTGTGCGTAAACCAAATAATTGTGATAAAATTAATGACGGTTTTCTCTGACCAACAAATAACTTTAAAACCGTAGCATTCAACCCAAAGTCAACCACCATATAAAAAGGGGTTACTAAAGAGAAGGCTTTCATAAAATTACCATAACCTGTTACCCCCAATTGCCTGGTAGCAATAATTGTAATGACTAACGTTGAGGTGGTAGTGACTACTTTTGCTAAAAGCTGCCAAAGAGTATTCTGGCCAATTTTAAAAATCAGCTTTTTATCCACGCCTTTATTGTACCAGACTTAAATTTTTGACCCCGCAAAGCCCACCCTAGTATTAGCCAGAAAAGCAGTTGGCCTTGTTGAAGGCTAAAAAGATAATGGTCCAAATTCCCAATAACCAGCAAGCCTAATACCTGACCAACAACTAATGCCTTTTCCTCTGGCGGTTTTAGGCAAAAGGCTGAAGACAAGGCTGCTAATGTAAGAATTAAAAGAGCAACCAAACCTAAAATACCGGTCTCTGTTAATTGGAGAAGGAAAATATTATGGACAGGTGTAAAAAAGCGAATTACCTCCTGAACCTGAAAAAAATCAGGCAGATAAAGCAAAAAATGACCTGGGCCCACGCCGGTTAAAGGGGCGGTTTTAAACATTTCCCAACTAGCCACCATCAGTTTAGCACGCAACCGGAGAGAATGGCTATCGGTGGAGAAAATGGCCAAAAAACGCTCTCCCATTAAATTAAGAGCCAAAACCCCACTAGCCAAAAGCACCAAAAACAGAACCGCCGCTAATCTGGGATATTGACGAGTAATCCCCAAAACTCCCTCTTTCACCCGTTGCCACATCAAAAAGACCCCCACCATCACTTCTAAAATAAAGGTCAACCAACCGCTTCGGCTAAAGGTTAGGAGAAGGGCCAACATGCTTAAAAGCGCTACTACCACCAGCGCATATCTCCTTATACCTCCTTTAGAACGAAAAATGGCAAGCAGGGTCAAGGGCAAACTTAAACTGAGAAAACCAGCCAAAACATTAGGGTGGGGGAAAGTAGCATAAGGCCGCAACAACTGTTGGCCAGACAAAGTCACCTGGGCAATGCCTGGAGTGGCTACCGAAAAGCGGTATTCGCCTATCCATTGCAAACCCAAAGATGCTTGGGTCATAAATTCCCCAATAGCTATTAAACTTACCATCAATTGACCGCCAGCAATGGCAGCCGCCAGCCAACCTTTAAGTTTGTCCAATTTACAAGCAGATACATAAAGCGCCAGCAAAGCAAATTCTGTTAATTTGGCTGTTTTATAAAGAGCAAGGCTCAAATTTGCAGAAAAAATGCCGCTTATCAAAAAAATCACCGGCAATAGTCCCAACAACACCACCAACTTAGTTGAAAAACGCAGAGGCCAAAGAAAAAGCTGAACCACCCACAATCCCAAAAAAACACCAATAGCCAAATCAGATAAATAAAGGGAAGATGCCAGCAGAGAGTGTCTAACCCCATAAAGAGCAGAATAGGCAGGCCAAAAATGGTAGCTTAGTTGAATTGGAACCAAGGCCACCACTAACAAAAAGGCTATTTCAACTAGTGGATTTATAATGCGCCTAATCACGCTCCTATAATCAATGCGGGGCAGCTTCTATCTTACTGAGTCAAAAACAATTGATGATTATGACTAATAAAAATGTTCATTTGGGAATAATGAGCAATTGGCGATTTGCCCCTTCACCTTGAGACTGGGTTGTCACATCTGGATGGCTGGCCAATGTTAAATGAATGAGACGTCTCTCCCGTGGGGAGAGATTGGTAAGCACTTGCGGTTTACGGGAGAATTTGGCCTTTTGGGCTAATTTTTGGGCTTGGGCAATCAAATCATGCTCACGCTTTTGCCACCAGCCATCAACATCCACCAGAACCGGCCACCATTGGCCAGTTCTCTGATATAAAAGTAGGCCCAACAAAAACTGCAAGGCCTGCAAGTTATACCCTCTAAAACCGATGAGGAGGGCAGGATTAGGAGTCTTAATATCAACAACAATACCCTCTTCCCTCTCTACTAATACCCAAGTAGCCTTGGGATCAATTGTTGGTATTATGGTTGCTATAATCTCTTCAAGCCCTTGCTTGGCATCCTCAACCATTTTTAAATTCACCTCTTAAAAGGTAGTTTCCAATTAGCCAATTGTCCCCAACCCACCAGCCAGTATTGCTGAATGGCGCCAATAATAGTAAAGGTATTCCAATAAATAGCCAAACCTAATGGGAATTGAAAGGCAAAAAACGCTACCATTACCGGCATTAGGTAAATCATTTGAGATTGGACCATTTCAGCCATTTGGTCTGTATCTACCTTCTCAGGTTCGGCTTGCTTGGCTTTATTAACCTTAACCGCTTGGGCAGTCTGTTTAGGCAAGGGTGCTGAGGCAGCCATTTTTGACCATAAAAACTGAAAGACACCTGTGAGTAAGGGAATAATCACCACCCAAACACTCTCCTTAACTAGATCAACGGGGCGCAGGGCTAGGTTCCAACCAAAAAACGAGGTGTTTAGGGGAGTTTTCAAATAGAGGGCTGGATGATAAAGAAGCTGATTAATGCCCTCAATACCCCCACCATTAGACAAAACCCTAAACAATACTTGGTAAATGGCAATCAAGAAAGGCAATTGGGCTAAATTTGGTAGACAACCAGCTGTGGGGCTAATATTGTGCTCTTTGTAGAGTTTAATCATTTCTTGCCGATGGCGAATTTTATCATGGCCATGGATTTCTTTTAACTTAGCCAGTTTAGGTCTTAATTCATGAATCTTGCGCATATGTCTTAATTGGGCTGCTGTAAACGGCCATAAAAGCAGGCGGCTAATAACTGTGAGGAAGATAATGGCCCAAAACAAAGGGAAAGGGAAGTTTGCCCACTCAAAGAAATGATAAAGCAAAATGAGAATATTGGTAATTGGCCTAATGAAAATTAAGTCAAAAGGATTACCACCCATTTAATGGCCCCTTTTATCATCTGATTACTTAACTGGATCATAACCTCCTTTGGCAAAAGGATGGCAACGCATAATTCTCCTTAGCCCTAAAAGGATGCCTTTAAGGATACCATATCTATCAATAGCTTGATAAGTATATTCTGAACAAGTAGGGGTAAAGCGACACACTTTATCAGTAATAAACAGCATTTTGGCCCAACCTGTATCCAAAGATAAATACCGCTGATAGAATCTAATCAGTTTAAGAGCTAATTTTTTCATTACCATTGAGCAATAAAGTTTCCAATTCCTTTCTAATTTCATCGACCCCCACAAACTCTGGACTGCTCTTGACAATGATTAATACTGCTTTGGGTAAGCTTAAAAGTTGAGCGCTTTGCTCAATAGCTAAGCTAATTTTCCTTTTCAAAGCATTGCGTTTGTTGGCCTTAGCGACTACTTTTCTCGAAATCAAAAAGGCAAACTTTGGCTTATGAAATGGAAAAACTACTAAATCAAAAAAAGAGCCATTTAATCTAGTTTTCAGTCGGTTTGGTAGCTGATGAATCTCTTTTCGCGATAAACGTCGGCTCGCAGGAAGCATCTAATAATCTCATCAGACAGTTAACCGCTTGCGTTTTTTGGCTCGACGGCGTTTTAAAACAGCCCGCCCATCCTTAGTTTGCATGCGTTTTCTAAAACCATGGGCCTTGGCCCGTTTCCTTTTATTCGGTTGATATGTTCGTTTAGGCATTAAAACTCCCTTGCCATTTTACAACCATCGGTCAGTATTGTAAAGAGAAACTTTTCCACAAAATTAACTAGTTGACACTTTTGTGGAAAAGTGTTTATATTTTTTTGCCGTAAAAGTTGACGGTCTGTTTTCCAATAGAAAATAGGCTCAAACTCCCAAACACCCGCAAGAGCTTAACTTAACTAGCTTATTATGGATTACACGAAAATCTGGCACAAAATACTCCAGCATTTAGCAAATCAGCTTACTCCTACTGCTGTTAAAATCTGGTTTGCTCAGTGTGGAATTGAGGAGATTAAGACTGAAAATGATAAGGATGTGGTTGTGGTAAATTGCGCTAATAACTTTGCTCTTGAACAAATCAGGGTCAAATATTTCAAACAATTAGAAGAAGCTTTTGAAACTGTCACCCAAAAAAAATGCCAATTAGTCCTTAAAGCTTCACTCCCCAAAAACAAACCCTCACCACCTCCGGGTCCTCTTTTCTCTCCTACCCCTTCACTTATTAAAACCCGCCAGGGGCATAATGGTGGTAGTGATTACCTCAACCCAAACCACAACTTTGCCAACTTCATTGTGGGCAACTCTAACCATTTAGCCTACGCTGCAGCCAAGGCGGTGGTGGCAGATCCTGGTAAAAGCTATAATCCGCTTTTTATCTATGGGGGGGTGGGGGTTGGCAAAACTCATCTAATGCAAGCAATTGGTAATGAAATCTTAGAAAAAACCGACTTAAAGGTTGTCTATACCACCTGTGAAAGGTTTACTAACGAATTTATTGAATCCTTAAGCACCCATAAAGTTTACCAGTTTAGAAACAAGTATCGCCTAGTAGATGTATTGCTAATTGACGATGTCCAATTCTTATCAGGTAAAGAATCCACCCAAGAAGAATTCTTCCATACTTTTAACGAGCTTCATGTGGCCCAAAAACAAATCGTTATCACCTCAGATAAACACCCTACCGAAATCGGTCGGCTCGAAGATCGGCTAGTATCGCGGTTTTTGGGTGGTTTAACTGTTGATATTGGTCAACCTGATTTTGAAATGAGGGTGGCCATTCTCAAGGCCAAGTGCGCCCAGCGAGGCATTCAACTTAAAGATGAGGTTGTGGATTTTATCGCTGCTAGAGTTATTGCCAACCCTAGAGAGTTAGAGGGAGCCTTAATTAAACTCATCTCAGCCGGGGCTGTTCTGGGGAAAAACCTAACCATTGAATTAGCCAAAGAAGTCTTTGCTACCAACACCGGCAAGCCTATTAAAAAAGTTAGCGGCAAACAAGTTGTCTCAATTGTAGCCAAACACTTTAACCTTAAACCTACCGATTTAACGGGGCCTAAAAGGTTGGCTAAATTGGTCAAACCTAGGCATTTGGCCATGTACTTATTGAGAGCTGAATTGGGATTGGGCTTGGTTGAGGTGGGGCAATTGTTAGGTAATCGTGATCACACCACCATTATGCATGGTGTGGAAAAGATAGCAAGACAGTTAGATAATGATAGGGAGTTGCGCAAAGAATTAATAACCATTAAACAAACTCTTTTAGACGAATAAGTTTTCCTTAAAATGACCAAATTTATCCACATTTTAATTAACAAAAGTGGGGGTGTTTTCAACACAAATTTTAACCAAAATTGATTTTGGTTTATAGGTTATATCCCTAAAAACTAGTTGTTAATAATCTGCTCTTGAAGTTTTAAACAAATATTTGGAGGCTAAAACTACCTTAGTTATACACTTATTCGAACAATATATTAACTATTAAACTTAAATTAAAATGTATCATAATAAAAACCAACAACTTGATTTTCCCAAAAATTAAACTTAGAATAACCTAACCTAATAATTAGAGGTGGTTTTTATGAAGTTTAAAATTAACAAAGAAGAATTCTTAAAATCTCTCAATATCGTCTCAAGAATAGCAGCTGTAAAGCCAAACTTACCTGTTATTGCCAATGTCCTCATTGAAGCTGTAGATAAACAAATTAAATTAGCTGCCACCAACTTAGAACTAGGAACTGTTGTGTTTAATAAAACCAAAGTGGAAAAGAATGGTAAAACAACAATCCCTGCCAGAACCTTATATGAGTTTATCAATAATCTTCCTGATGAAGAAATTAATTGTGAGTTTGAAGATAATCAATTTTTAATTGAGTCTAAAAATTCAACTACCCATTTGGCAACCATTAGCGCTTCAGAGTTCCCAGTAATACCCACCACTACCAACAAAGAAGCTAATGTGAGTGTTAATGGTCCATTGTTAAGAGAAGCTATTGATCAGGTTGTGTTTGCTGCCGCTGTTGATACAGGTAGACCCGCCTTAACTGGTGTTCTATTTAAGGTTGATAAAAACATTATCTCTATGGTGGCAGCTGATGGATATCGATTGAGTTTTAAGAAGCTAAGAACCAACAGTGGCAGCAGTTTGCAGGCTATTATTCCAGCCAAAACATTGGTTGAGTTAGGACGAATTATTGATGATTTACTGGCCTCTAAAGTCGAAATCAATCTCTCGCCAAACGAGAACCAAATATTTTTTCAAATAGGCGATGTGGAATTAGTTTCTCGTTTGATTGATGCCCAATTCCCAGATTGGGAAAAGATTATTCCCACTACTCCTAGCACAACAATTGTGGTGGACAGAAATGATTTAATGAGGACTATTAAAACAGGTTCAATTTTAGCCAGAGAATCTGGTAATATTGTCAGATTTAAAATTGTTGATGGTATGTTAATGGTTTCTGCGAGTAGCAAGGAGTTGGGTGATAATACCTCTAGATTACCAGCTAAAGTTAATGGTGAACCTTTGGAAATTGCCTTTAACTACCGTTATTTAACTGATGTCTTATCAGTTATGAAAAGCGCCAATGTCCAAATTGAGTTGACTGAAAATATTAAGCCGGGTAAATTTTTGCCAGCTAATAAGCAGTCTTCTAACGATTTTTATCACATTATCATGCCTGTGAGAGTCCAGGACTAAAGATTAAAAAATGTGGAAGAGAGATTTTCTGCCCATTAGCCAGATTTTGCCCAAAACCTTATTAAGAACTTCTGCCGCTCCTGCTTTGCAAGCAGCTTGGGTCTTGCGTTTCTGGCCAACTGTTAGACAGGTAGTTTTTGGCAAGCAGAAAGGAGTAACAGATCTTAAAGCTGTGGCTTTTAAGGATAGCGTCTTGACAGTGGAGGTTCCTAATCATTTATGGATGGGTGAGCTTCGTTTAAAATCAACAGCCATCATTAAGGAATTCAACCACAAACTTGGCAGACCGTTACTCGCTAAAGTTAGAGGTAGGCTTAAAAAAACTCCTTAAAGGGCTGCCAAAAGCCAAACTCTTAGTTGTTTATTATCTAAAGTAGTAGCTTGACCTTCAGCTACCGCTACCAAAAGACCTTCTTGAGAGAAATTGGTTAAATCTGATAAGTAGTAGGCTGGATAAATTTTATCCACCATTACCGTTTTTAGATTGGCAAAAGGAGGAATTTCAGCTTCGGTTAATAAGTTTGGGTCAAAAGCGTGCACCACACTTGCACCCGACTCTAATTTGCCCACAATTTGTTGTCCGCTGAAACTGACTGATTTGGTCTGAGAGGTGAGAGTCAAATTGCCAAGATATCCCTCAAAAGCAATAGCTGTATTTTGGGCTGAAACTTGGACTTTGACAACCAAAGCCGCAGCTCCTGTAGTAATCAATTTGGTTTGGTCGGGCGTTTGGTAAGGGAACTTAACCACAGCTGTATTAGCTTGGCTTTTGTCAGTAGGGGTCAAGTAATTTCCATTATTTTTAACAAACTCCACCTCATACGCGTTCAAATTTAAAAGAGTCTGATTAGGAAAGCGCTCCTTGATAAATTGTCTGGCGACTTCCAAGATTGGCTCTTCATCTCCAAACCCCACTTGGTCAAGAAGAGCGCGATTGGTAAATGGGTTTTTGCGCCAAATGATTTTATAGTTGGCCAGGTTAATCTCCAGCGACTCATTGGTATTAGACCACATGATAAGATTGTCAATCCGTTTGGCGGCAGCAGGATCAAAGCCAAACTTTTGGGCCAAATTGACAGCCAGGTCATTAGCGGGAGCATTTAAAATCCTTTCTATTTTAACAGTTTGAGGCTGATTAAGAGAGAGGGGGGTTGTTAAAAAGGTGATTTTGGCCTCTTTTGCTAACTCAGGAGTGCCAGAGCTTTTGGTAAATTCCACTTTTTTCGGTCTCGTGGTTGTCCAAGAAAAGATGAGCCCTATTCCGGCTGCCAAAATTAATAGCAAGACTAAACCTGCCAATTTGTATTGGATAAGCCAATTTTTAACTTTAGTTAGAGAAAAGTCCAAGTTTAACATGTGTCTCCCGGGTTACCATAGCCGGTGGTAACAGACATATTCTTAGAATATGGTGGTACAAGTGAGTTAAATTCTGCAAGGGTTAAAGCCGCTCCTAAGACCTGATCAATCTCGTAATGGAGATGATTACCTTGAGAGTAACCAGTATTGTCCATCAAACCAATTAAGGTGCCGCGGGTGACTTGAGCCCCATTAGCCACGCATTGTTTGAGCAGGTGTTGATATTTGGTCAGGTATTTAGAGCTGGTGACTGTCACTATTCTATCAGCTGGTTGGTTAGGAAATGGTTGGTTCCCGGTAAACACCAGCGCTCTCCCATCATGGGTGGCATAGACCGGCCAGCCGGCCAAGCCATCTGCCGACCCAATATCTATTGCCGATAATGACCCATGGCTGGGATCAGCCTCAAAAGGTAGTTGGGTGATATAGCCTGTCGTTGGCCAACCACAAGGTATTTCCGGGTCGGTCACAGGTGTTCCAGAAGCTGCCGCACACGCAGAAGGATTGCCGATAAAAACATTAACGCTTGCCGATTGACTGTATCTGGCAGCCGCAGCTAGGCTAATTAAGGCCAAAAGAAGCCCAACGACAACGCTTCCTATGACAGCCAGTTTGGTTATTGGTAAGCCTTGAGAGATTGGTTTTTTAATCATGGTCTGATGGGTTCAGTTTCAAAAACAAATTGGCCATTTTTTGCAATGACTTTGGGGAATTGAGGGGAGGGGACAAGCCAAGCCTCAGCGTTCTTTTGGATGTAACTTGGAGTTGACCCCCAAGAAATAAAAACATCACCAGGATTGATACCATGTTGGTTCATAAAGTCAAAAATGGCAGCGGCTGTCTCACGGAAGTCTTGGACAGTTTTTGGCAGGTTAGGATCATTGTAATCGGCTTGAAAATTGAGGTTTGAGATTTTTACTCGTAGGGTGTAGTTTTCTGTTGGTCTGGTGAAAACAGTAAAGGTGATATTACTGCCGGTGCTCGTAGTAATCGTTTTGCTGTAGGCTAAATAGGGCTTGAGTTTATCAATGGCTGCTTTAGACCGTTGGCTGGCAGGAGCTGAGGGGTCAAATTTCCCATTAACTACTGGCTGTTGGTTCAAAGGGGGAGGTATTGGGGTTTCTGTTGAGGAGAATGGAGTGGTTGCGCCTTCTCTTTTTTGGGGTTTGGTAATGATGATAGCCCCAGTGATGGCAGTAATCACAGTAATACCCACCCCAATTACCATTACTGTCCTTAATCTGAGGATTTGTTCTTTAATTTTGGTTAAGGTCAAGTTAATCATTTTGCCTAAGTTCTTTCAGGTAGTACTCTTTAGCAGCAGTTGCTGCTCCATCTCTTTCAAATATTGGTGGTTTATCGCATTTGACCCTGTCTTCACAGTATATAAGATACATGGTGGCATGCTCACTGTCAAAATGAGTCATCACATAGGTATCATCAATCCCTGTAGGTGGTGGGCATGGCCCAGTATACGGCACGCCCTCCCCACAATTAGCATTACCCCCGCCATTATACAGTGATAAGGCTCCGATCATTTCGTCAAAATTAGCAGGAGGTACCCAGTTTTTTTCAATACTACCGCCGCCTCGCAAGACCAACACCTCGTCCTTAACATGGTCGCCTGCATACCAAGCGGTGTTTTCAAGGTCAAAAACACAACCTTCGCCAGGTATCATTCTGCCTCCATAGTTGTTGCAACTTTCAGCGCCAACACCTGCATGAGGTTGGACGAGGAGTGTGCCGTCAATGAAAGACTGAGTACTATCCCACCCCGCTTCAACATAATGGATTCCGATTAACACTTCACAAGGTACGCCTGACTTTTCAGCACCAAATTCTGCAGCTTGAATGACCTGACCTCTTTCTAGGATATCAAAGTCATTGGGGGAGGCAGCCCCTGCGCTTTCGGGAATGGGATTGGGCAAGAGATTGGCAAATCCCGAAGTTTTACCGCACAGACCTAATACAGATCCTTCCACATCAAAGTCTATTGTAAAAGTGTTGGTGATAATTGAGTCTTTGAAAAAGTCAGTGTTTTCGGCTAGAGTTTGGAATTCAATGGTTTTGGTTTCGCCAGGCTGCAAGCTTTGAGGACATTCGTTGGCTGGGAAATTGGCCGGGAGATTAACTCGTCTGCCATCTTTGGTGGCGATAGTTAACTCGTCTTTGCAGGTGATGTTAGTTAGTTTGCTGGATTTAGCTCTAATGAACACCTTGAAATTAATGGTTTTTGGCAAATCGTTGTTAGCAATAATTTGAGGGTCGGCCGATTTAACCACATCAATAAATTGATTGACTACACCCGGCGGAGTCGTAATGGGAGTGTCTTGAGCCATAAGCGAACTGCTAATATTAGTGGTGTTAATAGCAACACCTAATAATGCAAGGCCAATAGCTATACTGACTGCTGCTTCGGCTAAATCTCCGCCTATTAGGAGCTGGATTATTCCTCCGGCCACAGCCGAGATAAAGTTCCAGAACTTGGTAGCTCCTTCAGTTAGCTTGTCAACAACCTTGTCGGCACCCTTGCCAGCTTTGTCCTTAAACCAATTGCCGATGGAGGACAAAGCATTGCGGGCGCTTGTTCCCCATTCTCCAAGCTGCCTGGCAGCAGGCCCGATCACAGGTTGGTTTTTGGACCAATGCCAAGCGCCAGCAATGGCTTTGCCCAACCCCAGATCATGAGCTATCCAACCTAAAACTGCCAGCTGCCCGACTACTGGTATACCCGAAATAGTTAGCATTTTAATGGGTTTGGGTAATTGGGACCATTTTTTAACACCCACCTTAGACCAACCGATTATCCCCTTGCCGGTATACTCACGGATAGCGTAATTAATGCTATAAAGAGTGCCGGCTGCGAAACCGCCGATTATCCCACCAAAAACAGTCCCAATCCCAGGTATTAATGAACCAATTGTGGCGCCTATTGTGGCCCCTCCCATAACGGCCAAGCCTAAATTCATTGTTTGACCTGCGGGCCCGCCTAACCCAAAATTAGTGCCAGGAATGGTTTTGAAGCCAAAGAATGTGCCAGTATCTGAGCCGTGGAGGGCCGTGGCTACATCAGCAGCGCCACCAACTATGTGAATCGCGCCTCCTACAAATTTTATTGCTCCACCAGCTCGAGACCCTAAACCAAACAACCTCGCAAATCGGCTTTCTCGAAGCTTAAGCCAGCCAATTCTGGCCCCAAAGTCCGCCAATCCCCAACCAACCCCTACGCCAGTGCCAATTCCCAAGGCAATTGGCCAAGGCACACCAAGCCATATCAAACCCATAGTGGTAACACCACCAGCTGTTGTCCCAGCCCTTAATGACCTAAAAGCTCTTAAACGGTAAGGGTGGGCATCTTCCATCCACCGCAACCACGCTTGCCATCCGCGCCCATAGCCCGAACCTGCAGGAGGGCTAAAAAATTGGTTGAGAGCTTTTTCTACCAACCAAGGTCTTAAATCTTGCCAGGCATACCAGCCAAAGCCGGCCAATGCTCCTAATTGAGGGCTTCCTGACAATGAGGCTACACTGTAGCCAATTAAGGCCGCTGTTGGTCCAGATCGGGGTAGCCAACGGTAGCGGCCAAAAAGTTCTGCTGGTTTGTACAGGCGCAATCTTAATCTTTCCCAGCTACTAAGCGGTTTTACCCATTCGGGCGGGGCACCAGCGGCAGCTAATTGTTCTCTTTGCCGCAGGATGTCCATTTCTAATTTAAGGGGCTGGTTTTTAGCCAGTTTCCAATTGCCCAAATCGCGGTAGATGGAGAAAGTAGTACCAAGGCCTGCTCCGACAATGGTCCCCACTGGGCCAAAAGCAGAGCCGATAATAGCCCCCGCCAAGGTTGGTATGGAGAAAACATTGCTGGCCCGTCCTAAAAATTTTAATTTTTGAAAACGGCGCACAAAAGCCCGCAGCCTAGCACCCTCTTTAATGCGGTCAGCAATCCATCTTTTGACAAATTCGGTAACAGCGCCCGCAATTAAGTCGGCAATAATAATCATTATGAGAGCGCCTATTACCGAATGAATATGTCGCCGCCGACCTTGTTTATCTGGTGCCTTTAATCTATCAGCCGCTTTAGAGAAAATGGTGGCCTTGACCAGATGGGAGGCAAGAGTGTGTTGGAGAGCCCTTTCTTGGTAGTAGGCAATTAGTTTCCGGCGCAAAGCATAAGTTGGCCTAAAGGCGCCTCTCACCTTATACTGGATACCGCTTTCCAAATCAATTTCTGTGTAGTCTCCAAATAGACTCACTTTTGCCGGGCTAAGGAGGATATTGGTTACAACACCTGGAACCACAGAGAAGATTACCTGCCGTTCTAATTGTTTAATCTTATATTGCAACCATGCTCCAGGTTCTACATAGGGGAATAAGGTCCGTCTAATGCTCCTCATTGCCCTTTTGTACTTAGGGACAGTGGCGTTATAGACAGGAATTAAGGGTAGAAGAGGTGCTAATTGGTCAACAGCAACAGGTGAACTTAACCCCACCCAAACGCCTGCTGCTTTAAGAGCTGCCCCCTTGAGGGCTTTTTTTTGGTCATCAACCCAGTCTTGGGGGCTGGCAATAATTTCTGCTAATAAAGGCCCTTCATGATAAGTAGGCGGTTCTCGGGTATAGACTTGAGGCTTATTAAATTGGGCATAGACAAGGTCTTTAACTCTAAGAAGAGGAAAAGGGCTTATTTGCGTCAAGTAGGTGAATTGGTTGAAACGTTCATCAGAGAAGGGTTTTTCTAACCAAGCCTCATGGACGCCCAAATTTAGCAATTGGCCCTTAAGGCGATCAATATCTTGGGGAGAGGCGTTGGGGTCGTGGGTTAAGGAGTCGTATTGCTCAATTAGGTCTCTAACAGTTTGTGGCGGTGTGTTAGTTAGCTCCATCTTTTAGGTTTTATCATTTAGGTTAACAGCTGTTTGTAAAACCTTGCCTAAGTCTTGGACAATTTGCTGATATTCGGCCAATTTATCAGCAATGGTGAGGACTTCTAGTTGATAACGCTCAATCTTTTTGACTTGGGGAGGAATTGTCTCTAAATTGTAATGGATAAGATCAATGACCAACTTGTTTTGGGCGAGCTTAATTTCACCATAAAAGCTCAAGCAATCAACTAGTTCGGTAATTTGAATGGAAGCAAGAGCGGCGTTAATATCGGTAATAATTTTGTTTATTACCCCAGCAATCGTTATCTGGTCTTGATAGTGGTTTGTTAATTGGAACTGGAGTAGGCGGCTAAAGGCAAGTTTATCTGTTAACCAGTTGGTTGTAATGGTCTTCAATTTTTGGGCCAACTGATCTGCGTAATCGGGGGGTAAAAAATCATCAACAGGAATCGGTTCTTTGGCAAAAAGCTGGTTTATTTGATTTGCTATCTGTTCCCCAAGGCCTTGAATAAAAATTGGGTAATTGTCCAAAATGGGCAAGGACTCAATGTTTACCAAGCGTTCTACAACCAATTCTTTAATGAAATTGGCAATAATTAACTGCCGAATGGTGCGATTTTCAAACTCTTTGCGGGGCTGGTCTTGTTGGAAAAATTGGGTCAGATTACTAGTTGGGGTCCCATCCTCATTTAACAACCCTTTTGTGATGAAAGCGTGGGCAACATCTTCACCTAAGGAATCGCCGTCAAAATTGAAAAAACCAAAAAGAGGAGTAATTGACTCTTCTTCCTCCTCTTGGGCAGCCTGCTTAATTGCCTCTTGGGCCGATAATGGTTTGACCATCTCAAATCTATCATAGCAAATTTAGATGGTTAATAAAGGTAGGGGTTATTTGGATTGGGAAGAGTTGGGTTGATTTGTTGGGGGGGGTTGAAACATGGCCATTTCTTCTCGCATCTTCATAATTTCTTCAGGTTTGGTGGTGACTAGTTTGTGCTCATCAGGAGATGAGAGTACTCTAATAGCCACATGGTTGGAACCAGCAAAGAATAAACCTTCACCAATGTCAGCAGCCAGCAAGAGTCTTTTTTCGCCTTCTGAGAGATAAAAAACTTTGGCAATTTGGTCAATAGAGGCGGCTGATTGTTTGAGCAGAATTTGGATTGAAGAGTTGGAAACAATCGCCTTGCCATAATCTGACGATAAAAAGTCCTCAACATCTTGGGTAATTGTTGTGAGGCCCAAATAATACTTACGCGCCCTTTTAGCAATGGAATACATAAAAGCTGCCGAATCAGGATATCGCATCATATACCATGCCTCATCAACGATTAAAATGCGCTTTTTTAAATCCCTTTTAACGCGGGTCCAAATATAATCCAAAATAATGTACATGGCAATTGGCCTTAATTCATCCTCCAGCTCTTTAATGGAAAAGACGGTAAAAGTGTTCTTAACATCAATGGTGGTTTTCTGGTCAAAAATGCCAGCTAACGAACCTTTAATAAACTTCTCAATTTTGTCGGCTAATGTTTTGGAAACCGGCTCCTCCATTCCCAATAAAACCTTGTAAAGGTCTTCGAGAAGAGGCGGTTCCTTTTTTTGGGTAGCAGGATCAGGGGTAATGCCTTTAATCTTGTAGGTGAGGATTAAAGCCCTATCAAGAACAGCGTCTTCAGTTGCTGTCAAACTACCTCCCATAATAACCCTAAATAAGCCATGGAGAGAGAGAATTTTTAAGCCTAGTTCATTTTCGCCTTCTTCATACACTCCTGATAAATCAAAGGGGTTAATTTTGGCAGGAGAGTTAAAAGAAAACTCAATATTCTCCCCGCCAATAGCTTCGGCTAAATTTTTATATTCCTCTTCAGGGTCAATGATAATAATTTCAGTCCCAAACATTAAAGACCTTAAAGCTTCCAGTTTAACCAAATAGCTTTTGCCCCCACCCGATTTACCAAAAACCACTGAATTGGCATTTTCCAATGAAAAGCGGTCAAAAATAACCAGCGACCCGTTATGTTCGTTAAGACCGTACATAATCCCCGTGTTGCTGGTTAGTTCAGAGGAAGTGAAAGGAAAGGTGGTGGCCAAAGAGGTGGTGTCCATATTACGGGTGACAAAAAGATAATCTTGCCCTAAAGGGGTCGTTGTTTTAAACCCTTCTTCATGTTGGAGGGTGGCGTGTTTGGTGATAATAAGGAGGGCGCCTAAAGTCGCTTCCACTTGGTCTGTAATTTTGTCTAATTCTTCTTTAGAATCAGCTGGAATGGTGATATAAAGGCCAAACTGAAAGAATTTTTCGGCCCCCTTCACCAGCTCGTCTTGGAGAGCTTTAGCATCGTCTAAGGCTACTTGGACAGCTGGGTCAATAACCCGTCCGTGTTGAAGGTCGGTAGTAATAGTGGCTTCCATTTCGCCAATTTTGCGGCGCAAATCTTCTAAAACGCCCTTGGCTTCCACCGGGTAATTAAACATGGCAATCTCTAATGTATGGTCAAAGTTAATAAGGGGAGCTAGCCAGTTGGCACCCACAAATCGAGGGTAGCCTACCACAAAAAGCGTCCTGAAATAAACATTACCGATTTTAATATGGTCAAAATCAACCTCAATAGCAGGCGGGGCGATAATATCCACAACTTGCAAGGTGCCCGAAGCTAATTGCTGACTAGCAGCAGAAGGGGTAGATACATTGGGAGTGGTTGGCGTCTTTTTTCTTGAACCAAAAATTTTCATACCCATCAACCTCCTCGATTTTCATTAGGTCCTTGAGGGTTAGCAGGTGTGTTTGGCGAACTCTTTTTTAACAACTCTTGAGCTTTAGCCATAGCTTCCTGGAGCGCTTTGAGGGCTTCCTGTTGATTGTAGCTGGCTTTAGTGGTCTGGCTTGCCTCAGGAGGCGCCTGGGGTTGGGCTTGCATCTTTTGTTGAAGAGCCTCTTGGGGGGACAGTTGTTGACTGGTCACCCTCTGTTGTTTGGGCATAATGGCTTGGGGCGTTTCTTGTTGGGCTTTGAACTTTTCTAATTGTTGGTGATAGGCCAATGAGGAGGCAGAAGAGGGCTTGCTTGTTTCAATGGCTGGGGCTACCATTGGGGCTGTGTATTCCTTAACGTCAACCGCTACCTTTTCCGAAGCCACTTCGGTTGGATTGTAAATATCGTAAAACAATTCCACCAGTTCTTGGGTGGTTAACTGACGCGCTGATAACCCTAGGCGATTAAGCTGTTTTATGAGATGGTCTCTTTTGGGGTAGAGGTTGGTTTTAGCTTGTTGGAGAATGTAATCCTTAGTATAGGGCAGCTTTTTACCTTTGGTGGTGAGGGCGGAAATGGCCCCGGTGGTGCCAATTTGCATGACTGAAAATGGAATGACAAAATAGAAGCTTTTGTCTAAAACTTGATTTTGTTGGACGGTGGCTTCAATAAACTCTCTATATTTTCTAATTTGGTTTTTCAAATCCGGGTTGTTTTGTCTCTCTTCTTGTTGTTTGAGTAATTTAATGTAAGTGGAAATATCACTTCTTTTTGAGCGAATGACGATTTGGACTGGAAATGAAAGGGAGTTTAGTAAGCCGGCATAAGCGAAAATAGTGGCATCTTGCTCGCTTTCTGAAAGCAGGCCAAAGTTAATAGCTGTGGTTTGCAAAATTAAGGCCACATTGCCGTTTTTGAGGATAACCAAATCATCAACAATATCGGCAATATCTAAGTGTTCCTGGGTTGAAGCTTTAACTGGAATTTGGGCAGCCATAAATTATATTAATCTGATTATAGCTTATCCTAATTCATCAAATTTTGCACTATTTAATTCGCCATTTGGTCAACCAGCTTTACTTGCTGTTTAGCTCTAATTTCAATAGCAGGCATCACCTCACCATTGGCCTGAATTTTAATTATATCAAAATGAAATCCCTCTTTTTCAGCTTCAACAGTGTAAAAGCCATTTGGTAAGGGAGTGGCAATCACAAACTGCCCTAATTTGTTGGTCTTTAAAGCTCTTACTGGAATGTTGGCTTCATTTTTCACCAAAACAATTGCCCCTTCTAGCAACTGACCATTCTGATTGGTCACAATGCCAGAAAGGACATTAGGGGTGGTGGTCATTGGCGGCACTTTGGCAATCATCGGCTTAACAGGATTTGTTTTACGAACAGGAGGAG
>CAZCAY010000004.1:0-19224 GCA_964496955.1 uncultured Gammaproteobacteria bacterium
CTTCCTCCTTTGACCGTTGCCAATTCTCTGTAGAAAAACCCCATATAGAGGTAAACTTAATACCCAAATCCCTAGCTGCTTTGGCTAATTCTTTAGCCCTTTCTAAACCTCTACGGTGACCTTCAATGGGAGGCAATCCATGAGACTTAGCCCAGCGTCTATTACCATCTGGAATAATTACAATATGCTTTGGGAGCGCTGAATCTCGCAACGAATTATCCTGACTCATCACCAATCGTAGAATATATCACAATCAGTCAACTTTAGCTACAATCCCTAGAACCTATTCTAAAAATATCCACCCCGAACCTCACCAAACCTCCATTCTCAATCTTGACTACGGCTGTATTTTATCTATATATCACAATTAGTATCTAATTTCAAAATCCTTAAACTCGCCAGTAGCTTTACCATATTCCACTTCAACCTTGTCCACCCTTGCAATCACCGGTCCCTTCTTACACCATTCAACCAATTGGTAAACTGCGGTATCTTCACCTTCGAAAACAGCTTCTATCTCGCCCTGTCCGATAATAGGCCAACTGACAATCTTATTCTTAATCCACCCAGTAACACCTAAAGATTGAGCCTGGGATTGACAAGCAGCCCTAAACCCAACCATAATCACTCTCCCTGAAATGCGGACTTTGGCTCTAATTTGCATTTAAAACACTCCCTAAATTAATCTCTTAACCAGTTTTCAATTCGTCTGACCATCTCTCCTATTGCCATCTTCACCTCATCCATCTTATCAGTTGGAATTTTACCCAAAACAAAATTATCAACATCCTCTCCTTGGGGAGGTCTCCCAAGGCCTAATTTAATTTGATAAAACAGGTTGCTGGATAAGGCTTTAATAATTGATTCAACACCTTTGTGGCCACCTGAGCCAGTCAAGTTGAGAGGACCTCTAATTTTACCAAAAGGTAAATCAATATCATCTCGCACCACCAATAAATGACTCAAATCAAGTTTATATTGAGCCACTAGCTTCGCCACCACCAAACCTGTGCTATTCATTAAAAGTTTAGGGTAAACAAAAAGATTATTAGACTCATCTTTATAAATTTTAGCGTCTTTTAGGTCTTCAATTGCCGAAAGGTTAATTCTTCTAACTAAGTCATCCAAAACCATAAAACCCAGATTATGCCTAGTCAAGTCATATTGCTTTCCCCAATTACCTAAGCCCACAACCATTTTCATAACTTACCTCTTCTCAATTTAACTAAACTGCCTTAATAAATTAATCACTTGCTCATCACTGACTTGACTAAAGTTACGGTAAAACTGACCAACGGCTTGAAAATGCTCATCTTGGTGCAGGATTATCACTCTATCAACTAAATCTGCTAAATTTTTAGCTGTTGAAAAAGGGGCTATTGGAATAGCTAAAATCAATCTTTTAGGCTTAAACTTTTTCAAAAATTTAATAGCAGCCATCACCGTAGCACCAGTAGCCAAACCATCATCAACTAAAATAACGTCTTGAGTGGCTAGCTTTAATTCCCTCATTCTTCTTAAACCACTTTGATAAAGTTCTTCCCTTTTTTTGGCTTCAAGACGGGCCTGAGCAATAGCTAATTTAAGATAATCAGTTTTAACATTTAATTTAGCAATCAATGACCAATCCAAATAAGGAGGCCCGCTACTGCCAACAGCCCCAATGGCTAGTTCAGAATTACCCGGAGCTCCTATTTTTTTAAAAACAAGAGCGACCAACGGCCAGTTGAACATTTTAGCAATTTCAGCAGCTACCACCACCCCACCTCGGGCCAAACCTAAAACCAAACCCCTTTTTAATCTAAGCTTTCTCAACTGAAAGGCCAGTTTGTAACCGGCCTCACAGCGGTCTTCAAAAACCATCAAACTACTTTAACCTTTTCAACTGATTTTCAGCCAAATTACCAAAATAGGGCAATTTATAATATTCCCCAGCAAACGCTTTTAACATCAGAATAATCCAAACTACCACAGCCACAGCATAAACAATCGC
This sequence comes from uncultured Gammaproteobacteria bacterium, assembly GCA_964496955.1. Taxonomy (GTDB): domain Bacteria; phylum Patescibacteriota; class Microgenomatia; order Curtissbacterales; family CAZCAY01; genus CAZCAY01. Next base: position 1,994 of record CAZCAY010000004.1, read on the forward strand.
ATTTACCACCAAGCCCACAACAGGCACAAAAGACAAAAGGACAATCACTATAAAAATAACACTAAAAGTCAAGGTAGACTGCATAGCGTGGAAACGGACAAAACGATTATTTTTTTCTAGAATTAGAAAGATAATGCCTGAAACAAAGAACAATAAGTAAGAAAGGGCAGCCATTAAGTTCTCGTTCTCGCTGCCACTTGCCACTTGTCTTGGGCGTTCTAAACTTGTTCTTGGCACCAAAATTCACCTCCTTTCCTGTTAACTTACACAAAACTCATTTGCTGGATTTGCTGAGTTAGAGATTTGAGGTTAATTGCCACCTGGCCATATTGCCCATCAAATCCAGGTTCAATGTCAACCTCTCCATTCCTAACTTTAACAATAGCTTGAGCCACCCTATCATCAGCCACATTGATCAAATCAGCCTCTGAGGCCTCTAAAAGGACAGCTAGTTCAGAACCGAAATGGTTAATTAAACGCTCATACTCGGCCCAAACTGTCTTAGTGGCGCTACCAACCTGAAAGGCAGCGGCAATAACTTCAAGTAAAGGGACAAGTCTAAAATAAGGGTGACGGGTTAATCCTTCAGGATAAACTAACTTGAGACCACGCCAATCCTTGACCACCATTTCAACTACCCTATTGGCTAAAGCTTTCACCCGACTAGCTACCCCAACTGTTAAACGCTTGCCGCATTTAGGGCAAAGACTGCCTTTTTTTAAAAGCTCCTCAGGTGAATAACAAATTTGACAATGCCTGTGGCCTGAATAATGATACTTCCCTTCTTCTGGGAAAAATTCTCCAGTTAAAAGAATATTATGGTTGACAATTGCCTGATAAATGGCAGGGTAAGTAATTTCTGACAAATTAAAGATTGTAAACTCACGGCCAATTTTGGCAGGTGAATGGGCATCTGAAAAAGAAACGATGGCCATTTTATCCAACTCCCCGACTTGCCAATTCATTCCAGGATCTGACGATAAACCAGTTTCAACAGCATAAATTGATTTGGTTAAATTACCAAAACACTCAAAAATTGAATCAAAACCTGAATAGGCACCATACAAACTAAACCATGGCGTCCAAATATGGGCTGGTATAATTAAAGCCATTGGTTCAATACTCAAAACCAATTGAACCAAATCTTTTGCGCTTAAGTTGATAGTCGGTCTACCGTCGCCCATTAAATTAGCGCCAAAATGGGTCAATTGGTAATTGATTTTCCTAGCCACCTTAAAACTTGGAACCAAAACCAGGTTATGGATTCTCTTCACCTGCCCTCGATAAGAATAAACTGAAGCGATTTCACTGGCTAAAACAAAAAAAACTGTCTTTGGCAAAAAGAGAGAATCATCCCCCATCTTCTGGCCGCCAGTAAATTGATCTTGGAAGTCTTTAAGAGTAAATACGCCAATGCCTGCTTCTTCCAAATTGCGCTCTAAATCTGCCAACCACAAGGGGTGGGTCCAATCGGGAGCGGCTAATAAGCTAATACCTTTACGCTGACCTGCTTTGGCAATCTGGGGCAAAATCATCTCTTTGGAGACAGCCCTTGAATACCTGGAGTGCAGATGAAAATCGCTGGCTAATTTCATCAGCTTGCCAATCTTTGCCGCCATTTTAACACGCCCGCCAACTTTTGGAAAGATAAAATTACTGAAAAGCAAAAGAGGCAAAAAAGGTCAATAACTTTTACTGGTCTACCTCTATCGTCTCAATATCAGTCAACGCCACTTCTCCTTCAAAGCGCCAGCTTTTCTCAATAGCTTCAATGACTGAAGGAACTTGCTCTTTAGCAAGTTGACCAGAAAGGAGGGATTTTATGGCTTTAAGGCGCTCTTCTTTACCCAAAATGGCTGTTGACTCAAACTCAGGTCCTACCATCAAAACCTTCCTAATTCCAGGTTAGGACCAACGTCATCAATTGTCAACTAGTACTCTCAATAGATCTGGGTCCGCCTCTAGCCTTGGCCAAAACCAATTCCCTTGAAATAGCCAAAAGAAATTGGTCTTTCAAATGCAGCCAATCAGTAGGCTGGCCAACAGTCACCTGCCAACCGGCATCAGTTAACTTTTCTTTAAAAAGGAGATTGTCTTGGGTTAAAAACCAGCGCCAATTATTAACTGGGTCAAAGTCAATTAAAAACAAGGGGACAGATTTCTCATCACCCTCTACAACGCCTGCTTGCCGCCATTCATCCTTAACTGCCCAATGGGCAAAAAAGGTTGAACGCATTGATAAATCAGTCACATTCGCCACCACAGACTGCACTTCATCAATAGAACGAGCATTTTTTAAGATGGGTTTGGCTTTCTTAAACCAAGTCTCAGGGTCTAAGATGACTGAGTGAGGTCGCTCTTTCATTCAGCCCCTTCAAAAGCCTTCTTGTTTAATTAGCCTTCTTTTTAAGACAAAAAGGGCCTTTTGTCAATTCCTTGAAATTAACGTTTTGAAGAACGTTTCTTTTGAAATTGGGTCTGGTACATTTTGATAATCTCTGAAACTTCAGTCGCATCTTCTGGCCTTTTATCAGCACCTCTGAACTTAACCAACCGGGGAAACCTTAAGGCGAAACCCGTTCCAGTCTTTTCATCCCAACCGGCTGTGTGAATAGGCGATTTGGTAATTTCGTCAGCATAAATTTCAAGGACTTCTTTTGGATCAAGCCAAAAATCAGGTTCAATGCGAGCATTAACTCTGGCTGGTTTACGGTCAACTTTTAAGTGTTTGGCTAATTCATTGACTTTTTTAAATTCCTCATCAGTCAAGCCTGTACCAATTCGAGAAATGGTGACAAACTCATCACGCTTTTTATCATAGACACCAACCAACAGCCCGCCCACCCCAAACTCCGTTCTTTTACCACGACCTCTATAGACTCCCAAAAGAACACAATCAATTGTGTCAGACAATTCCCCAGATTGGCTTCTTTTAAATTTAATCCAATGGAATCCTCTTCCCCCTGCCACATAGGGACTATCTAATTTCTTCAACATCAAGCCTTCCAAGCCTTCAGAGATGACCTCATTGAAAAATTGAGTAATCTCACCAGCATTATGCAAAATCCTTTCCTCTGCTAAACGGACTACTTGTCCATTGGGGATAATTATTGACTGAAGAAGCTTTCTCCTCTCCCAATAAGCCTTACCGGTTAAATCCTGCCCATTTAAGTACAAAAGATCAAAAGCAAAAAGGGCAAGAGGTAATTTCTCGACCATTTCGGCAATATGGTGTTTTCGTCGCCTTTTGGTAGTTTCCTGAAATGGCAAGAACTCAGCTGTGACTGGATTGTAAGCAATAGCTTCTCCTTCTAAAATGGCTGATTGAGCTTTCACCTCCTCTAGAACACCCCCAACCAAATCAGGAAAGGCATGAGTAATATTCTCCAAATTACGCGAGTAGAGCTGAACGAAAGGACCAGAGAAGTGGCTATCTTTTCTTAGACCCACAGCAGGTTTTCTGTCTAAATGAACTTGCACCCTAAAACCATCAAATTTTGGCTCTGCTGCAAACTGATTGCCTAATCTTTTAACCACCTCTTCTGCAGAAGGTAACCTTTCAGCTAAGGCTGGTCTTACTGGCTTACCCACCATTAATCTTACTTTTAAAAGACCTTTTTCTCCTTCTTTAAACAACGCCTCTGCCACATATCCCAAATCGGATGTTTTATTGTAGGCGCTCTCTAAAAGCGGACGGAGTAACTTATCACCTGTTTTGGCCAAAGATAGGGCATCCAAAATAGTTGGATCACCAATGCCCAACCTCAAAGTTCCCAAAGGAATATTAACCACATGTTTGACAGAAACCTCGTCAAGTTTCTTTAAAAGGTTAGCTAAGGTGGCCACTTTTTTTTCAATTGCTCCCTCACCACTAAACTGGGCAATTTTAAAAAGCTCACCATAAACCTCCAACACCGTCAAAGACCGCTTTCCTCCTAACTTCACACTTCGAAACAACTCCTGAGCCGCAACCCCCATATTGCCTTTGAGCCGATAAAGCTTTATCACTTCATCTTTGTGAATGCTAAATACTTGAGAAATGCTTGTTGCTACAAGATTTTCTGCCATCCCAATTTCAATAGGTTCAAAAACCGGCGCTACTCTTCCCTGGATTAAATAACAAATCTTACCAATCTCCTCAATTGAAGCTTGCTTAAATAGCCTAGAAAGAATAGCAACCAGCTCTAACCGTTTAGTAGTAGCTTCAAGTTCCTCAAAATAGCCAGCTAATGTTCTAAATTCCATTTTTAACCTGACCAATAATTGCCAAAAATAGAAAAATTTCCTCAAACCAAATCTTAATTCTCTTTCACCTTAAAACATACACTGCCCCTTTTGTAACCCCCTTTTTCTTAACCAATCCCTTTTCTTGCAAATCTTTCAAATCACGTAAGATTGTATCATCAGAATAATCAGGTAATAACCTCCGCCATTCAGCATTAGTAATTTGCCCATAATCTTGGATATACTCAACTAATTTGGCTTGCCTTTCAGAAAGTCTCAATTGGCCAATTTTATTCTTAAGTTTGGCATCGGCTGATAACTTGAGCACCTGCTTTTTGACTCTCTCTAATTCTATGACCAAACCAGTCGTAAAATACTCCAACCAAGGCGTCAAATCTGGCTGTTCGCCTGGAGCAACCTTTTGATTGGAGACAGCCTGCAGGTTCTGATAATAACTAGCTGCATTCCTGTCATAATATTCCTCAAGCGAAAAAAACTTCTTGACATCAAAATCCCCCCAAAAAAGGACTAACGTTGCCATAGCCCTTGCTACCCTTCCATTGCCATCAGTAAAAGGATGGATCCTGACCAATTCATAATGGGTAATACCGGCTCTCAAAATCGGATGAAGAATAGCAGCCTCATTGGAATTCAACCACTCCAAAAATTGACCCACCAAAGCGGGCACCTCTTCAAAAGGAGGTGGTTTAAAAGAAACTTCTTTAGTGCGGATATTGCGCACTACCACCGGCGCCTGCCTAAAATGCCCTGATTGCTCAGGCGGTAAGATTTTTTCTGTTATAAGGCGATGAACTTGCAACAAATCAGCTTCCGTAATGCGCTGAGGAAAACGTTCTTGGAGACTGTCAATAAATTTGAGCACGCTGCGATAGTTAATAATCTCTTGAATATCTCGCTCACGGGCCTCCACAAGCCTACCGTCTAAAATCTCCTTTGCCTGGGTAAAATTTAAGGCATTGCCTTCAATATGGGTTCCATGATGAACAGCACGTACTAATGCCTCCTGCCTAAATCTAACCTCCCAAGCGGGCACTAAGGGAGCATTTTCAATAATCTCTTTAGCGGCAGTGGCTTGGGCAACATTAGTCAAAATTTGAGGAGTAATCACAAACCTGGGACGATACATAAAACCTACCCTCCAATCACACCCTCACCTTAAAACACCTTAAAAACATGCCAAACAGCTAACACAGAAGCTGAAAAGCCTATCTAGGAAACTTGAGCCCCCGTCTAATTAAGTTGACTTCAATCTCTGCCAGCTCAAATTGGCTCTTTAAAAAATCGATAGTCGCCTCACTATCAAACTCCTTACAAGAGTAAACATCAGCAGTTAGAAAACCCTTTTTAGAAAAGGTATGAATGGAGATATGCGATTCAGCAATCAAGACATAACCTGAAACACCACAATCCTCAGGTTTGCTCCCACCATCATACCAAATGGCTTTTACTGGTGAAATTTTCCTCATTTGTAAAAGCTTGGGAAGATTATTAAGAATCCGCTTAACAAATTTAATATCGGCTAATTTTTCCTTACTGCCATTATAGCCATCCAAAGTCAAATGGAGACCAAAACTGGAAGCAGATTGGCTCATTTAAGATAACGGTTTCCTCCTTTTTGATATAAGCAAATAATTTGTAAACTTTTTCAAAAACATTTGTCAATATATAAAAAAGGGAGGGCTTTTCCTGGTAACAAAATAGCCTCCTTATTTATTAGCACTCTTGACATTAATTTGCTAAAATTGGTATAATGCACGCGGTAACAGGAGTCAAAGACTAGAAATGCTTGTGGTGCAGTCTCAAGTCTGGCTCCTGTTACCTTAATTTTTATCACAAAAAGCCATCCCTTAAACACCATGGACGAACAACAAATTCTAAAAGAGTATCAAGAAGGATTACGCAACGCCTTAGTTAAATACGGCCGCAATTTAACAGACTTAGCCAGACAAAATAAGCTAGATCCTGTCATTGGCAGAGATGCTGAAATTCGTCGCTTAATGCAAATCCTAGCCCGCAGGACAAAAAATAATCCCGTTTTAATTGGTGACCCAGGTGTTGGTAAAACAGCCATCGTTGAAGGATTAGCCCAAAGAATTGTTTTAGGAGATGTGCCCGACACTTTAAAAAATCGTCGGCTAATCCAGCTTGACCTAGCAGCCCTTTTAGCAGGTGCTAAGTTCAGGGGAGAATTTGAAGACAGGCTAAAGGCCGTCCTTAAGGAAATTGTTGAAGCTGGGGATGTGATTCTTTTTATTGACGAACTGCACACTGTGGTAGGTGCTGGTTCTGCGGAAGGAGCAATTGATGCAGCTAATATTCTCAAGCCTATGCTAGCCAGAGGCGAACTGCACACCATTGGTGCTACCACCATCGACGAATACCGCCAATACATTGAGAAAGATGCAGCTTTAGAAAGGCGATTCCAACCAGTTTACGTAGGAGAACCTACCATCGAGGATACAATTGCTATCTTAAGAGGTTTAAAAGAACGCTACGAGGTTCACCACGGGGTTAGAATTACTGACAATGCCATCATTGCTGCTGCTACCTTATCAGCCCGATATTTAACCGACCGTTTCTTACCTGATAAAGCCATTGACTTAATTGATGAGGCGGCTTCCGCTCTTAAAATGGAAATTGAATCTTCACCAGTAGAAATTGACAATTTAAAAAGGCGCATTACCCAATTAGAAATTGAGAAACAAGCCTTAAGCAAAGAAAAAGACCCCTCATCTAAAGAAAGGTTGGCCAAACTGGAAAGCGCCATTAATAAAGCCAAAACAGAACTGGCTAGCCTAGAAACCCAATGGCAAAAAGAAAAGGAACAAATTGAAAACCATCGACAGTTAATATTGGAATTTGAAAAGCTAAAGGCAGACTTGGAAACTGCCGAGCGCGAGGCAGATTTAGAAAAGGCAGCAGAAATTAAATACGGCAAAATCCCCCAATTGGAAAAGAAGCTAAAAGAATCAGAGGCTATATTAGCCCAAAACCCCCATCCTCTTTTGCGAGAAGAGGTTACAGATGAGGACATTGCCAAAGTTGTCAGCCGCTGGACTGGTATTCCTCTCACTCGCCTCCTTTCACCTGAAAAAGAGAAACTCAAACATTTAGAAGAAGAAATCCATCAAATGGTTGTTGACCAAGATGATGCGGTTAAGGCGGTAGCCGCAGCTATCCGTCGACACCGCGCCGGTCTAACAACTAGCTCAAAGCCAGTAGGCGTCTTTCTTTTTCTCGGCCCAACAGGGGTAGGTAAAACTGAACTAGCCAAAGCCCTAGCCAAAGTCTTGCTGAATGATGAAAATGCTGTCATTAGGATTGATATGTCAGAATACACCCAAGAGCACACTGTAGCCAGATTAATTGGTGCCCCCCCTGGATATGTAGGCTTTGAAGAGGGTGGCCAGCTAACAGAAGCCGTGAGAAGAAGACCTTATGCAGTCATCCTCTTTGATGAAATTGAAAAAGCTCATCCACAAGTCTTTAATCTCTTTTTGCAAATATTTGATGACGGCCGGTTAACCGATGGCCATGGCCGAACGGTTGATTTTAAAAACACCATCATTATTATGACCTCTAATTTAGGGAGTGATTTAATTTTGGCCAGTCAATCTCAAGAACAAACCAAAAAAGAGGTTATAGAACAAGTTTACAAGACGTTCAAGCCTGAATTTATCAACCGGTTAGATGAAATCATTATTTTCAACCGTCTTACCCCTACTGAGATTGAAAAGATTGTCGATATTCAGCTCGAAAAAATCGCCAAGGATTTAGCTGATAAAAAACTGAAATTGGTCGTTGATTCGGCTGTAAAGCAAGATTTGGTCCAAAAAGGTTACGATCCTTCATTTGGGGCCAGACCTCTTAAACGCCTTATCCAAACCCAAATTGTGGATAATATTGCCATGGGCATTATTGAAGGCAAATTCAAAGAGGGTAATACTATTAAAGTTAAAATGGTTAATGGCAGCCTCACTTTTAACTAAAACTTGTTCTTAAAACAATCCAGCTGCTACAATTAAAAAGTAAATTGATGGAAACAATCAGCAGTAATTTAATTTTAGCCATTCAACTCAAAACCCTCAAAATTCTTCTCATTGCAGTTCTCGCTGTCATTAGCCACCGCTTTCTCAAATTAACAATAGGCAAAACAGTCCATAAAGTCACCGAACGCCGCTTTAAAACTATCCTTTCCCTTATTAATAACACCTTAACAGTAATCATTGCCGGCATAGTTATTCTCATTATTTTGGATGAGTTAAACATTAACATTGCCCCTTTTCTGGTTTCGGCAGGTATTGCTGGTGTGGCTCTAGGTTATGGAGCCCAAAACCTGGTGCGTGATTTCATCAATGGCTTATTTATCTTATCTGAGGACCAAATCAGAGAAGGTGATTTGATCAAAATCGGCAATACTGAAGGGGTGGTAGAAAAAATCACCCTCCGCTCAGTAGTGATTCGTGAACCTAATGGCGGTCTTCATATTATTAACAACTCCAGTATTGGGCAAGTGACTAACTTATCCAGAGATTGGTCTCAAGCCATCCTATCTCTTGGGGTGGCCGCAAAGCAACCTATTGACCAAGTGCTAGCTGCCGTTCAAGAAGCAGCTAACCGATTAAGCCAACAAGATGAAATGCGCCACTACCTCATTGAAGAACCACAAGTTTTTGGCATTGAAGAAATTACTGGTGGTAAATTAACCATTAAGGTTAAAGTCAGGACTAAACCTAATCAACAATCGTCAGTAGTTAGAACCTATTACTATCACCTCAAGAAAGTTTTTGAGGAAAAGGAATTAGAATTTGCTTAAACTAACCTAAGGGTATCACTTTAGCCACTCTTTTAATCTCAGGGGCAAGGTATTCTAAGTCAGTAGTGGTTAAAATAGTTTGTTGGCTTGCAATAACCTTAGCAATTTGCTGACGGTGGTAATAATCAAGCTCAGAGAAAATATCATCTAATAACAACACGGGCCTAGTGCCTGTTTTAGAACTCACAAAATCCAACTCAGCAAGTTTTAAGGTCAGAACTGCTAATCTTTGTTCCCCACGAGAGCCATAAAGACCTAAATCATTACCTTCTAAGAAAAAACGAAACTCATCTCGGTGAGGACCAACATTAGTCACTGTAGTCTGCAAATCCCTTTCAAAAACCGCTTTTAACCTCTCAATGCTAATCAAATTAGGCCAATAACGCCAAGAAAATTTGCCAAATTCGCTCTTAAAATTATCAAGAAATAAAAATAATTCTCGCCTCTTTTGAATAATAAAAGTTCCCAATTTTGTCAAAGCCTTATCCCAAAACTCCAATTCCCCTTTTTGAGCCTTCCTTTCAGCAAGAGCTGCCAGTAATTTATTGCGCGATTGCAAAGCTTTATCATAAGCAACGCTCGCCCTGTGATAATCAGCATCAAGCTGAGATAATAAAGTATTTAAATGTTCGCGTCTTAAGCTTGGAGAATCAGTAACCAATGACAAGTCGTCTGGAGAAAAAACGACAGTTCTTAATACTCCCAAATAATCAACCAAACGCTTCTTTAAACCATTAACCAAAAACTCTTTTTTAAAACGCCCCCCAACCAAAGATAACCTCACATCTAATACCTTATCTTTAGTAAAAGCGCTGACCTTGGCAAAATTTTTACCAAATTTAATCATTTCCATTTCCTGTTCACCTTTTAAATTCTTGCCAATTGATGCTAAATAAATGCTTTCTAACAGATTGGTCTTGCCGCTTGAATTAAAACCAACCACCACAGAAACAGGAGCAAAATCCGCAGCAAAATGCTCAAAATTCCGAAAGTTAACCAAGGTTAAACGGCTCAACTCCATCAAAAGCTCTCAAATCTGATGAACCTTAAATCTCTTATTAAAAAGAGGTACTAAAAACAAGCTAACACCTGCCAATAAGACAAAAATCCCCAAACTCAAGAGAACCTTCACAATACCTACCACATCAGCTAACCATCCAGCCAAAATAATCGGGCCAAAAGCCATTATAGACACGAAAATAGTAAGCGTTGAAAAAATACGACCCTGAACAGCCAATGGTGTATGCTCTGATAAGACTGTTTGGGCAGGTACTAAAACCATTACACCAGCCAAACCCAACCATAACCATAAAATACCCACCATCCCTGCAATGGGTAAAACAGTCAAATGGGTAAAGGCGCGCACTGGTCCTGTAAGAAAAGTTGAGCCAACAATGCTTGTTACCATAACAGGCAAAATAGCCATTAAAATAATGGTTAAACCTGCAATGATTGCGCCTGTTCTAATTAAACCCCGCCGCGTAAACTTATAACCAAAATGGCCAATGCCCAAACTGCCCAAAGCAGCCCCCAAACCTAAGGGAATGGCCAAAAAATAAGAAGAGGCATCAATAGCTCTAATCCTCAAGGTTTCCTCAACATAACCTGTGGCCAACACAACCAAAGTACCAACCACTCCTTGTAAAGCTGCCAAAATTAAGAGTGCAGCCAAAACCTGTTTTGAAGACAAAATAAAATGGAGTCCTTCTTTAAAGCGCTTGATCATCTGCAACTTAACTACTTCTCCAACTCCATCTGTTTTTGAATTAGGCACAAGAGGAGGTAAAAATCTCACCAAACTTAAACCTGTCAATATTAAAACGGCCACCATTATAAAAAGGTCGTCAAAACCCAATTTTAAAACCAAAGGGCCAGCAAGGGAAAAACCCAAAAATTGCATCCCATAAAGGGTAAAACTAAATAAAGAATTGGCTGTCAAAAGCCTATGGCGAGCCACTAACATTGGAATAGAAGCTCTTTCTGCTGGAATATAAAACTGAGCAATAGAATTAAAGACAAAAGAACAAAGGAGAATTAAACCAACTTTAGATTGAGCTTCTAAATAAGCCATGACGGTTAAAACTAAAAGCAGCTCAGAAAAAACAATTATCTTGCGTCTATCCATAACATCCGCCACCACTCCTGCTAAAGCTCCAAAAACCACTGTTGGCAAAAGAACGCTCATGACAAAAATAGCAATAATGGTATTAGACCCTGTTAAGTGCCGGAGTAAAAGAATAATGGAAAAATTCAAAACACCAACTGCCAACTGAAGAATAATCTGATTACCCCACAAGATTTGAAAATGACGGTTTCTAATAACCTGGAAAATAGCGCTCTCTTTCATTCTCTCAATAACCCTCTAATGAGGATCAATCCACTCAGTAAAACAACTACCCCAACACCACCCATGACCACTTCAACTCCAAAGGCATCAGCTAATGATGAAGCTAATAAAATTGGCCCTGAGGCACCAATAGCTGTTAAGATTGCCAAAACGGAAAAGACTCTTCCTAATGTCCCAAGAGGCGTTTCTTCTTGAATTAAGGTCCTGGCTGGTACTGTCACCATAACCGCAAAAAGACCCACCAAAAACCCAAGACTGGCAATAGTGGCCACTGCCCATCTAAAACCAACAGTCGTCAAAACAAGCTTAGGTAAAAATGAAAGAAGGATGAGAGCTGTTCCCATACCCCCAATTCCCCCCAGCACTAATTGTTCTTTTCTTATCAACTGGGCAATCCTGGCAACCAATAAAGCTCCACCAGCAAAACCCAAACCGGCAGGAGGCACTAAAATTACTGCCAACAAATTAGGTTCGGTAGCCAAGACCTCTTTCACAAAGCCTACTGATAAAACAGCCAACATTGCCAAAACTGCCTCCATCAAACCCAAACTCAACAAAGCAACAGCCACCCTTCTTTTATTGGCAATAAACCGCAAACCGGCAACGATTCTAGTCAAGGCAACCTCCAAAAGATTAATAAATAAACCTGATAATTTCTGAAATGAAGGGTTAGAAGTAGTATTGGGAACTAACGGAGGCAAAAATTGGACCAACAAAAAAGCTAAAAATAAGAAAATTGATAACACTATGAAAATTTGGGTAAAACCCAATTTCAAAATCAAAGGACCTCCAACCACCAACCCGCCAATTTGGGCAGCAAAAAGAGTAATAGTAAAGAGGGAGTTGGCATTAATCAATTCATTTTTTTTAACAATCATGGGAATTGAAGCAGACTCAGTAGGCAAAAAGAATTGATTGATGGTTGAAATCAAAAAAGCCACTGCCAAGGTTGAGAACAACCTTTCCTTGGCTAATAAAAGAAGTAAAATAGCCAGACTCATTCCTAAATTGGTCAACATCATCAAGCCACGCCTATCAACAAGATCAGCTACTACTCCAGCAAACATGCCAAATAAAAAGACAGGGGATGCTAAGGCGAAAAAAACCAAAGCTACAGCTAAATTGGATTGAGTTAAACCATAAACTAACAGGACCAAAGCAAAGTTCAAAATGCCAAAAGTGAACTGCTGGATAATTTGGTTAGACCAAAGGATCAAAAAATGAGGATTTCGCAAAACTGCCCTATAACCTGCTACCTTCATACCTGCGTCCAATCAAACTTAAAGCCTCTGACAAGTAGGACAAAAGTGAGCGCTTCTACCATCAATCTTTTGCCTAACAATTGGTGTCCGACAACGGCTACAGGGTTTACCTGTCATATGGTAAGCTTGCGCATACGAAAGATAAAGGCCCCGTTCACCTCTGCTATCCACAAAAGCGTTAGTAGAAGATCCGCCCCTTTCAATGGCTACTTTTAAACTTTCTTTAATACCTTCATACAAACCCTTAATTTCAGCTTCGTTCAACGAACCGGCTAGCCTTTTGGGATGGATTTTGGCCCTCCATAAAGCCTCATCAGAATAAATATTCCCCACACCTGCAATAAATGTCTGGTCCATTAAGAGTTTTTTAAGCCTCGCCTTTCCTCTTTGCCTTAGTCTATCCTTAAACTCCTCATAACTAATCTCTAAAGGATCAGGCCCCATTTCTATCCCGATAGCCTCTTTAATTTTAGATTCTAAACCTTCTACTATCTTGACCCAGCCAAACTTGCGCATATCGTTAAAGTACAAATGGGCGCCATTATTAAAAGCAAAAGTCACACGGGTGGTGCTATTAGGCACTGGTCTGTTGAGAGGAGGAATAGGATGACCGCCTGCCACTCGCGTCTGCTGATCCTGGTAAATTAACTGGCCTGTTAGCTTCAGATGAATTAAAATCGCAATGTGAGTATAAGGCTGTTTAGGACCACGTTTGGAAGACAATAAATCAATAATAAGCACCTTCCCCCATCTTCTTACATTCAAAACCCGAGCCCCTTTAATGTCAGCTACTGAAAATTGGCCCCAGTCAAATTTTTTCGGCCAGTCATACTCTACATTCTCAATCACCAAACCCTTCAATTTATGTCTCAACTGGCTGACGATGATAGAAACTTCAGGTAGCTCTGGCATTTTTCACTCCTGTTCTTAATTCTAACCTAACAAAAAAGACTTAACAATAATGGAGACTGGCTTTATGAAGCTAGCTCAGGCTTATTTTTAACAACAGCCGGAGGCGCCAATTCCTCAGCAAAATTAGCAGAATGGTTAACTGGAGAAGGTAAGGGATGCTTCTCAGTTGCACTTTGTCCACTGCTTTCATCACCAACCCACCCAGGCAAGGTCACCTGTCTAATAGGCCTAACTTCTATGACCTTACCCTTAGAAGTAAACCAAAAAGGCCGTTCTCTCATCTATTTTGAGCATAGCCCATTCAAAACTCCTCAATCAAGAGGTTTAATAGTCACCTGATACTAGCCACTGTTTTTGAAAATGATATCTTGCTAACATTTTTGACTGCACAAAGTCTTTAAATTCCTGCTTAAAACGGTCTTTGCTAAATTTTCGGGCCTGCTGGCGACAAAGTTGAGGGTCATACTTTTCAGGTTCAAAATGCTCTAAGACCTTAGTCAATGACTCTAAAGTAAACTGGGTAAAAAACTCACCGGTCACATGCTCAATCACAGTCTCTAAAGGTCCGCCTGAAGCAAAAGCAATCACCGGCTTGCCAGCAGCCATACCTTCTACCGGCACTAAACCAAAATCTTCTTCTTCAGCTGGGAAAATAACAGCCAAACAATTAGCATAGTAATTGGCCAATTCCTCATCTGTCACTTCACCCAAAAACTCAATCCGAGTTTGTCCTTGATTAAATTTGGCAGCTAATTTTTTTAACATATAAGCATCACGACCAGTGCCAACAATTTTTAAATTAAAGCCTAATTGACCAACCGCTTCAATAGCCAAGGCAATTCCTTTAGAACGCACTAGTCTAGAAACAATGAGAAAATAATTTGAATTAGAAGAAGACGATTTTAAAACTTGATTGTTTTGGAAAATTTTGCCTAGTTTTTCGATATTAACAGGTGGGTAAATAACATAGGCATCACGACGGTAAAATTTTTTAATCCGAGCTGCCACCTCGCGGGAATTGGCAATAAAATAATCCACTCTTTGGGCCGACCAATAATCGTAAATCCGCAAAAAATGGTTTAAAACACTAGCCAAAATATTAGCCCACCAATGCTTTTTCCAATCAATAGCCGTCTTGTATCCATATAAAAACCGTGGCGGGGTATTGCAATAGCAAATATGAAGGGTTGGGGGTTTGGTGATAATACCCTTACCAAAATAGGGAGAAGATGAAGAAATGACCAAGTCATAACCAGAAAAGTCAAAACTCTCAAAGATGAAGGGGGCTAAAAAGCGCAAGGGCGAAATAAGCTTGCCAAAAAAGGGTATTTTCTGAGCCCAAGAAGTTCTAATATCCCAATTCTCAAAACGCTTTTTATGAGGCCCTAAACCATCTAAATTACACCAGGCTGTAAAAACAGGAGCATCAGGGTAAATTTCGTGCAAAACTTCCAAAACTCGTTCTGCTCCCCCATACTCCCTTATGAAATCGTGAACTATGGCCACACGCATAATCTTTCTGTCATTGTCTGTTTCAATTTAAAACAGCGTTTTACCATCACTACCCTCTTAACATCACACCCCATCATCAAGCAACCACAGGTATCCTGCTGATTAAGCTCTTAAACCTCAAGTTTTCAAATTCAGCCCTTACTTTGGTCCAATCAATGCGCGTTTTTAAGTAACTTAAATTGAACCGCCCGAGGGGTACATTAGAATCTAAGGTAATTAAAGACTTGGCTTGAAAGGCTGCTTCTTTACTTTGGGCTAATTTTTCTCTAATCTTGGGAGGTATTTGGGATAAGTTGGCATAAATTTGCTCTAAACTCCCAAAATCCTGTAAAAGCTTGGCTGCTGTTTTGGGGCCAATACCGGCCACACCAGCAATGTTATCTGAAGCATCGCCTGCTAAAGCCTTAAAATCGGCCATTTGGTGAGGATTCACGCCATATTTTTCCCTTACCTTGGCCTTGTCAAAAACTATCATCTCACCTATTTTATGAGCAGAAGCATAGACCTTGACCTTATCATTGACCAGCTGAAGAGTATCTCGATCACCAGTCACAATTGCCACCTCATCAATGACAGGCGATACCTGCTTTAAAGCTTTATTTGCTAAAGTGGCAATCACATCATCAGCTTCAAAACCATCAATTTCAAAAACAGGAATGTTAAAGGCTGCCAAAACCAGCTTGACTTTGGGTAATTGAGGAAACAGATCAGGAGGCGGCGGAATGCGTGTGGCTTTATAGGCCGCAAACTCAATATGTCTAAAAGTAGGGGCTTTGGTATCAAAAGCCACCGCCATATAAGCAGGCTTTAAATTAAGAATAGTCTTTAAAAGCATATTGGAAAAGCCATAGACTGCATTAACCGGTTCGTGCAAGGAGTTAGTCAAGGTTGGAGGCAAGGCGTGGTAAGCCCGATAGAATAAGGAATTACCATCAATTAAAACCAACCTATTCATGAACCTAATTGTAGCATAAACTGGAGAAAACTAAGGTTAGTGGTACTCTTAAACGGTCTCTTCCCCTTCAACGCCTACCCCATTGCGTCCATTGCCCTTTGCTTCCTTTACAACTTGATTATTGCTCCCAATGGTGACTTTAGGTCCCACGATTTTCTCAAATTCTTCATAATCTAATGTTTCTTTTTCCAAAAGAGCAGCGGCCACAGCATCTAACTGTTGACGGTGATTTTTAAGAATCTCCTTAGATTGGGCAAAGCAACTGTTAATAATCTGGCTGATTTGATCGTCAATTTTAGCAGCCAATTGTTGGGATATGGTCGTTTGCTCCAATTCAGGCCAAATGCCAAATTGGGTTTTAGGACCAATATTTAAAGGTCCTAAATCGGACATTCCAAACTCCACAACCATTGATCTGGCAATATTAGTCGCAATTTCCAAATCATTAGCTGCCCCGGTAGTAACTTCACCAAAAACATACTCCTCTGAAGCCCTTCCTCCCAAAAGAGTTGAGATCATTTCCAGTAAATGAGACTTGGTTTCTGTTTGTCTGTCAACTTGAGGCGGAATTAAGGTGTGACCCCCTGTTGTCCCTCTGGAGACAATAGAAATCCGGTGAATGGGATCCATATGAGGCAAAAAATGGGCCACCACTGCATGGCCTGCCTCATGATAAGCCGTAATCTTCCTGTCAATATCAGTTTGAAAACGTTTTTTTTGAGGACCTAGTTTGACCTTGGTCGCCGCTTCTTCTAAATCAGCATTGTCAATAACCTTTTTGCCCTCACGGGCAGCTAAAATAGCAGCTTCATTTAACATGTTAGCCAAATCAGCACCAGAAAACCCCACCGTTCTCTTGGCCAATTTCTCCACCGATACTTCATCAGCAAAAGGCTTACCCTTCATATGAATTTTTAAAATAGCTTTTCTGCCTTCAATATCTGGCATATCCAATACCACTCTTCTGTCAAAGCGTCCAGGTCTGGTGAGAGCTGGGTCTAAAAGATCAGGCCTATTGGTGGCCGCCAAAACAATAACGTTATCATTGGGAGTAAAGCCATCCATTTCCACTAACAGTTGGTTGAGCGTTTGCTCGCGTTCATCATGACCTCCACCAAGACCCACCCCTCGGTGTCGACCTACCGCATCAATTTCGTCGATAAAAATAATACAAGGGGCTTG
>CAZCAY010000005.1:0-6979 GCA_964496955.1 uncultured Gammaproteobacteria bacterium
TTGCCTAAATTGACCTTGTGTCGTAAAGCCAAAACTGGCATTTGTTTTACTTCTTCAAAGGTGTTATCGCAAGAACCATCATCCACTACAATTGTTGGCAACCGATATTTGGAAAGATCTTGAACAATCCTTTTAATCCTTGGGCCTTCATTATAAGCAGGCATTACTACAAATATTTTTAGCCTATCATCCATTACTCCACTCCTTAGCCCCAATCAACCCATTCCACCGCACCATTATATCAAACATTGACTGTCCAAAAAGATGAATAGACTAGATTTGCTAAATAGGCCATATATTACTTTCTCAACAACACCATCTGCCTACTTAAGCCATCTGAGGATATGATACGCTATCAATGTAGGGTACCATATAAGCCAGGTAAAGCAGTCAGCCAAGACCACTAGAGCCTCTGTGACCGGAAGTTTTCCAAAACATCATTCTTAAAAACACAACAAACTACTGATTAAAACTACCAATTCCAGCGATACCAAGTATAACTGTAGTCAGGGATATAAAGAGGAGAATTGTAATAATTGAACGATTTTAATAAGAATTTTATAGCGATGCTGATAACTTTTATAGCTGTAATTGTCCCAACGATATACATTAGGAGACGAACGATAATATGGTTGTACATAAGTTCCGTACCGATTGTAGTAACCACGAACCCTAACACGAACTTCTACAGGCAAGAAAGAAGTCTTAATTTGAAATTCTAAATTCTAAACAAATTTCAAATTCTAATTTCCCAATATCTCAAACAAACTCAAACAAAGAAAGGCTTAAACTAATCAACCCGACGAGTTGAAATCACGAACCTTTTAACACTTAAGAGACCGTAAGCGGAAAAGGTATCCCGAAGGTTAACAAATAATAAAAGGGCAAACACCGAGTGTTGAATAGGTTCAAACATCTCCTACTCCATTATTTCTTCTTCTTAAATTACATTAACCAGTTTGTGGCTGCTTTCCTAAAGCTCCATTGCTTGCCAGCTGCTATTTCCGCATGATATTTATAATCAGCGTAAATTACTTGAAGATCCCAAGGGAAGTGATAAAAGATGTCTTTAGCCAAAGAGGTACCCTTCCTTGTAAATTTTCAGACTAGAATGCGCTCTCCTAAAGTTCCTGGTAAGTATAATCCTCAAAGTCAGATAAGAGTTAATAATAGCGGTCAACCAATTGTTGAAGTCACAAAAGGTTTGATGGGAACCACTAGAACAGGAGAACATGCTCGAGAATGTTAGTCTATAAATGCCCAAGTTAATTTTGTTTATTTGTGGCAAAACAGATTTAACTGCCGATTTAGTTTTACTTGAATTGAGAAAAAGGAGAAATGTCGAAGTTGTTCGTCTTAATGTAGAAGACTTTCCTTCAAAAATTGAGATCGCTGCCGATAACCAGCCGGACAAAAGATATTGGTCATTTGTTCTTTCTCTCCAAAACCCCCAAAAAGCAATGGAGTTAACTGTCAAGAAAGGTGTCAAAAAGCTTCGAGTAGCAGTCGCCCGGAAGAATATACTGGCGCAAAAGTTTTATCGCCAACTTGGATTTTCCCCAAAAGAGCGAGAATATCTTTTGTTTGAAAAAACTATAAAAAGAGGATAATCAATCATCGAAAGTTAGGAACTAAAAGGCTTAAAATTAAAAAGTGCTGATAACTTTACTAGCACTTTTTTAGAATAGATAACTATGACACCTAGGGTAGCTGGGGATAATGGCATTTCTTAAACTTCTTACCACTACCACACCAACAGGGATCATTACGGCCAAGTCTCTTTCTAACCACAGGTGAAGTATTGCTGGCAACATTACCACCAGAAATCTCAACTGTCTGCCGCACCTGAGTACCTTGAGAAATGGATTGGCTAATGACTGTCTCTACTGGTTGAATCTGAACCTTAAATAAGCGGTGAATTAATTCGTAATCAATATTGGCCATTAACTTTTCAAACAAGCTAAAAGCTTCTGCTTTATATTCCACCAACGGGTCACGTTGAGCATAACCGCGCAAACCAATCCCTTCCCTCAAATCATCTAAAGTGTCCAAATGTTCCATCCAAAGGGTATCAATGACAGATAGATAAATCCAAAGGTCCAATTGCAAAACAGTTTCAGCACCATATTTTTCTTGCCTTTGTTTATAAGCGCGATCAGCAATCTCTCCTAAAAATTTTGAAATTTCATCTTTATCTTTGAACTTTGCCAATTCTGAGACCAACTGTTTTTGGCCTGCATCATCAAGTGGAATAATGGTAACAAATTCGCTAACTATGTTCTTTAAGGCTGCTTCATCTAAAATTTCTGCAGCTTGGGCTGAAACTAAGTTCTCAATTTCAGCTTTAACCTTGGTCATTATCTCATTTTTAAATTCAATAATTTTGGCTTCATTATTTTCACTAACCCCCTCACTTGGACTCCCCGAAGCCAACTCCAAAATCCTTCGCCTCAAAGAGTAAATAATGTCGCGTTGCTTGTTAATCACATCATCGTACTGAACTAGGTGTTTTCTGATATCAAAATTATGACTTTCCACCTTAATCTGGGCATTTTCAATAGCCTTGGAGACTAAGGGGTGCTCAATAGGGGTATCCTCTGGCAATTTAAACATTGTCATTAATTTTGCCACCTGTTCTCCCCCAAAAAGGCGCATAATATCGTCCTCTAATGAGACGTAAAAACGTGATGAACCAGGATCGCCTTGACGCCCAGAACGACCTCTCAATTGATTGTCAATTCTCCTAGACTCATGACGTTCGGTGCCAATGACATGCAAACCACCTAATTCAGCCACTCCCTTACCTAACTTAATATCCACACCACGCCCAGCAATGTTGGTTGCCAAAGTAACCGCCCCTTTCTGGCCAGCCTGAGCAATAATTTCAGCTTCTTTGGCATGGTTTTTGGCATTGAGAACTTCATGGGGAATGCCTTTGCGCTTAAGGAGAGCAGAAAGCAACTCATTTTTCTCAATAGAGGTGGTACCAATTAATACCGGCTGCCCACGACGATAACAATCTGCCACTTCAGCAGCAACTGCTGTGAATTTTGCCCTAGCTGTTTTGTAAACCACATCAGGATAATCCTTCCTAATCATAGGTTTATTGGTCGGCACCACCACTACCTCAAGCCCATAAATTTTGTGAAATTCTTCAGCTTCGGTAGCGGCTGTTCCTGTCATCCCCGCCAATTTCTCATATAACCTAAAGTAATTCTGGAAAGTAATCGTTGCCAAAGTCTTAGATTCTTGTTGGATAGGTACTCTCTCCTTAGCCTCAATCGCCTGATGTAACCCTTCAGAATAACGCCTGCCTGGTAAAAGCCTGCCTGTAAACTCGTCTACAATAATAATCTGATTGTCTTTCACCACATAATCGCGATCTTTAACAAAAAGGGTTTTGGCTTTTAAAGCCTGCTCAATATGATGAATGGTCTGAAAATCCTTTTCATAAAGGTTATCCACACCCAATTTTTTCTCCACTTTTAATATGCCGTGTTCGGTTAAATTGGCAGTTCTTAACTTCTCATCCACAACATAGTCTGTACCTGGTGTTAATTGTTCAACTAAGTTGGCAAACTGGTAATATTTATCCGTAGCTTCCTCAAAAGGGGCAGAGATAATCAAAGGTGTTCTGGCTTCATCAATTAAGATTGAGTCAACCTCATCCACAATAGCAAAGTGGTGGCCGCGTTGAACCATTTGATCTAAACTCGTAACCATATTGTCGCGCAAATAATCAAAACCAAATTCATTATTGGTTCCATAAGTAATATCGCAAGCATACATGGCCTTGCGTTCTTTTGAGCCAGGAGGGATATCATGGACAATATAACCAACAGATAAGTCCAAAAAATTATAAATTGGGCCCATCCAATTCGCATCACGCTTGGCCAAATAGTCATTAACAGTCACTACATGCACACCTTTGCCAGTCAAGGCATTCAAATAGACAGCAGTGGTGGCTGATAAGGTTTTTCCTTCACCTGTTTTCTGTTCAGCAATCTTACCTTGATGAAGAGCAATGCCAGCAATCAACTGGACATCATAATGGCGCTCACCAATAGTTCTCTTTGCCGCTTCCCTCACCACCGCAAAAGCCTCAGGCAAAATCTCATCCAATGTTTCACCCCGTTCCAACCTCAGTTTAAACTCACTAGTTTTGGCACTTAATTGGGAGTCTGTCAACCTGCTAATATCAGCTTCTAACCGATTGATTTGCTCCACAATAGGCTGGAGCCTTCTGAGCTCCTTTTCATTAGAGTCTAAAATTTTTCCTAAAAACTTAAGCATTGGCGCGCTTTTCTGGCCTGATAATTTTAACAAAGTCTTCTTATCATCACCAGATAGAAGTTAAAAAAGAATCCCAAGAAAATACCTTGGGATCCTTCTTCTATTAATCCGTTCAATTCCAACAGCTAAATATTGCTTGTGACTAGCAATTATTTCTTCTTTTTAGCCTTCTTTTTGGCCATTTTAACCTCCTTTAAGTTATAGAGGACCAATTTAAAACTGACAAATTAATATTCATTTGTCAAATTAAGAGTCCGCCTCATTTTGCAACAAAAAAACTATCACAGCAAGCAAAATCATCAATTCACTTTTGACAATAAATTAAGAGGTTGGTAGCCATAAAGGGAAAATTTTTCTTAGCTACCAAATTAGGAAAAAGGGGGGAAAGGTCGTTCTTAAAGAGGTTGGCTGCCTTTTTATGACCAGCAAAGTATAAATGATTAAAAACGACAACGCCATTCTTTTTGACAATTTTTTTGAGATTTAAAAGGAACGGCTTGGACTTAACTGCGTCTGGTATTTTCTCACCCACATACAAATCAACAATCACCAAATCATAAAAGTTGCTCTTGGCTTTCCTTACAAATTGGAAAGCGTCAGCAATTTTGACATTTACATTTTCAATATCCAAACCAAAATACCTTTGGCCCGCTTTAACAATTGCTTTATCTTTTTCCACGCCTGTAATTTGACAATTCGGCCAAAAACTTCTTAAGGAGGTAATCACCGAACCAGCGCCCAAACCAAGCACTAACACCTGCTTGACCTGTTTCTTGCTTAAAGGACGTAAAGCCCCAAACCAAAGCCTTTCAATAAAGGGGCCTGATTGAATGAGATTACCAACGACAATATTCCTTTCCTTACCATAATTAACAACAGCTATCTCGCCATTAAAATCTGACTTAAGCCTTTTCTCAACCTTTGGGGAGAATTTTAGAAAATCCAGTATACGCACGCAAAACCTCCGGTATCACCACGCTGCCATCAGCTTGCTGGTTATTTTCCAAAATAGCCATAATAGTCCTCCCAATTGCCACTGCCGTGCCGTTTAGGATATGAACATAGGTTAGATGGTGACCATCGCGGTACTTAATATTTAACCTTCGTGCTTGAAAATCGGTAGTATTAGAAGTGGAATGAGTTTCTCGGTAGCGTCCTTCTGAAGGAAACCAAATTTCAATATCAAATTGCCTAGCCGTAGGAAAAGCCATGTCCGCAGTACAAACTTCCACAACCTGATATGGTAATCCCAACGCTTGGACCAACTTTTCCTGGATGGAGAGAAGAAATTGATGCTCTGAACTGGAATCTTCAGGTTTGGTAAAGCTAACCATCTCCACTTTGTCAAACTGATGCACTCTAAAAAGCCCCTTAGTATCTTTTCCATAGCTACCAGCCTCGCGCCTGAAAGCCGGAGAAAAACCACCATAACGCTTAGGCAAAGTCCCGACTTCTAATATCTCGTCCTTATGGAAGGGAACAATAGCGTGCTCAGCAGTGCCTATTAAATAAAAATCACCATTGTTTTCTGACTGGCCGCCTACCAAATACCAGTTACTAGTAGCTTCAGGCTCTACATACCCCAATTGCTGTTTAACCGGTGATTTAATAAGAGCAGGCGGTATCACTAGAACAAAACCGGCCTTTTCTAATAACCTCATAGCGTAATTAACCAATGCCAGCTCAAGAACAACACCCTCTGCTAATAAATAACCAAAGCGGCTACCTGACACCTTAGCAGCTCGTTTTAAATCCACAATACCCAAGCTTTCGCCAAGCTGATGGTAATCTTGAATTGGAAAATTGAAATGAGGAGGTGAACCCCATTTTCTAATAACCCGATTATCCGCCTCACTTGTACCCACCGGCACTTCATCTAAGGCGAGATTAGGAATGGCTAGTAGTAATTCAGAAAGTTCTTGCTCAATGGCAGCTAACTGCTGCTCTTTATTGCTTAGAGTCTTCTTGATGGTCAGTCCTAACTTTTGTTCTCTTTTTTCAGCGGCCAATTTTCTATCCCGCCGCAATTGGTCAACTTCTTTAATCAACAACCGTCTTTGCCTATCTAAAGCCAGTATCTTATCAACATCCACATTAAAACCACGCTGGCTAATCTTTTCTTTAAAAAGATTGGGATTTTGATAAATCAACGCAATGTCAATCATCAGTCAGTTTTAATAGCCACTACTTCTAAACTGATTTCCCTTTCTAAATTCCCATCAAGTAAAATTTGGACTTTGTAGACACCAAATTTATTAAATTGCATCAAGTTAAATTGGGAAATTAATCTTGCTTGGGGCCTGCCAATATCAAAATTGACAGGTGGCGTTTCGGCCAAAATCTCATTGGTAGGACTGGCAATCTTAATCACTTGTTGATGGTTTTGACCAGGCTCCCCCTCCCAAATACAAAAGACGGTGAATTGGGGATGCACAGTAGGCAACTTGGCTGTTTGGATCTGTGAAAAAATACCATAAATAATAGCTCGATTTTGCTGGTCAATGGTGGCCGCTTCACAAACAACCGCGCAAGTTAAAATTGGTTTGCTCATAAACCTAATTCTTCCCTAATTGCTTGCATTGCCTTAAGACAAATATCAATAAATTCAGGTAACTCAATGCCTAATTCAGTCTCACAAGTTTTAATCATTGCCCGATTAGCCCCAGCTGCAAAGGAAGGTCCTCTG
>CAZCAY010000005.1:7025-10582 GCA_964496955.1 uncultured Gammaproteobacteria bacterium
TCCGGCCGCACCAAAGCCGCTGCCACAATTAAACCAGTTAATTCATCAGCTGCGTAAATAGCTTTGGCCATTAAAGTTCGCCTTTCAGCTTTATCTGCATGACCCTTAATAGCCTCAATAATGTCTTGAGAAATACCCCCTGCGCTTAACTTTTCAACCACCAAATCGGTGTGTTTTTCAGAATCTTTACCTAACGCCTCGTAATCAGCATCATGGAGTAATCCCACCAAACCCCAATCATTAGCATCAAAATTTTCATTAGGATCAGGCCTAACTGATAACAAATAGTGAGCTAATGCCCGCATCACTGCCTCGCAGGCTAACAAATGCTTTTTTAAATTGGGAGATTTAACCAGTTCATCAACAATTTGAAGCGCTTTTTTTCTATCCATTTGACTTCTCCGGTCTAAGAGTCGGAAACGCAATTACCTCTCTAATAGAAGCTGTATTAGTTAAAATCATGACCATCCGATCAACACCTAAACCCAAACCACCAGTGGGAGGCATACCATATTCAAGAGCCTCAATCCAATCCAAATCCATTGGTTGGGCTTCTAAATCACCTGATTGAGCTGCCTGTTGTTGCCTCTCAAAAAATTCCTTTTGTAAAATTGGATCATTCAGCTCCGAATAGGCATTACCTACTTCCCAGCCAGCAATGTAAGGCTCAAATCTCTCAATTAACTCAGGATTAGCCCTATGCAACTTAGCCAAAGCAGAAGTTTCCTTAGGAAAGTCAATCACAAACGTGGGCTCAATAAGAAACTCTTCGCAAGCCTCAAAAATGGTCGCAATAGCCACACCTCTACTAAACCCTTTTGCCACCCCTGTTAAAGATGGTTTATCTTCATATTTAATTTTGAGCTTTTTCATTGTTTCTTTCAAACCCTCATCGGTTAATTTATCAACATCAATCCTCAAATAATGCTTAATAGCTTCTTTCATCGGCAATCTCAACCATTTTTTAGAAAAGTCAAAAGTATGATTGGCAAACTTAACCTTAGTGGTACCAAAAACTGTTTCTGTCACATATTTGAATATCTCCTCTGTTAATGTCATCATTTGATGATAATCACCATAAGCTTGATAACATTCCAGCATAGTGAACTCTGGATTGTGAATTTTATCAATACCCTCGTTACGAAAATCTTTGTCAATTTCATAGACCTTCTCAAAGCCACCAATAATTAACCTCTTCAAGTAAAGCTCATCTGATATTTTGAGATAAAAATCAGCATCTAAGGCGTTATGATGGGTGATAAATGGCCTGGCAGCAGCTCCTCCATAAATCGGTTGGAAGGTGGGCGTCTCTATTTCCACAAAACCGGCTTCATCCAAAAACTGGCGCAAAGCCTTAATAATTCTGGCTCTAGTCACTAACCGATTTTTAACCTCCTGGTTAATCAAGAGGTCTAAATAACGCTTTCTAAAACGCTGCTCAACATCTTTTAAGCCATACCAAACACTAGGAATCGGTCTTAGGGATTTGGCCAGCAAGCCAAAATCGCTAACAAAAACCGTTATCTCTCCTGCCTGGGTTTTACCAACCTCTCCTTCAACCTCAATAAAATCACCAATATCCAAAAGGCCTAAAAGCTGGCGCTTAATATCAGAGAGCTTCCTGTTGGAAAAAAATGCCTGAATTTTGCCGGTTTCATCCACAATATCAGCAAAAGCAGAACCGCCATGAGACCTCAAGGCAATAATCCTACCAGCCGTAATGACATTGCGGCCTAAAAGCTGACGGCTAGTGGCCACAGGGTGCTTCTTACGACTTACTGCTGGATAGGGATCAATGCCTAATTTCTTGATTTGGCCAATTTTAGCCAATCTAATCTCTCTAATCTTGTCAGCAGATTCCATTCAGCACCAGTATAAAATAAAAGCAGCTTATTAGCAATGGATTTTTAAACTCTCAAACTTCCTCTGAAGCAGGCGGAGGAAATATCTTCCTTAAGGCTTTATTGAGAGAGCGCAAGTTTTTAGAGTTGTTGTAACGCCTAAAAAAAGTTCCGGTATCAGCAGCCTTCCCTTCATGGGCCAGATATTCAAGAACGCCAGCTAAGGATTCCACTGGATTAATCAAAGAATCGGCCAAAGGCAAAATTAACTTATCATTATCTTTTTGGCACAACCCATAACTTTCAAAAAAATTGTAATTGGCCACTGACCCTAATGCATAAGCTTCAATAACTTGATTTGCTTGTAACTGAAACTCAGCGTAATCGGCAAAAATGCGAGCAAAATGGATCGCAATAATAGCCTTGAGCATTGTGGGAGAAATAAGCTGTCTGTCTGCTAGATCAAAAGCTGATCTTAAACCAGATACCGAACTGTTCAACTCGCTTAAAGCATGATAGTAACCGCGATGCCTTTCCTCATCACCAGAATACCGATTAACCGCATGAAACGTCTCATGGGCAGTTAACCAATAAAGGGAAGCTAAATTAAGCTATGATTCGTCCAAATCAACAAAGCTTGAAGGAGCAAATGCCTGTTTGATAATAGGCAAAAGTTTTGTGTTAAAATTTTCATCCATCATTTGCTTGAAAATGATAATCACCGACCCATGAGATTGAGCAATCTCCCAATCATTTGGAAAAGTTGATGCTGAAAAACCATTTTCCACCACTAAACCAGCTGCTGCTTTCACATCCCACACTTTAACAGTCACTTTGGGATCTGGCTTCTTTTTCCTTTGAACCGAAAGCAGTTGATCTTTAAACTTGCTCACTTCATTGGTAACAGACTCATTCAAAATTCCAAGCACTCCTTCCCAGTCATAGTACCTTTCCATAAACTTATCACCATAAGATTCAGCTGGCTTGAAAATTAAATCAACACGAGTAGGCCGGCTTTGTTCAAGCCAAGCAATTTCAGCCTGTTCATAGCTATCAGTTTCAATAGCGGTCTTGATATTCTTTAAATGCTCCTTTAATAAAGGGTCAAGGCCTGCTATCTCGCTAGCCTTACCAATACTGCTTGCCAACTCCTTATGCTGACGAGCAAATTTTTGGTGAAAGGGGACAGCCTTGATAGCACGGGTTTTAGGATCAGATTCAATGACCGTGTAATGGGATTTAAAAAGGGGCTCATCCACTGACAACTGCTCAATTCTTGTTCTTAAAACTGCCCGTTCATCTTCATTGGTGGCTAGTGGATAAAAACTTTGGGATTTTAAAAAAACGTAGTGATTCTCCAGCTTCACCAAACTTTCAGTTAAATCTCTAACCACCTTCAACTCAGCATAGCTCAACTTTTCTAAATCAACATCATACTCTTTAAAATACAACCTCGGAGAAAATGGTGCTTCTAGGTTTCTTTTTAGAAAATCTGATAGCGATGGTGAGAATAATTCTTTCATTGAAGTTGCCAGCCAATTAGCTTTTTAAGACTTTAGCCAACCGTTGAGTAAAACGATTAAAGATTTCATAAGACCCATATATATCAATAAAGCGTTTAGCGTATTTATAAGAACCTGAGGCCAAAATTCTTTCTAAAACATCAGCCAACTTTGATAAAGCCATATACATTTTGGTAAAGTTCGGCCAGGAAAA
>CAZCAY010000005.1:10594-18604 GCA_964496955.1 uncultured Gammaproteobacteria bacterium
TAAGAAATTCAAGGCAATCGCATTACCTGTTACATAACAAGCCACATTAGGATCATCTTTACACTTATCAAACCAATCAAAAGCTCGGCAAAAGAAAATGACTAAAATCGATTGCAGCTGCTTTTGACTAATAGCGCCTTTTAGTAATAAAGGACCTTAAGCCTTAATACCCCAAACGGCAGCCCCAATCTCACTAATAACAGGGTAAAGATTAATTAATCTCTTTTCTGCACCCTCATACTGGAGATATTGTCTGGCCATCTCATGGGCAAAGGCATTTAAAAGAGCACCTTCTTTCAAACTAGCCACTGAATATGCCTGCTGGAACTTATCCTGATATGCCTGCTGGAACTTATCCTGAAAGACAGCATGGAAGATGGGATGATGTCGTTTGGCAAATAACTCATCAATAGATGGCTTAAAAAGGGTAATGGTCACACCATACCGACTCAATACTGTCACATCATTAGGTAAGCTCGTGGAAGTGAACATGAACCTGGCTATTAAACCTGAAAAAATAGAGTTTGGTTGACTCTTAATTGAATTTTTGATGGCGAAACCTGGTTGGAGGCCTGAACCACCTTGCGCGTGCCTGTAAGCATTGCCTCCTTCAGATAATTAAGCTTTCTGGTTAGCCTTTCATCAGTTACGCCGACCCACGCCTGATAAGCTGTCTTGCGAAACAACAATTTATCTTCATACCTCTCAATCGGTCCAATAACCACATCAATTTTGTAAGGTTTCATTGATAGCCAATAAATGTCCGACGCCTCATAGGTCCCGTCTAACAAAGCACCGGCTTGAAAATTTAATCGCCTAGCAAATTCCTTGCTGTCTGAAATTTCAGCAGCTACTTTTAAGAGGTTAGCTATGGGGAGAATTTTCTCGCGAAATTCTAAGTGGTAAGGAATAGCGTATAACTGGCCATTCTTTGCCCGTTTAACCACTGTATAAGGGTCTAAAATCAATGAATCAAGAGGCTGCTGCCTTTTCCACTTCCTCGCGGCTGGCATCATGAGGATAAAAATTAGCTCCATTGTAACGATGGTTTCCCTGGAGTTTGTAAATGAGAGCAATTAATCTGGCGGCCTCAACTAACTTGGATAACACCTTCTTTTGGTTGGCTGATAACCTCAAAGGATCAGCCTCAAATTCATGAACTCCTAGTTTCTCACCACCCATAAATTAGGACCCCCAGATTGACTTAAATTTGAAAGATTAATTCTATTTAATCTCTAAAATCTTATACTTAACCTTCACAATAGGGGTGGCCACTTCTACTACCTCACCGATTCTAGCCCCTAGCAAAGCACTGCCCACAGGCGATTCATTTGAAATCTTGCCATTAGCTGGGTCAGCTTCTAGAGAGCCAACAATGGTAAACTCTTCAATTTCACCATCAAATTCCACCACTACCTTTGAACCAATCACCACAAAATCAGTCCTTTCACTCTCTACAACTTCAATATTGCTCAAAATTTCTTCAAGCTCAGCAATACGACCCTCAACAAAAGACTGTTCTTCGCGAGCTGCATCATACTCAGAATTTTCTGATAAATCGCCAAACTCTCTCGCCCGCTGAATTCGTTCTGTAACCTGCGGTCTTTTCCTTTTGACCAAATATTCATATTCTTCTTTTAACTTAGCCAAGCCTGCTTTGGTGAGAACATTCTTTTTCTTATGCTTTGACATTTCAAACCTCCAAAGTCGGCGCTTAAAATTGAAGATTAAAACTGGTTAAAAAAACGCAGTTTCCGCTATGATTGAAAACTACGTGCTTTTCTCCCCTCTATTAATGAAATTTTGGTGAAGCGACTATACTCCATAATTATTCTAATGTCAAGTTCTGGTGGGAAAGCACCTGTAATAATTAGACAAATTGTGGTAAGATTAATGGACCTAAAATAAGGCATTTAGTGCTGGCGCTATCGTCTAGTGGTCTAGGACACGCGGTTCTCAGCCGCGTAACCGGGGTTCGAATCCCCGTAGCGCCACCAGCTACTATTGCGTTCCAAAAGCTTAAAATACCTTTTTAAAACTACACCCTCTTAATTCTCAAAGAAGATACCTTAGATGATAAAAGGAATTAAAAGCACAGCTACAATGTTAACAACCTTAATCATAGGATTGATAGCCGGCCCTGCAGTATCTTTATAAGGATCACCCACGGTGTCGCCAGTCACAGCAGCCTTATGGGCTTCACTTCCTTTCCCGCCAAAATTACCAGCTTCAATATACTTTTTAGCATTATCCCAAGCCGCACCCCCTGTTGTCATTGAAAAGGCTAAGAAAATACCAGTCACAATTGACCCTATTAACAGGCCACCTAACGCTTGGGGGCCCAAAAGAAAACCAACAACCACTGGCGCTCCCACTGGAATAATTGCTGGCAAGATCATTTCCTTTAGGGCTTGTTTTGTTACAATATCAACACATTTGGCATAATCAGGCTTGGATTTACCCTGCATGAGACCCTTAATTTGGCTAAACTGACGTCTCACTTCTGAGACCACTGCCTGTCCTGTATTCCCGACCGCCTCCATAGCCAAAGCGCTAAAAACAAAAGGTAGGGCACCACCAATAAATAGCCCCACTAAAATTTTAGGATCTGATAGGAAAAACTGAACATTGCTACCGGCATGAAGTAATTCCTGAGAATATGAAGCAAACAGAACCAAAGCCGCCAGACCAGCAGAACCAATCGCATAACCTTTCGTCACCGCCTTAGTAGTATTACCAACCGCGTCTAAAGGATCGGTAACTTTTCTAACCTTTTCAGGAAGATTAGCCATTTCAGCAATGCCCCCAGCATTATCAGTAATTGGTCCATAAGCATCAATGGAGACAACCATCCCAGTTAAGGAGAGCATAGCCACTGCTGCAATAGCAATACCGTAGATATTAGCCAAGTTAAAGGCCAAAATAATAGCTGAGGAAATTAAAATAATAGGCAAGAAAGTTGCCCTCATGGAAAGAGCTAAACCAGCAATAATATTAGTGGCATGACCGCTAGTTGAAGCTTTGGCCACATTTTGAACTGGTCCAAACTTAGTGGAAGTGTAGTACTCCGTAATGAGCATTAAACCAATTGTCACTAAAATGCCTACAAGTGAAGCAAAATACAGCCTTAATGGCGCAAAACTGGGGTTATTAGCCATTAACCACATGGTCACTGGGTAAAACCCAACAGCAGACAGCACAGCCGCGCCCACCAACCCCCAATAAAGAGAGCCCATAATGTTTTGGGACTTGGGCAAGCGGACAAAAAAACCGGCAATGACTGAAGCTATAATCGCTACTGCCCCTAGAGCTAAAGGATAAAGTTGAGCTGATAAAGTTTGAGGCATGACAAGAGAACCTAATAGCATGGCCGCAATTAAAGTAACCGCATAAGTTTCAAAAAGGTCTGCAGCCATCCCTGCACAATCACCCACATTGTCCCCAACGTTATCAGCAATGACAGCCGGGTTTCGGGGATCATCTTCAGGAATACCAGCCTCAATTTTCCCCACCAAATCAGCCCCAACATCAGCAGCCTTTGTAAAAATTCCGCCACCCAATCTGCTAAACACAGAAATTAAACTACCGCCAAAACCCAAACCTACCAAAGCCTGAATATCGCGGGTTGCGGCAAAAAAAGCACTGACAGCCAGTAAACCTAAACCCACAACCAACAAACCGGTAATTGACCCTCCTCTAAAAGCAACTCCCAAAGCTTTGCTTAGTGAAATCTTAGCTGCTTCTGTGGTGCGGACATTAGCCCTCACTGAAATATGCATACCTAAAATACCAGCAGCTGCAGAAGCCACAGCACCAATTAAGAAAGCCACCGCGGTGGTCAAGTTCACCAATAAAGCCAAAACCAAAAAAATTAAGAGGGCTACACCAGCTACGTTAAGGTATTGGCGATTTAAATAAGCACTGGCTCCCTCTTGAATAGCCCTAGCAATGGCCACCATCTTAGCTTCACCTGCTGGCAATCTCAAAATCCACCCAATAAGGACCAAACCGTAAAGAACACTTAAAATAGAAACACCAATTGCTAAAGGTAAGGCCAAATGAGTTGGTAAACTTTGCCCAAGAGCCATTTTAAGACACCACTGGTGAAATAAGAGACAATTTATTCTTAGAAACCATTTTAGCTAATTTCCCCTTAGACCTTACTGGTCTTTCCTTTCTAGGAACAGGTTGGCTGGTAAGGGCAATCTTTAATACTTCATCCATGTGCTTGACAAAAACAAACTTCAAATCTCTCCTAACATTTGCCGGGATATCATCCAAATTTTTCTCATTGTCTTTTGGCATAATAATAGTCTTTAAGCCAGCTCTATGGGCAGCAATAACCTTCTCTTTTACCCCTCCAATCTCCAGAACTCGACCTCTCAAAGTAATTTCACCAGTCATACCCACTTCCTTACGGGTAGCAATTTTACAAAGAGCAGAAACCAAAGCAGTAGTGATAGCAATACCTGCTGATGGCCCTTCCTTGGGTACAGCCCCTTCTGGCACATGAATATGGACATCAATCTTTTGATGGAAGTTATCAGCCAATCCAAATAATTTGGCCCGAGAGCGCACGTAAGACATGGCTGCTTGGGCAGATTCTTTCATCACATCACCCAATTGCCCAGTAAGAATTAATTGCCCTTTGCCAGGAATAACTGAGACCTCTACAAAGAGAATCTCACCCCCAGCTGGAGTCACCGACAAACCGGTAGCCATACCCACCTCATCTCTCTCTTCGGCCTGATGTTGGGTGTATTTGGGTGGACCAAGGAGAGACCGCAAATGACTAACATCAACTCTACCTTTATTAGCCAGTTTTTCACCCTGACTAACCTTCTTTGCAAGCTTGCGGCAAATAGCAGCAATTTCGCGCTCCAAGTCTCTAACACCAGCTTCACGGGTATAACGGGCAATAATCTCATTGATTGCTTGGTCAGAAATAGTAATTTTTTTATCAGCCAAACCATGAGCCTCCAACTGCTTGGGTATTAAGAACTGTTTTGCAATATGCAACTTTTCCTCAGCTGTATAACCGGGGAAATTAATAATTTCCAAGCGGTCACGCAGGGCAGGAGGAATCGTGTCTAAAATGTTAGCAGTAGTAATAAACATCACGTCTGATAAATCAAAAGGAACCTCAAGATAATGGTCAGAAAAACTGTTATTCTGCTCTGGGTCTAAGGCTTCCAATAAAGCGCTTGAGGGGTCACCTCTAAAGTCCACCCCAATTTTGTCAATCTCATCAAGCATAAAAACAGGATTGGCAGTCCCTGCGTTCTTAATTCCTTGGATAATACGGCCGGGCAATGCTCCAACATAAGTCCGGCGATGACCTCTAATTTCTGCCTCATCATGGATACCACCTAAGGAAACCCGCACAAATTTGCGCCCCAAAGCTCTAGCAATTGATTTACCCACAGAAGTCTTACCAACTCCTGGTGGCCCTACAAAACAAAGAATAGGGCCTCTAATCTTACCGACTAACTTATGCACAGCTAAATATTCTAAAATGCGCTCTTTAACCTTAGGCAAGCCATAATGATCAGCGTTTAAAATTTCTTCTGCTTCTTTGAGGCTGTTATTATTAGGTGAAAGCACACCCCATGGTAATTCTACCAGCCATTCCAAGTAGGTTCGAATATAGGAGGCTTCAGGGTTATATGAAGACATTTTAGAAAGCCTGAAAAGTTCTTTTTCAGCTTTTTCGCGCACTTGCTCTGGCATATGAGCTGCCTTAATCTTTTTCTTAAATTCAGCAATCTCTCTTGTCTCTTCATCCTCACCTAACTCCTTTTCGATTGAACGCATCTTCTCGCGTAAAATTGCCTCCCTTGTGGCCTTACCTACCCTCTCGTGGGTTTCAAGGTCAATCTTGTGAGAAATCTCCAAAACCCTAATTTCGCGAGTAAGAATCTCAGAAAGTTTAGTCAAGCGCTTAAGGGTATCAACTGTTTCCAAAATTTGCTGTTTATCAGTGGCCTTAATATCAATAGAGGCAGCAATAGCGTTGACCAATTGATTAGGGTCGTCAGTGGAAAAGATAGAAATAGATGACTCTAAAGTTAAGGTACCGCCAATTTCTCCATAACGGCGAATTTTTGCCAAAACGTTGCGAAAAACAGCTTCAATTTCCTCGGTGCGCTCAGCTAATTCTGGAATCTCTTCAAATTTAGCTACCAAATAAGGATCCTGTTGGGTAAATTCTTTTAAATAAACCCGATAAAGCCCCTCAACCATTAAATTATAATCGCCATCTACCCGCCACAATCGCCTAATAGCACCCACTGTACCAACCTGGTAAAGATCGTTTGGGGTTGGCGTTTCTATTCTGGGGTTTTTTTGGGCCACATAAATGGCCAAGCGGTCAGTAGCATAAGCTGCGTCAATTGCTGCTCGTACCCGCAAGCGGCCAACCGTTAAGTTAACCATTGATCCCGGGAAAATAACCGTATCACGCAGAGTGACTACCGGCAATTCGTTTTTATTCTTAAGCTTAGTAGAACTTAAATCAAATGGTGTCATTTCTAAAACCTACCTGCAGCAGTTAGCAATTAAGATACCATGAGTGCTAATTTATGTCAATAGGACAAACTTCCCAAACTTATTTTACCCTTTAGCAAGGTAATGGACAATAGCTGAAACAGCAAAACCCAAACCTAAACCAAAAATAACATCGGTTGGAAAATGGACACCACTTATGATCCTGGCAATTCCTATTAAAAATGCCAAAAGGATAAAAAAATAGCCTAAACGCCGCTTTATCCTATACACCTCATAGGCCAAAACTGCGCTGATGGCCGCATGCTTAGACGGAAAAGAAAAAGCGTCTACAGGTAAGGCTAGATTCTTAATTTCATAATGGGCAAACGGTCTTTCTCTGGGAAAAATAAAACCGATGGCAAAAGCAATAAATAAAGTTAGCAATAAGCTTAACACCAACTTAACTAATCCTTTATAACCAGCAATCCTTGCCACTAACAAGAATGATAAGAAGCTCAATAATACAATCAAGACCTCAGCTAAAAAGAAGGTTGTATAATCCCCCATCAAACTCTTGCCAACCAACGCGTTTAAAGGAAAAAACAGCTGGTCAATTCGCTTAATCATTACTCTTTAAAATTTTTGCTAAAAGGATTAAAGAATAACCAAATAAAAAGACACTAATCACCTGCGCTACTTTGAAACTTCCTATAACCCAAGTATCAAGACGATAGTTTTCAATAAAGAACCTTACAATTGAGTAAAGCATAACATAAAGGGCAAAAACCAAACCAGTTTTGTTCTGAAACTTACGAGATACAGTCATTAAAAGAATGAAAATTAAAAAAGTGGCTAATGACTCATAAAGAAAAGTGGGGTGGAAACGCTCAAAATTTTTAAAGGCTTCAGGACGCAAACTTTCAGGGATATTAATACCCCAAGCCAAATTTGTTGGCGGGCCAAAGCCTTCTAAATTAACTAAATTACCCCACCTACCAATACTCTGACCCAAAGCCACAGCCGGTGCTCCTAAATCAAGAAGTTTAAGGGTTGAAAGATGATACTTTTTGGCAAAAACATAAACGGTTACTAACCCTGCCAATAAACCGCCATAAATAGCCATACCCCCCTCCCAAATAAAAAACACCCGCAAGGGATCTTGCCAATAATAATCCCAGTAATCCAAAACGTGGTAAAGGCGAGACCCTAAAATGCCAATACCCAAGCTTAACCAAAATAACCTGTCAATAACTGAAGAGGCCACCTGATAAGACTGAGTTCGCCACTTGACCACCAATAATGCCCCCAAAATGCCACTGCCCACAATTAAACCGTACCAATGGAAATTAAAAGGGCCTATGGAGAAAGCGGTAGGTGGCATTTTTAATAAACTACTCCTCAGTTGATTATAAATTTGATTATAAATTTGACTTCTTCAACATTTAACTCTAAAGTTGAAATTAAATCAAATAATGCTAACCGATAATCCTGTTGCTAACTTGAAAGATAAACTCCAAGAATTAT
>CAZCAY010000006.1:0-16827 GCA_964496955.1 uncultured Gammaproteobacteria bacterium
CCCTGAAAAGCCAATACCCCGCATCCGACCAATGGACTCGACTTCGTCAATAAAAATAATGGCAGGGGCGTTCTTTTTAGCAGTAAGAAACAAATCCCTCACCCTTGCTGCTCCCACTCCCACCAACATCTCCATGAATTCAGAGCCGGCAATCGAGAAAAAGGCCACCCCTGCCTCTCCCGCTACCGCTCTTGCTAAGAGAGTTTTACCAGTACCAGCTGGTCCTACCAACAGCACCCCCTTAGGAGTCCTGGCTCCCAAACTCCTAAACTTCTCAGGATGTTTTAAAAACTCCACAACTTCCTCCAGCTCTTTTTTAGCTTCATCAACACCAGCCACATCGGCAAAGGTAACTCTGGGCATATCTTTAGTAAATTGTTTGGCCCGTGATTGGCCAAAGGAAAAAATACTCGAACCGGCTTCTCTTGCTTGCCTGACAACCAAGAAAAAGAAGGCTGCCAAAATGACAACTGGTAAAAAGGTTGTTAATAAGGTTAGCCAAATTTGTGAAGCGCTATGATCCTTAACAGTCACTTCAACAGATGTCAAATCAACACCCGTGTTTTTGAAAACTCCGCTTATACTTTCACCTTCCTCCTTGTGAGTAATCACCGTTTGATTATTGTCATAAGTCACCACTAATTTATTGCCATCCACTTCAATCCGCTTCACTTGCCCATTCTTAACATCAGTTAAAACCTTAGATAGGGGCACACTTTCTAAAAACCGAGATGTCGGCTGGGCAAAACTATAAAATAAAAGCAAGGTCAGAGTAGCCAAAATAGCATAGATTAAAAAACCGCGCCAAGGCCCGCCATTTTTAGGCAAGACAGGAGGAATGGGGGGTTTTCTCACTCTATTGGTAGCCATAAATTTTGCCACGGCAAGTATAGCAGTCATCAATCCCTGTTGGCAAGACGGTCCAAAGGTTTAAAAGGTAAATTATTCATTAACCACCTCACCAAAAAAATCCATTTTCATTGCTTTCTTAACCATGGCTAAAGTTTTTCTTACCTCATGGCGAGCTTTAATAGTACCAGCCTCCAAAATCATTTCCACCAAATTAGGACTTTCCGCCAAATGCTGGCGGCGATCTCGAATCGGCTGAAGAAAATTGTTGAGGGCTTTAACTAACTTATGTTTAACCTCCACATCACCAACTTCACCTCGCAGGTAAGCGGCTTTTAATTGCTCCACTTCAGCCTTATTAGCGTTAAAAGCCTCATGGTAAATAAAGACCGGATTTCCCTCCACTTTACCAGGCTCAGTGCCATGAATCCGGTTAGGGTCGGTGTACATTTTCATCACCTGCTTTTCTACCACCTCTGGGGGGTCTGAAAGATTAATGACATTGCCTAAACTTTTGCTCATTTTAGCTTGGCCATCAATGCCTGGCAAAATAGGCACCTCCCCTACCAAAGGCTCAGGCTCAGGAAAAATTTCCCCATAGAGCCTATTAAATTGCCTGGCTATTTCTCTGGTCACTTCCAAATGGGAAACTTGATCTTTGCCCACTGGGACTAAATGAGCCCTAAACCCTAAAATGTCTGCTGCTTGCAAGACAGGATAACCTAACAATCCATAGGAAGGGTTGGTAATCCGCAAATCAGTCATAACATCTTTTAATGTAGGTACTCGCGACAACCGAGACACGGTTGTAAGCATGCCTAAAATTATGGCCAACTCACCAACTTCTGGAATGGCTGATTGTAAATAAATGGTCACTTTAGCCGGATCTAAACCCACAGCCAAATAATCCAAAACCAAATCCCTAATATTAGCTTGTAGTTCGCCAGTCTTCTCAGGACTGGTAGTTAAGGTGTATAAATCCGCAATGATGATAAAAGTCTCATATTCATCCTGTAACCGCAAACGGTTAGCCAAACTCCCCACATAATGCCCCAAATGCAACTTGCCAGTGGGCCTATCACCTGTTAGAATGCGCTTCTTCATGATCTTTTACTATTCTACCAAACGCCAACCTCAAGTTGAACTAGATTTTGGCAATAACTTTCACTTCTTGTCTTCTAGCATTTTTAGCAGCCGCTTACCCTTGAGAGTCACAGCCTCCATAGTCAAAAGCTGAGGGCTCAAAGGTGGGGGGGCAATATTTTAGACCAATTTCTGCTAAAATCTCAGCCACGGGTTCTGTGGGTCTTTTGTGCATTGTCCACAAAGCTAAATCGCGAATAACGCAACCTTCACAGGCTAAAAATTGCTGCCTCAAACAAGGCCCTTTTTCCTTCATCATTTTCCTCAAATTTAACCAATAAAGAACCCGCTTCTTTTAGCGGGTCTTGTCTTGGGAAAAGGTAAAATGCTTTTTAATGACCTAAAACCACTCCAAAACCCGCCATTTAGCGAGTAAAAAAGTCAAAAAACCAAAAGTTTTGGAGTGATTTTAAGTCAACTGCCATTTTGATATTTTTATAGAGTAAGTGAAATCCTTAATTTATTTAAAAACTAACAGCCTTTCGTTGTCAATAAACAAGAGCAAAATGAAGGGTAAAAATTTCTGAAAGAAGCCAAGGGTGCCAGCGGTTGGATTCGAACCAACGACCTAGGCTTTATGAGGGCCCCGCTCTAACCCCTGAGCTACGCTGGCAAGATTATTTCAGACCCAAATCACTTGACACCAAGCCGACTGTATTTTAACAAACACTAATCTAAATTACCACTATTTTCTGTATCCTCAGAAAGCTTTTGAATCTGAAGGTTTCTTGCAACAAAAACTAGCAGGTGTTCAAAAATAACCTTACTTGAAAGTTTGATCTTAAATTAGCAGCTTACAACTTTTGGAGCTGGCCACCAGGCTTATAAAAATAGACAACTAGATCGACAGCTGCAAAACACCCCAATATTGGCCCTGGAGACAACATGCATTTAACATCGTAATAACTTTTATTCTGCTTGAGTCTGGCCACAGCTTTTTCTTCTGCCATTTTAATTTCCTGCTCATCCTCATCATTTTTGATCCCCTCAATAATATCAGCCACCTCGTCGCTAACAACCTTCTCTGTATAAAGACTCAACTTCACCCCGCCGTTTTCCCACGTCACTTTTTTCAGATCAAAAAGTCCAACAAATATAGCTTTATCAAGATCCTCAATTTTTTCAACCTTAATCTCATCACCGCTAAAATCGACTATAGCATTATATTTACCTCGCCCCTCCCATTTTGATTCAATAACTACCAGAGGAATATTTTCCTTACTATGAAACCAAAATGAAGGAGTCATTACATGACGATATTCAGGAATAGTCAAAGCAATGCCACCTAACAACACTTGGCTGTTAGTATCAACTGCAAGCACCAAGCTACCAAATGATAAAACCAGCCTACCATTAACCATATAAGAATCGTTGTGGGGATAAGAACAGTAGCTCTCACCATCAGAACAAATCATCTTGTAGATTTCATGATCCCTCTTCCAATAACTTCTTAAATATTGAGGCCCAACAGCCAATTGAGTTATCCTGCCCGTATTTGTATCCTCAATAATCAAATAACCCTTTTGTATATCCTTATCCAAAACTAAATAACTGAAATTATTTGAATTCTTCCACCACAGTGACCTATTGTATAAGAAGAGCCAATTAGCTGATAGTCCCAAGGCGCTTTTTGAGGAGGAATCGGATAAGGGTAGTTGGAAGGTGGCGAGTATATTTTAGTAGCTAAATCCGCACAGTGCTTAGCATCTTCAGACTTATCAGTCTTAAAGTGGACAGTGTGACCATCTGGTCCAATTCGGGCTGCTTTGACTCCTTTCACATTGACAAAAAGAAGTTCATCGCCTTGATAAATTTTATCCCCTATTATGCGCAATCCTGTTTTATTAGGAGATGAAGTTGGTTGCTTTGGAAACTGAGGTGCATTCGTAAAACCATTCTTTGGTAATTGTTTACTTAAAAACCAATGCCCACCATAAGCAACTAATATGAGCCCGACCACTCCTAGAATGAGGATTATTAGTGCCAATCCTTCCTGTCTCTTCACAAATTTAGTGTATCATTTTACCCACCATTTTCCAAGACAAACAACTTTAAACTGAGTTTCAAAAGCCAAAACCTTCAAGCAATTCAATTTGAGATCAGCAATTAAAATGGCCATAAAATACCACCAAATTCGATTGTCACTTGTTTTCACCTTCTAAAAAGCCTCTCGGCCGAGAGGCTTTCTGTTGCGGGGGCGGGAGTCGAACCCGCTTCCTCAGATTATGAGCCTGATGAGATCCCGTTTCTCCACCCCGCGTTAAGACAAGACCTATTCTACCTAATTTGTCAAAATTAGTCAACCCTAATTTTTGCCAAACAGCGCCTGGTACCAGCGGCGCCAATTAGGTTCGGGAGTGGTCTCTTGAGTAGAGATAGTTGGGTTATCCAACTTCAGAACAGGTTGTTTTTGGGGTAAAACCACCACCACCTCTCCAGCAGTCACGTAATCAAGCTTATCCTTGGCCTCTTTTTCAATAAAATCAGGGCTTTGAACCCTTACCAACTGTTCTTTTAATGCCTGATTCTCTAAAAGCAACTCCTTAAGCTCATTTTGAGCTAAATCCACATTCTTTCCAGCCTGCCAAAGACCCCATGTTTGGCGAGCCAAAGACCAAATCAAAAAGAGACTGCCTACCACTAACACAACACTGATAACCAACCTCTTAAACATTACCTTAAGTCCTTTCACTCTTGGCCCTTACTGGACCTGTAGTATATATTATTGACATATTAAACAGCTTTAGCTATACTACTCCTACAATTTTTAAAGCTATGATTAAGCTTGACGTTGCCCACCAAAAGTTCTTAGAGCACTTAAAAGCTAAAAAGCGCGCTTCAGCTACTATTCTAGCATACGGTAAGGATATTGAGCAGTTAATAAGTTTCCTCCAGGAGCTCAAAAAAGCCCATGTCCACGATGTAACCGCTAGTGATATTAATGCTTTTCTGGCTAAGCTATCCCAAAAGGGGTACACTCCAAAGAGCCTTTCCAGAAAGCTCAACTCTACCAAAACTTTTTTTCGCTTTCTTAAAGTTTCAGAGTATATTACCGACGATCCAGCCAGTCTCGTTGCCCATCCTAAATACACGACCAAACCACCTAGAACTCTCTCGCCTCTTGAATATCGGGCTTTACGCGATGCTTGCCGTAATGATGCTCGCGCAGCAGCTATTGTGGAGATTCTTCTTCAAACTGGTATTCGCATTTCTGAACTTGCCAACCTTCGTTTAGAAGATGTGCGCTTTTCAGAAGGCCATCTGGAAGGTCAACTCTACATTAGACCTCATGAAAGTCATCCTGGCCGAACAGTACCTTTAAATAGGGCTGCTGAGGCAGCTCTCAAAAGATATTTAGCAGAAAGACCGTCTATTAAAACCCGAGGCAAACAAAAGGTCAGCCAGCAACATGTTTTCATTACTAAAAACGGCAAGCCATTGCTTATTAGAAATATTAGAACAGCCATTGACCTCTATTTTAAAAAAGCGGGGATTAAAGACGCCAAAGTCAATGACTTAAGGCACACTTGGGTTACCCACCATTTAGCCTCCGGCGCTTCCTTGCTCTTAATTTCTAAACTAGCAGGTCACAAAAGAATCTCCACCACTGAAAAATACCTAAACCTTATTAAGCAACCAAAAGGGGCAGAAAAAGCCAAACTTGAAGAACTTTAACGCTTGCTAAATAAAGAGCTTGCCACGTCCCAAAGAGCCACCAACACTACTGGAATTAAAAGCAAACGCCAAAACCAAGAAAAATAAAAGATTGCTAATATACCCGCAATGCTAATCACCAATACTCCTAATTTTTGCCAACTGAAATGGAGCATTCTTTTTCCCTTTCAAAAACTAGAAAGAATGGGGGCTAATTTAGCCCTTATTCATTTTCAACCAAATATTCCTTACCTTCTTACGGCCAGTGGGCCTGGTAGGGATCGAACCTACGACATCCACTTTATAAGAGTGGCGCTCTACCACTGAGCTACAGGCCCCAATTTTCTCGGTTAACCGAAAGCTTGGGTACCTCAAAACGTTAACAATTTTAACACAACAACCTCAAATAAGCTAACTCCCCCCACCCCCCAAAATAACCTCTCACAATCTGGCCCTGCGGTTAATTTCTGCCTCCACCAGTTCCACATCACGACCATAGCGAAGCCTTGACAACTGTTTAATCATTTCAGCAATTTTGTCATTCTTAAGATCTTTGGAAAGATCGCGAGTGGTGTCCAGAGAAAAAGGAGTGACAGGTTCATTGTTCACAATAGTTTTAACATAGGCATGAAAACGTTCAACATTAATCAAATCCGATTCAGAAAAGACTGGTTGAAACTCATGGGCCAAATAGGCAGCATCAGTCACTCCCACCCTAAAAGAGATTAAAGTACCCACATTACCAAAAACCGCATTTTTGACCTCTTCCTCAACCTGACCAATAAATTGGTTGGCCACGATTAAATTTAGCCTGAATTTCCTGGCTTCTGATAAGATGTC
Organism: uncultured Gammaproteobacteria bacterium; assembly: GCA_964496955.1. Taxonomy (GTDB): domain Bacteria; phylum Patescibacteriota; class Microgenomatia; order Curtissbacterales; family CAZCAY01; genus CAZCAY01. The sequence goes on from CAZCAY010000006.1 coordinate 6,487, forward strand.
AGCAAAGGTTTCAGTAGCGAAATTCTGAAATTCGTCAACATAAAGATAAAAATCAACTCTAGCCGGCTCAGGAGTATCCTGTCTGGACATGGCTGCTACTAAAATTTTGGGCACTAAAACCAAGCCTAAGAAGTTGGAATTCTCTTCTCCAATTCTGCCCTTAGACAAATTGACAATCAAAATCTTTCTCTCATCCATCACCCGCCGCAAATCAAAAGAGGATTTGGATTGACCAATAATGTTACGCATTAATCTATTGGTCACAAACCTGCCAAATTTGGAAACAATATAATCTAGAACTTCAGACTTATGAAACTCGGTAGTTTGGGCAATCTGGTCAGTCCAATACCTTCTAACAACCGGATCAGTAACCTTAGGCAAAAGTTCTTGAACAAAGGAAGGATTGGTCAAGACCCTCATTACCTCCACAAAAGTGTTACCAGGCTCGGCCATGATAGTTAACATCGCATTGCGGATAGCATGCTCAAAGCGAGGCCCAATAATACCCGTCTTGTGGGGATCATACAACTTATACATTAAGCCCACAACGTAAGTGGCCACAAAATGCTTTTCTTGCTCGGTTTGTGCTTCTAACATATTCATGCCAATAGGCCTCTCCAGGTCAGCTGGATCAAAATAGATCACATCTTCTGCGCGCTCTGGCGGAATCATCCGTAAAATATCTTCAGCGGCATCACCGTGAGGATCAATGAAAGCCACCCCTTTGCCAGCCCTAATATCTTGCATCACTAAGGCTTTGAGCAATTCGGTCTTGCCTGTGCCTGTTTTACCAATAATATACATATGCCTGCGTCTATCATCTTCTGAAATAAACACATCACGGGAAACTCCCCGATAAACACTTTTACCTAAATACAGGCCACTGGTAGGAATTTGAACAGGAGCTGGGGCAGTTTTGGCAGTAAGCCAAACAATATGAGGAGTCTCAATCGTCTTATTAGGAAAATGAAAAATCGTGGCTAATTCCTCAACTGATAACACAGGAGGTTTAGAAAACATTGGTTGATAACGATAGATAAAATCAATCATAAAAGCCTTCTTAACCCGAATCTTGGCAGTGGTAAAACCGTTATAATCAGAATTAAATTGGGCAAAAGCGCCCACGATGTTATCAAGATGAACCTTAGCAGCCTCCATGGTAGGAGCAGACACCACAATTCTAACAACCGTCTCAAATCCCACTTTGGAGCATTTGTTTTCCACAGCCTCAATAGTCCGAGGATCTGACTTATAACGCGCTTTTTCAGGACTAGTTTCAGCTTCTCTGGCTCTGGCTACAAACTTTTTACCAGCCACCCTCCAATTATTACCAGCAGGAACCACAAGAAACTGAATCACTGCTCCTTCTCCAGGTAGCATTTTGGCTAAGGCTGAAGTGATAGAGGACAAGGGGTCGGTTGGTAAATCTTTGTAAACCTTAATAGGGTAAAAGCTTTCCTTCTTTAAGGTTAGCGCCTTAAAAGCAACTTTCCCACTTTGTGAGAAAATATTATACTCATCCACCTCTCTCACTTCAGCTCCGGGATAAGTACCATATATTTGCTTCTCAATAAAATCTTTTAGGCGTGATGAGCATGAAACATAAAATCTAATACTTTCAGGCAAAGCCACAATCTCAAATGAAAAATGCTCCTGGGGAGGTGATAAAAAGCTTAATAAACCACCACCTTTATAAACACTGTGCAGGGCAGAAAACATTTGTTCGGCCGCATCAATCTTAACTTCATTATCCCGGGGAACCATAATTTCCAATAGGACAAAATCCAAAGAACGCTCTTCTCTCTTGCGGTGCTTTAAATAAGTGGTTAAAACAAAGGCTGCAACTACTAACCCAGCCACCAACAAACACCCAACTATTAATATCATCAAGAAAGACAAGAGAAGCTGATTAATTTGCTCAAATGGACTTGCTGTAGGCATTTTCTGGCTTCCTACTCTCTCTGACTACTAGCCTGATTGACAACTGATCGGTCTTCTGTTGGGGTTTCCCCTAAAACTACTGCCAAACCTTTCTTCTTCGCCAATGCCCCCATTCTCAAACACCACTCAGCCAACCAACGAGTAGCTTGAAAAACTTGTTGATGTAAGCCTTGGTTAATTTGAGGCGGAGTCAGCGGTAAAACCACCGCTGTCTCAGCATGGAGAACAGAATCAGCCTGTTGTTGGGGCGAATAAACACCGGCTGCTGCTATCTCCTCTGAGATTGGAGGGTCTTCTGGCACGTGCTCAACAAAATCCTTTAATTTAGCCAGATTCTCCCGCACTTGGGCAATCTCAGCACTAACAGCTGTCAAGTGGTAATTACTTTGGTTATTATCATTCTCTTTACCAAAAACCTTGCCCATTGCTAACAAATAATAGCACTTTTGGGTAATTTAGATAAAGAGGTGGTCGTTTACTGATTGCTAATTTCTAAAATTCTAATCTTGGGCAAGTTCCCTAAACCCACCACTTGGACTTTTTGGCCAAGAATCTGGGCTTTAATACGCCACTGCTTGTGAAGACTGACTTCTTGGCTAAAATTGGCAATGTCGGCTAACTGTCTAATTGAACCATCAGTAAGTACAAAAAACTTGCCTTCTGGGGTTGTAAAAAGTTTACATGAAGCTGCAGAAACCACATAACGGCAAGGAATAATGCTCCCTGTTATCTCATAAACTTGTCTAACTTGATATTCCCTTCCGCCCAAAAAAATAATTAAGAGGAAAAAACCAACCTTTACCAACCATCGTGCCATAAATTTCTTATCACTCAGATCAAAGGCAATCCTCAAACTTTAGGGAATAAACTCGGGTGCATGACCGCGGTTTGTCTTAATAAAGTCGACAATAACCTGCTTATCGAAATGATCAAGTTTAAGCAACCGCGTCCATGAGGCTAAAGCAATTAATGAATCGTTAGCTTCCCGAGGTGTTAAAATCACCAAACGGGAATTTTCTTTGACCACCGTTTTAAGATTTTCAATCAATTCAGCAGACGCTGAACTGGTCTTGTAGGATATCCAGACATGACCATGTTCTAAATTGTGAATTAACTGCTCATTAGGCAACTCCCTATCATAAATGCCAGCCGCTGCCGGCTGAACGTAATGCGGTCCTGAAGTGGGCGGATTTGATGAATAAGCCATATGCTTGGTGCCAGTAGGTATATGATCTCTGCCCTCCTCTGGAATAAAATCACCAAGCAAGGCTTGCTCTTGAGGTGGTTTAGGACGGCTTAAGTGGTTGATTAAAAAAGCCCCACCTACTGCCAAAACAGCAGTGAATGCAATCAAAACAACAATCGGATTGATTAACCTCTTTAAAAACATTGTTTTAATGGTTAGCAAACTGCCAAGCCTTGCTGGTAATGGTAACGATTTGATTAGTCTTGTCTGCTGCTGATGAGTCTCCAGCAATCAACACCACCAAAACAAATGGCCTCTTGCCACCACTAATAATACCTGAATCATGGAGGACATCAGCAAAAGTGCCTGACTTATGATACACTTTCACCCCGTGGGGCAAACCAGCTGGAATGCGATCCTCAGTTTCTGTCTCCTGCATATAGGAAAACAGAAGTTGCGAGTATTGATCATTTAAAATTTGGCCTTTATACAACTTCTGAAGCAAGATGGCTAAATCAGCTGCTGAAACTAAATTCTTACCCAAATCGACTTGCCGCATTCCTAAATCATGGGCAAATCTTTCAATATTGCCAAGGCCAAAAAAATTGTTAAGTAACTCCCAGGAATCATTACTAGACACCTTCATCATAAATTTAACCTGGGTAATCAAGTCGTAATCACCCAAAGGCTGTTTTTCAGATATCTCCCCATCCTGAATTTTTTTTAAGGCATAAGTAGCCACCAAAGTTTTAATGGTTGAAGCTGCCAAAAATGGCTCCTGGGCATTAAATTGATATTCTTGCCCATTTTTCAAATCGATAAAATCAACCGCAATTTGAGATGAGCTAGTGGCTATTAAATCATTCATCTCTTTAATGAACCTTTCCTCAACCGTTTTATCAACAGGCGCTGCAGGTTCTTCCAAGACCTTCTCTTGAAGTGCCCCTGATGATGACTGCCAAGGCCACTTAACAAGACCCCACTTAATTTGGGCCACAACCAAAACAGGTATTAATAACCCTGCTAATAAAACGGCTCGCATTAATTCACCACTATTTTAAGGGGTAACCACTACTCTCCCTGTTAAATTGGGATTTAAATGGTCATGATAACCCCAATCGCCTGCTTTTTCGAAACGATAAGTGTAACTCTCACCAGGTTTTAAGACACCTGAATTAAAACCTGGCAGATTAGTGTGCAAGGGATGGGGATCTGATGCGATTTGGTGATTTTCATTGCCACTGTTAATAAAAACTACCTCCATTCCTGCTTTCACTGACACAAAATTGGGTGTAAAACCAGCAGCACTCACAAAAACCACTTCTTGACTGGGAGGAGGCAATGCTGGTTGGGAACCGCCAGTAGCTTCAGGTAAGGCAGGAATGGTTGCCTGCAAATTGGTCACAGGTGGAATGACCGCTGACTGCTGGGAACGCTTCTGATTAACAAAAACCATTACCCCTATGACAAGCACCAAAATGACAATTATCACTACCACTAAAAGAAGACTTTTATTTTTGCTCATTCTCTCACCTCCTTTTTCAAAAACCATGTTTTACCATTAACTTTAACAACAGATTGCCCTAAGGTCAAGCTTTCAAGGGAAAGAAGTTGTTTTTAACTTGACCTAATCTTGGTTACTTTCACTTTAAGCCTCTGCTTAAATGGTACTGGCCCATCTTTTCTTAAAATACCAGTTACCGCTCCTAAATGGCTAATAACTGAAGCGGCGTTATCAGCAGCTAATTGCAAAGCTGGTTCAACCAAACCTCCAAAACGCATTAAACCAGCCACTAAACCTGAAGCAAAGGCGTCACCAGCACCAGTGGTATCCACCACTGCTACCTGATGGCTACCAATCTGATAATAATGCTTAGCATCACAAGCAATAGCCCCTCTTTCTGCCTGAGTAACTACTCCTAAACCACGCGTTAGCAAACATAAAGCGTGAGTAACCTGGTAGGGATAGTGATAGTCAACTCCAGTCAGCAAACTAGCCTCAAAGTGATTCACAATAAAAACGTTAGCCAAAGATAAAGCCCGAGCGAGATGAGCCACTCCTCTTTGCAGCTCTTGTTGGCCTGGGTTAACAGCTAGCTTAACCTGGTTTTTATCAGCCCAATTAACTAACTGGTTCAAAAGCTCAATGTGACCAGAGAGGGGCGAAACATAAAGCCAGCGTGTTTGCAAGCTATCAAAGGGGATGTGGCTGGCTTGAAAATTAGCCATGGCCCCTGCATAAGTAAGAATTGTCCGTTCGCCTCCTGTTGCTAATAAAATAAAGCTCGATCCAGTATGGGTTTGGGTATCAAGGCTTACTAAGGTAGTATCAACGCCTTCCTTGGTTAGTTTAGCAATAATCTCTTTACCTGAAGGGTCATCACCCACCCGCGAGATAATGGCTGTTTTGAGGCCTTGCCTGGCGAAAGTAATCGCTGCATTAACCGCCCCGCCTCCCACTTCCACCAAATAATCATCAAGAGTAATTTTGGCGCCCAACGTGAAGCATTGGGCCTCCCCTGTGACAAATTCCGAACCGCTAATAACCTTAAAAGCTTTACTTTTAAGGAAAAAGTCGCGAACTGCTGATCCAACACAAACAACATCGTACATGAGATTTACTCTGCCTAATTAATCATTTAACCACTAGCTCTCCGAAAACAATTTGTCTAACTCTGTCTGCAACTTGAATTGGACTAGCAGTCTGCCAAACATTTCTGCCCACAGCCACTCCAGCAGCTCCTGCTTTCATCACTTCCTCAACCTGCTGGTAAAACTCTCCGACAGTAGTAGTTTTAGGGCCACCTGACATCACCACCGGAATTTTCCCTGCTGATTTGACAACCCATCTAAAAGAATCAACGTCGCCTGTATACTTGAGCTTAACCATATCAGCTCCTAACTCTAAAGCCACTCTGGCTGCATAGGCTATAGTTTGGGGATCATTTTCATTAACATTTTTCCCTCGGGGATACGACCACATAATCACTGGCAAGCCCAACTCATGAGCCTCCTTTTCAATAGCCGCAAATTCCTTAAACATTAAATCTTGTTTTTCAGAACCAACATAAACTGTATAACCAACAGCCACCGCTCCCAAATTAACAGCCTCGGCTACTGTACAAATTTGGGGTGCATAAGGTTCATCCTTAATAAAACTAGTCTTCCCATTCAACTTCACAATTAAAGGGATACGACCGGCGTAACGACTGCCAACGTAGTACTTTTCAGCTACACCTTTTTGCAAAACAATCCCATTTAACTGGGATTTAACCCCAATATCTAAAATTTTGGCCGGGTCAACGTTTTCATCGCTAAAATCAGTAGGACCATGTTCTAAACCTTGATCATAGGCCAGTAAAACCGTCCTGCCACCAGTTGTGATTTTGTCTAAAGATACCAACATCGTTACTAAGTACCAGCTTCTTGCCTGCCAAAGAAAATTATATAGCTTAAGTTGCGAAAAATAAAATAAAAAGCCACCAAAGCAAAGCTGAATATAGGCAAGAAAAACGGCAAATAAAAAAGGGATAACAGCCAATACAAAGTTGATTTGTCAACTAATCTCGAATTAAAATAAACCGCTAAAATAGGAATCGCTGCAGCTACCACAGTAATGACCAAAATGGTTAAATTCGTAAAAAAGGCTAAAGTTAAAGCCTGCCGGCTGTAATTAACCAGCCCCCAACTTACAAACAAACACAAAGTTCCCAATACTAAAAAATAGGTATCAATAAAGCTATGGCCAAGCACGACTTGTTGAAATTCCACATTCCGACTGGCAAAAAATTCCAAAGAATTTCTAAAAATGCCAATATAATTCCATAATAAGGCCAACATCCCGATTAAAAAATAGCACCACTGCAAAATGGTAGCTGAATAAAGTTTAGGTGGAGTAATCTCCATCGTTTGCTAAGTTTAATTCCATTTTACCTTGGGGACCAAATTGTTCGTCGTCAAGATAAATGATTTTAGATGGTGTAATCATAAACAAGTGGTGATCTTTTAAATATTGACTGGCCCAAGGATAACGACTGCTAAAAATGGCCAACTGACTTTGATTGGTTACTTTAACCGCCTGGCCTTCTAATTGAATACCCCTAACTTTTCCTCTACCGGGTTGATCGCGGTCAATAACGGCAGCTACCTGAGGATTGGCTAAAATATTGAAAGTCTTACGAGTAGGAGCCGATAAGAAATACAAATTCAGGTCATTATCATAAGCAAAAAAGACAGTGGCTGCCCAAGGCTTGTCATCTTTTGAGGTAGCAATTGTCATTAAACAATTTTTAGCCAAATACTTTAAAATCAATGCTCTAAGATCGACCATTCTTGCGCTTGATAGCTCTTTTGACTTTTTGCTTAATATGGTCAACAGTTAGCCCATACTTTGCCAATAAAGCTGAAGGCTGGCCTGACTCACCAAAAGTATCAGGGATACCCACAAATTCCATGACCAACAATTCCGCCACTGCCGAACCAGCTCCGCCTGCTAATTGATGCTCTTCCACTGTCACCACACAACCTGTATGGGCAGCAGCTGTAATAAGCGTTTTTTCATCAAGGGGTTTAATGGTATGATTATTGACAACCATGACCGACACTCCCTCTTTTTCTAATTCATAAGCTGCTTGCAGACTCTGATAAACTAAAGGACCACAAGCAACAATGACACAATCAGCACCAGCTTTTAAGACCTCAGCTTGGCCAATCTTAAATCTAGCTATCGCCTTGGTAAAAAGGGGTGTTTTTTCCCGGGTTAACCTTAAGTAAACAGGCCCATTAATATTAGCTGCTGCTATAACTGCCTTTTCTGCTTCTAAAGCATCAGCTGGTACCACCACTACTAAATTCGGCAACACCCGGGTAATGGCTATATCTTCCAAAGCTTGATGGGAGGCCCCATCAGCTCCTACAGTAATGCCTGTGTGGTGACCGGCAATTTTAACATTAGCCCTGCTATAACAAACAGAAACTCGCAACTGATCCCACGAACGACCTGGTGAGAAAACTGCATATGAGCAAACAAAAGGAATTTTGCCCGACAACGCCAAACCCGCAGCAATCCCCATCATATTCTGTTCTGCCACCCCGCACTCAAAAAACCTCTTAGGAAATCTTTTGGCAAATTCTAAAACCCTGGTAGACTCAGCTACATCAGCCGTTAAAACCACAACCTGTTCATTAACTGCGCCTAATTTTAAAAGACCATGACCAAACCCATCTCTTATTGCTGCTAACTTCAAGTCGGTGTCTAAAATGTGAGTCAAAGGCTTATTAACCATTTAACGCACCCTTTTCAAATTCGTTTCCTCAACCCATGGTTCTTTCTTAAGCCTTTGAAGCCAAAACATTTCACTGCCTTTTTCAACTCTAACCTCAAACACCAGCCGGCCATAATGATCAGTAACTGCTGACCCTACTGTTAAACCCAAGTTGTGAAATAAATTAGCCGCATCCGCCTTTCTTGTGCCCTCCTTAAAGGTCACTATCACCACTCCATAAGCATAGGTTTCCCGAGCGCCAGGAGGATTAATGTCATAAGAGTCCTGCTTAGGTTTGACAAAGGCTAAAGTGGCAAGAAAAAAAATCAATAAAGCTATTGACAAAACTACCACAATGCCAGCCAATAAAGCCACGGCCTGGGTTCTCTCATCTAATTTTTCAACACCAAACATTTCAAAAGTCCCCCCTAAATTGAGACTGTGATTTCACTCATGTTCGCTAACAATCTTTCCCCCTAAAGTCCGCAACTGGGCTAAGGCTTTTTGGGCTTCTTCCTTGTTGGGAGGTTTACCATGCCACTGCCATTTTCTTTCCATGAAATCAACACCTTTGCCCGCAATAGTATGACAAATAACAACTGAGGGTTTGTTAAAAACCGCTTTGGCTTTGTGAACAACTTCGATAATGGCTCCTATATTGTGGCCATCCACCTCATCCACATGCCAATTAAAAGCCTCATACTTTTCTTTTAATGGCTCCAAAGGCATCACTTCTTCTGTTAAACCATCAATTTGGATATTGTTCCGATCAACTAAGACAATTAAATTGCCCAGTTTTTCTTTGGCTGCAAACATGACCGCTTCCCACAACTGTCCTTCATCGTGCTCCCCATCAGAAACCACGCAATAAACATACGGCAAACCCTCTGTTAACAAACCCTCCTCCCAATCCATCCGAAGCGCCAAGGCTATACCAATTGCTTGGGAGAGGCCTTGGCCTAAAGGGCCAGAACTAACTTCTACCCCTGGTAAATCACCATAATGGGGGTGGCCTTGGAGTCTTGAGTTGATTTGGCGCAAAGTTTTCAGTTCATTGTGAGGGAAAAAACCAGCATGGGCCAAAGTCGCATACAAAACCGGGCAAATATGACCACAAGAAAGGACCAACCTATCTCTCTGAGGCCAGTGAGGATGATGGGGTTGGTAGTTTAAAACTTGACCAAAATACAAAGCTGTAAAAACATCGGCCATCCCTAAGGAGCCTGCAGAATGGCCAGAACCGGCAGTGAGAAGCATTGTGATTATATCAGCCCTAATTTGATTAGCCTTTAGTTCTAAATTTTTAATCTCTTGAGCATTAATCATTCAGCAATTCCCACTGTCTTTGGTAAGACTACCTTAATTTAATAGTAACGAAGAAAGGAGAAGCTGGCAAATGGTTAACGGTTTATGGTAAATTAAGCTCCTGTTTAAGACTGGCAACAGCTGCCTGCCAATCATCAGCTTGCCAGATAGCTGAATTGACCACCACAAAATCAGCTCCTACAGCTGCGGCTTGGGCTGCAATACCTGCTCTAATACCTCCGTCTATTCCTACCTGCCAATTGCCCCCCATAGCCTTGAGTTGAGTAACCTTGGCCAAAGCCTCTGGATTAAACTGCTGACCAGCAAAGCCAGAACGGACAGCCATTACCAAGCCATACTCCACCCTCTCCAAAAATGGTAAAACCGTTTTGATTGATTGCTTCAAATCAACAACCACACCAGCTTTTTTACCCAAATCATGGATTAACTTAATCAGCAAGAACGGGTCGTCAGCAGCTTCAGGATAAAAAAAGAGGGTATTAGCATCAGTCACTGCAAAATCGGTTATAACCTGTTCATTGACTTTAGCCATGAGGTGAAGATTAAAAGGAACCTTAGGCCTTAACAAGCGAACTTCGGTGGCCCAAATGGTTTGAGTCGGCACAAATTCCCCATCAGCAATAT
>CAZCAY010000006.1:16837-18512 GCA_964496955.1 uncultured Gammaproteobacteria bacterium
CAAATGGACTCCTGAAACAAGCCCGGCCAGCAAATCGATCTTGTGCTGAGCTTCAAAAACATCAGTTGTTTGGATACCAACTACCAATTCGCTCATACCCAAAAATGATTAGTTTTAGGAATTGCTGTTCTCAATTTGGGCAATTTTAGCCAAGCGCCTTTGGTGTCTGGCAGCACCTGAGAAAGGCTCTTTTAGGAAAATGGTCACAATTTTCTTGGCAGTATTTTCATCAATAGTCTTGGCTCCTAAAGTCAAAATATTGGCATCGCCATGGCTCCTAGCATGAGTGGCAGTGTATTCATTCCAAGCTAAATAGGCCCTGGCTCCTTTAACCTTATTGGCAGCTAAGGCTGTTCCCTGACCTGTAGCACAAATCAAAATCCCTATACCCCCCGTTGCTACCACTTTTTGGGCTAACTTCACCGCAAAATCAGGATAATCGTCTTGAGGATCAAAACTCGCAGGTCCCAAATCCTCAAAAGCAATATGCTCAGCCGATAAAAAATTTTTAAGCTGTTCCTTAAGAGCAAATCCCGCGTGGTCAGAAGCGATAAAAACCATTACTCCTTTCCTTTACTGGTCACCTGAGGCAACTTAGCCAAATATTCTGCTACCCTCAATCCAGCTTTGGCTCCTTCCCCAGCAGCAATAATAATCTGCTCGCCCCAAATGTTGTTGACATCTCCTGCTGCAAAAATGCCAGGCACAGAAGTGGCCATTGTGTCGCAATCAGTAATAATGGCGCCTTTACCATCCTTCTTAGTCAAATTATCAAACTCCACTGCTGGAATATAACCAATCTCCACAAAAACACCAGAGACTTTTAAAACTTGCCTTTTTTTAGTTTTTAAATTCTCAATTTCCACAGCGGTCACTGTTTTGTCACCAATTACCCTCGTTTCAACAGAGTTGGGGAAAATGGTCACATTGGGAGCAGATTCTACAGACCTTTTTAACACCTCATCGCCTGTTAAGGCGGGATTAATATTCACCACATACACTTTGCGAGCCACTTTAGCCAAACTCACCACCGCATCCATTGCCGAATTACCACCACCAATCACAGCCACATCTTTATCCTTAAAAAGGGGTGCATCACACGTGGCGCAAGTGGCTACTCCTCTTCCTAAAAACTCCTTTTCTCCTGGCACTCCTAATAATCGAGGCCTACGGCCAGAAGCAATAATGAGAGCTCTTGCCCAGTAATTTTGACCATTAGATGCCAAGACACACCAATTACCTTCACTACCTGTAATGTTTGTCACTGCAACTCCCTCTAAAATATTGCCATGTTCAAATTTTTCAATGTGTTCTCTAAATTTTTGGGCTAATTCCCAACCTGTAATCATCGTAAATCCTAAATAATTCTCCACATTTCCTGATAAAGCCGCTTGGCCGCCAATGTCTTTGGTAATCAGTAAAGTCGTCAAACCCTTACGAACCGTGTAGATAGCAGCCGTTAAACCAGCCGGCCCACCACCAATCACAATCACATCCCACTTTTTATCCATTGCCAGTTGGCTGTAATTTATAATCTCAGCCACAAGAAGGGGTAGTTATAAATATCTGGTTAGAAACAGTGAATCTGCCAGCGTAGAGGACAGCACCATAAGTGGTGTTACCGTTTGCCCTTGACCAGACCGCAACCATCGACCCTGGCTGATACGCTTTGCTT
>CAZCAY010000007.1:0-18410 GCA_964496955.1 uncultured Gammaproteobacteria bacterium
TTAGGATTCTTTTTACAGGGATTGTGGCAATGCTTGCTTTAGCTGGCGGCTTAGCTTTCGGCCTAGGTGGTTCGGATGCGGCCAAAGAGTTTATCTCAACTGTTAAGGAGAAACTCAAAGGAAAATAGGCATTTGAAACTGCAGTAGTTACAGGCTATAATTTAGAGGCCAAAATTAATAAGGCCCCATCGTCTAGTGGACTAGGACAGCAGGCTTTCAATCTGCTAACAGGGGTTCGAATCCCCTTGGGGCCACTAGGAGCAGTGACCTTGCCCCATCCTCCAGTTTGCCCAACAACAAGCAGAGCAAAAATTTATAAAAATTTTTAATGCCGCTACTAATACTAAAATGAACGCTTTTGAGAAGTTATATAAAGACTTGAAAAGAAAATACAAAGCCCCTTCTGGTCAATGGTCTTTATGGTGTAAGAGGCCAAAAACCCCAAGGGAAAGAGAAGATGTCATCATTGGAGCCATTTTAACCCAAAGAACCAATTGGCAAAATGTGGAGCTGGCTTTTAAGAATTTAAAAGCGGCCAAAATCAACTCATTGTCAAAAATTTTGGAAACCAATCCCAAAAAGTTGGGCCATTTAATTAAACCATCAGGATTTTATCAAACCAAAGCCCAGTATTTAATTAATTTAGCCAAATTCATTATTGAAAATTACAAGACTGTAGCCAAAATGGCAAAGGCAGACCGCAAGGAATTAAGAGAACAATTACTGAAATTAAAAGGCATCGGACCAGAAACAGCCGATAGCATTTTACTCTACGCCTTGGATAAACCTGTTTTTGTGATTGACGAATATACCAGGCGTTTAGTCAAAAAACGCAATTTGGTCAAAAATCTCTCGTATGTTGCTCTTCAAGAAGCGTTTGAGAAAAGTTTAAAGAAAAACTTTAGGTTCTATCAGGACTTCCACGCCCTCATCGTCATTGACGGGAAAAACCAAAAAAACAACCCCAAAAGCGGGGTTGTTGGGTAAACCTAAATTTGAAATGAAGGTTACTTTTCAACTTTTACCTTAATTTTCTTAGGCTGGGAAGCTGCCGACTTGGCAAAAGTAACCTTCATTACACCATTTTTGTAGGTGGCCACAGGTTCTTTATTAGGATCAATCTCCCCAGGAACCACCACTCTGTAGGAGAAGCTGGATGTGGCCTTGCGGTAGTACTTTTTCTTGGTGGTTTCTTCTTTTGCCTCGCCCTTGAGCCAAAGCACGCCTTTATCAAAAGAAACTTCAATATCTTCTGGCTCAAGACCAGGCATTGCAGCTTCCACATAAACGTTTTGGTCGTCTTCGGAAATGCTTAAACCTGAAGCTGTGGGAACCAAGTCCCAATCTTCATCTTCCCAAAAGGATCGCAGGGAAGGAAATTGCCAAAAAGAACTAGGAATTAAGCTTCTGACCATCTTACCTCACCTCCTTTCCTTGGCAATCTCACCAATTAGCAGTCTAACATTAAGAGTGCCAATTGTCAAGGGTGACTTTTAAGCTTTCTGGCCAGCTGCTAAAATTTCTTTAAGTTTAAGCTTATCCACTTGGTTAACCTGGGGAAAAACTAGCTGGATAGCAGGCACAGCTTGTTCTAAATTCATCGGCCTGCCATCAAGGGTGGGCAAACCCAATTCTTTCGCCAAAGCAATAGTGGGAGTGTCACCATCTATTAAAACCACATCGCAAATTAAAGGCTTTGATTTTAAACCACTCAAGAGTTGCTTGGCTGCTGCCCAATTGCGCTCTTTTGTCCATTCGCCTCCAGCTGGGGCTAAAGCGGTAAAAGAGGCAAACTCACCAGCAGCGCCTTTAGTAGTCGTATTAACCACCACATCAGCTGTCATCACGGCTTTGGCCATTTCATCCTCACCCACCGCTTTCACTGTCTCCTTTTGGTAATAATTATTCACCGCCAAAGCAAGCTTTTCAGCCTTCTCAACCGTCCTGTTAATAATAGTAATCTGCTCCATTTTAGGAGCCAACAAGAAAGTGATGGCTGCACTCGTACCGCCAGCTCCTAAAATGGCCACTTTTTTATCCTCCAAAGGGTGACGGCCCAACTCTTGTAACTTGGCGGATAAACTTGCCACAAAACCAGCACCATCGGTATTAAAACCAGCAATTTTATTCTCAGCGGTTTTGGCAAAAACGTTGCAGGATTGAGAAATTTGCACCACAGGTTCAGCCTCATCCAAAAACTTAACCGCCTCATCCTTAAAACCCACCCCAAAAACCCCTCCTTTAAGTCTTGGTTCTTTTTTAGCTGCTGCTAAAATGGTGGCTAAATTGGAAGGATTAGCCACCAAAAAGACTATTTGAAAATCCAAACCCAAATCTCTGGCGGCATGGTTCCACATAGCTGGCGTTAAGGCTGGATAGTCTTCCTCTGACAGAAAAATGGCAAAGGCACCCTTTGGAGGAATCTCTTTGGGATTATCTCTCGGTTTTTGACCAATAGTGACAATCCCCTCCTGCTGAAGGTCAGCAAAAGACAATCCTAAATATCTTTCCATTTGTTCTGACATTTAATTGGCAAATTTATTGTAGATTTCCTCTAAAATTGAGAATTTAGCAGCATCATCAATAGACATTGGCTGCTCACAACCTTGGCCTGACAAATAACAAATTTGACGACCTAAAATCTTTCTGACCGTATTATCCTCAATTGACTCAATTCTTTCAATAACCTGATGATTCCTCAAAACCACAATCCTGCCAAAATATCGCTCATACTCTGGCACAGGGTCATATTGGGCCACCAAGCGCATTTGAGCATCCTCCACAATCACCATCCGGTGCCTTGTCTCATCACCATAACCAATATCACCTCTAACCCCCAACTGCTCAAAGGGATATTTAATCTTGCCAATCATAGAGGTAAAAAGTGTCACTCTTACTCCATTTGCCCTGCCCTCAATTAAGCAAGAGCCATGGTTTTTAAACACTCTGCCATCGGGCAAAACCAAATCTTCAAAAGCGGCTGACTTAACTTCTGTGAGGGCTAAATCCAACGTTTGCAAAATCGTTAAGATGTGGCTGCCTTCATAACCTAATACGCCCAAAGTGGGATGGATGAACCGACCTTCTATGATGTCCTTTACCCTATTTTTAGTAAATTCAATAATAATCCTTTCAGGCTGAAGACGGTATTGGGCCAACAACTCTCTCAATTTAATAGAAACATTGGAAACCGCGTAATTTTCTGTAATGCTAATTTTAACCTGGGGATTTTGGCGCAAAATTTGCTGGTAAGGTCTAATTATGGAGGTATTATAAGGAGTTTTGGCCAGCATAATCTTGGCCCTATTATCTACTGCCACAATTTTTTTAACATAATCCAAATGGGTCTCATCATCAGAGACTACATCCCAAATCACATTGGCAAATTTTGATTGAACATCTCCTACTTCATCAGTCACCAAAACATCCTTTGGCAATGTGGGGTCGTTTCTCACTAACTGCTGGTGTTTGACCACATCGCGCACTACCAAAGCAACCACTTTAGTGTTGAGAGGATAATTTTCCCGATGAAACTTGGCGGCCTTGCCGTTACCGATTTGGACAATCTCAACCATTTAAAGCTCCGCTTTAAAAGAATCGTCATGATAAAAAGCTGGAATGCCCACAACCGTAATCACCAAATCCCTACCATCTGCTTTATGAATAACCTTAGGCGGCACTAACACAAAACCACCAGTCTCAAGTGGCACTCTTTCCACTTGCCCTTTTTCCAAATCTTTAAGGTGAATCTCCCCCATCCCTTCTTCTACCAAGTAAAGCTCAAACAAACGCGTATGATAATGAGGAATTTTAACATTTTGGTCATCAACCCAAATTAAGTGAACATCAATATTGAATTGGCCGTTATCTTCCTTTAAGAGTTTGCGCGCGCCTCCTAAAGTGCTGGGAGTGACAGCCACCTGTTGCCGGTCAATAACTTTAGATTGGGCAAACAAACGAGCTCCCCTTATGGCTAAAATCTGGCAATCACCCACCAATTGATACTCTCCCCTAGCCAACAGCACCAAATTACCGCCCTTAATCTCGCTGGTCAATGGTCCTTGAAGCTGGCCTCTGGAGCCAAAAACTAGACCAACCAACTGGTTTTGGACTCTAATACCTCCTCTTTCCAAATTAAAACTAAAGTTTTGGGCATGGTTTTCTAAAAAACTATTAAGCCTATTAAGGCTGGTTTGGTCTAAAAACTGCCCACTTAAACCTAAAGCCATAGTGTCCATTTTACTGACTCTGGCTAACACTTATCAAGAGTCAAGAAAAGCTATTTGTTAAGAAGAGAAGTAACCACATTAGCTAGCGTTTGGGGATCTGTTTGCGATTTGATCAGGTATTCGTTGGCGCCCATTTTCTTAGCCATTGCCATCTCATCGCCTAAATGGGTTACAAAGACTACCGGCAAATTGGCAATGGATGGTCGTTGTCTTATCTTCTGAAGCAAATCAAAACCATTTAAGGTGGGCACCATCACTTCAGTAATAACCAAGTCAGGCTTTTTGGCTAAGATAGCGTTAAAAGCGGCATTGCCATCAGCAATTTCAATGACTTCAAAACCTGAATATCTTAGTTTTTGGCAATAATCCGAGCGCTCACTCGGGTCATTGTCAACAAACAAGACTTTTTTGGGCATCTACTCCTATTGTAGCACTGTTGACCAAAAAACTATCAAGGGCAAAACTAGCTAGTAATACCCTTAACCAATTGAATTTGGTCACCACTTACACCAACAGCGTCAATGCGTAACTTATCAGGCAATTTTGGATGTAAGAGCTTGTAATAATGGGCAATTCTTGCCAGCGAGCGGATTTTAGAAGGAGTGATAGCTTCGAGAGGCTGGCCAAACCTCTCAGACCAGCGCGCTTTCACCTCCACAAAGACCAAAGTATCCCCATCTAAGGCAATAATATCAACCTCCCCAAATCGCTGGCGAAAGTTTCTCTCCAAAATCTTATAACCACATTTTCTTAAAAACTCCAAAGCCATTTTCTCCCCATATTTGCCTTTAAGACTTTTGCTGTTAAGCATTTTCAATTAACCTAAAAGAGCGGCGGTGCACCCTGCTTAATCCATACTTGACCAGCACCGCCCGATGGGCGTTTGTACCATAACCTTTGTTTTTGGCAAAACCATAAAGCGGGTATTTTAAAGCCAGCTTCTTCATTAAAGCATCCCGGTGGACTTTGGCCAAAATAGAAGCAGCAGCAATAGAAGCTGAGCGTTCATCACCTTTTACAATAGCTAATTGGTTTTGGCGTTTTAAGTGCTTAACATAGAAAGCATCAATTAGGATAAAATTGGGTGCTGGCTTTAAGTTCTTAATGGCCTTCCTAAAAGCCATTTGGGTGGCTTTGCCAATACCAAATTTGTTAATAGCCATAACCCCTATTTCAGCAACAGAGTAAGCGATTGCCTTTCCCTTAATTACTTGAGCCAGAGCCTTCCTCTGTTGGGGCTTAAGCTGTTTGGAATCGGCAAAATTGGGAGGGATGGTAAAATCTTGAGGCAAAATCACCGCCGCTGCCACCACCGGTCCAGCAAAAGCGCCCCTGCCAACCTCATCTACCCCCGCAACCAAACGAAAACCCTTTCGCCACAAAGAACGTTCAATTGCCAAAGTGGGTGTACTCAGTCTAGCCACGCAAGCTTAAAATGTGGATGCGGCTTTGCCTACCAATTTGCGCATATAGTAAAGTTTGGCTCTCCGCACCCGCTTTTTGCCCACTACTTCTACTTTGGTAATAAGCGGCGAATTAAGGGGCCAAATTCGCTCAACCGCAATACCCCCCGAGGCAATCTTTCTCACCGTAAAGGTTTTATTCTCGCCTCGGCCAGAAATGGCAATCACAGTTCCTTCAAAGATCTGCGTGCGGTTTTTATCCCCTTCCTTAATTAAGGAGTGGACTCTAACCCTGTCTCCTGGTGAAAAGGTTACATTTTCCATATGCTAATCCAAACAAGAAGCTATCATAGCAAAGTTGACAAGCTAACGCAACTTTTAATGGACAATGTCACAACCTAATTTTTTAAGACCATCACTCAAACTCTCATCCAACGAGATGGTAAAGGGGATGGGAATCTTGCGGTTCTCTCCATTATGGCCAGGAATGACCAACAAGGTTTGATAGGGTCCAGGATGAGCTTTCAAAAGTTGATAAATCTGCTGAAGGATTTGTCTGTTGACTCCGGATGGCAAAATTACCTCCAAAACATTATCATTTTGATCATCATCAGCGCTTTGAATGACATCTTCACTACTGGCAAGTTGAGTAATCCGTCGCGCAATTAAATAAACTATATCCTCGCGTCTGTCTACTTCACCCTCTACTATGAGAACTGAGTCGCTAACCAAAAACTTTTTAGCTTCGCCAAATAATTTCGGAAAAACCACCACCTCTACATAACCAGTTTCATCTTCCAACTTAAAGAAAGCCATTTGAGCTCCTGTTGATTTGGTAAACGTCCTTCTAATCTCACCCACAACTCCCCCAACTTTAACCTGCGCACCTTGATCAGTTTCATCTTTAAGTTCAAAAATTTTATGGGTGGTTTTGCTTGTTATTAAATGGAGCATTCGCTTGAAGGGATGCTCTGTTAAATAAAAACCTAATAACTGTTTTTCCCACGCCAAAAGCTCTGATTTAGGCACTTCTTCCAAACTATCCAACCTGCTGTGGGCTGAGAAACCTTCCTCATTTGCCAAATCATCAAACAAGCCGGTTTGGCCTTCAGCAACCCTTCTGGCCAAACTAACCCCATCCTTTTTAATTTGATCTAAAGCTGCCAACATCGAATTGCGGTTGCCAAAAACATCCATTGCTCCAGCTTTTATTAAACTCTCCAAGGTCTTCCGGTTAACAATCCTTAAATTAACCCGTCGGCAAAAATCCTCAAGCGACTTAAACGGCCCAAGGCGGTTGCGTGATTCAATAATTTCGTTAATGGCTGCCGAACCTACATTTTTAATTGCCGACAACCCAAACCGAATAGCATCATGGCCATCGACTTTCTCAATGGTAAAACCAACCTCTGAATGGTTAATGTTAGGCGGCAAGATTTTAATGCCCATTTTGCGACATTCAGCTACAGCTGCCGCGATTTTCTCCGTATCATCAGCTTCCGCTGTCATCACAGCAGTCATAAACTCAACCGGGAAATTAGCCTTCATATAAGCTGTTTGATAAGCCACAACAGCGTATGAGGCCGCATGGGCTTTGTTAAAACCGTAAGCTGAAAAAGGTTCAATCAATTTAAATAATTCCTCAGCCTTCTTGGGACTCATGCCATGCTTAATAGCCCCTTTAATAAACTTATCCTTTTGGCGAGCCATTTCAGCTGGAATTTTCTTCCCAATTGCTTTCCTGAACTTATCAACCTCTTCCCAAGTGTAACCAGCAAGATTAATGGCAGTTAACAAGACGTCATCTTGATAAGTCAAAACACCATAAGAATCGGCCAAAAACGACTCCATACGGGGATCAAAATACTTAATTCTTGCTGGATTGTGCTTACGGGCAATAAATTCTGGAATTGAATTCATTGGTCCCGGCCTAAAAAGAGCAATCATGACCATAATGTCAAAAATACTAGTCGGTTTGAGTTCCTTTAAGTATCTAGTCATGCCAGCGCTACTTAGTTGGAATAAGCCCATTGTTTCGCCTTTGGCTAAAATGGCAAAGGCCTTCTTATCATTAAGGGGGATTTTTGATAAATCAATCTCAATGCCTTTAGTCTTCTTAACCATCTCAACGCAAGAACCTAAAATGGAGAGATTTCTAATACCTAAAAAGTCAATCTTCACCAAACCCACGTCTTCAATGGCATACATATCATATTGGGTAATCACCTTATTACCACCTGCTTCTTTTTGTAATGGCACATATTCAGTTAATGCTTGAGGCGCAATAACTACTCCTGCCGCATGGACCGATGTATGACGAGCGCTACCCTCAATTTTTTGGGCCAAATCCAACAACTCTCTCACTTCCTCATCTGTTTTGTAAAGATTAGCCAACTCAGGTGTAGTCTTAATAGCCTCCTTAATAGTCATCGGGAAACCCTGACTACCAAAGGGTATTAATTTCGCAATCCGATCTGCTTTCATATAAGGCCAACCTAAAACCCTCGCCACATCCCTTACAGCTGCTCTTGCCATCATCGTCCCAAACGTACCAATTTGCGCCACTTTATCAGCTCCATATTTTCTCCTCACATAACTAATAACCTCATCCCGCCTATTATCCGCCAAATCAATATCCAAATCGGGTAATGAAGGCCTATAGGGATTCAAAAAGCGTTCAAAAGGGAGTTTGAAATCCAAAGGGTTAACAGTAGTAATGCCCAAAGCGTAAGTAACCAAACTACCAGCTGCCGAACCGCGAGTGGTGGTAATAATCCCGCGCGACCTTGCCCAATTGACAAAATCGGCAACCACCAAAAAGTAGGTGGCAAAGTTTTTTTGCCCAATGACATCCAATTCATACTCCAACCTGGCTCGAACTTCAGGGGAAGGATTAGGAATTAATCTCTCAATACCCTCAGTGGCTAGTCTCTCTAAATACTGTTGAGGCGTTAAGTCATCAGGTACTTTAAAAGAAGGAAACTCAATCTTGCCTAATGGAATTTCCAAATTGCATTGGTCGGCAACAATTTGAGTATTGGTTACAGCTTCTGGCAAATCGGCAAAAGTTAAAAGCATCTCATCTTCAGACTTGAGGTACATGGTAGGAGTGTCAATTAACCTAATCCGATTAACATCGGTTAGGTTTTTACCGGTTTGGATACATACCAAAATGTCCTGAGCCTGAGCATCATCAGGGTTAATATAATGAACGTCATTGGTAGCCACCAAAGGTATATTGAGCTTGTCACTCAACTTCAACAATCCCACCTTGGCTTTGTCAAAATCGGCCTTTAACTTCTCTAACCTTGTTCTAATCGGACTACTAGGCTCGTGGGTTGGGATAAAGTGGTCAACGAGGTGATTTTGAATCTCTAAATAAAAACCATCTTTAAAAATTTTCTGGTACTCCTTAGCCACAGCTTGGGCACGGGAATAGTCGTCGGCTGCCAAAGACTCATAAATTTCAGATGAGGCACAACCAGATAACGCAATTAACCCCTCACTGTACTGGGCTAGAATTTGCTTATCACCCCGCGGCTTGTAATAATACCCCTCCAAATGGGCAATAGTGACCAGTTTTAAAAGATTCCTATAACCTGCCAAATTACGGCAAAGAACGGCTAAATGGTAATTGCCCCCCTCTCTTCTACCCTGTCGCTGGTGAATGGATTTCTCAGCAACATAAAGCTCACAACCAATAATTGGCTTAATGCCTGCCGCCTTACACTCTTTGTAAAATTGGATGGCTCCATATAAGTTACCGTGGTCAGTAATGGCTAAACTATCAAAACCAAGCTCTTTGGCTCTACCAACCAATTTCGGGATTTTACACAAACCATCTAACAAAGAGTATTCTGTATGAACATGAAGATGAGTAAATTTCGCCATAAGCTTAAGCTCTTTCCAGCTTGAAGAGAGTCACTTAAATATTAGTGAAAAATGGAATTGATTGCAATATGAAAACCAAGCCTCAAATTAACCTAATTTCTCCAATAAAACCTTTTGGATTTTTTGGTGATCAACCCGCCCCCCAGTTGCCTTTATCACCTGCCCTAATAAAAAATTGAGGGCTTGCCTTTTGCCAGCTTGATAATCAGCCACAGCCTGTTGATGACTCGCTAAAACTTCATCAACTGCCTTCTCAAGGGAGCCAACTTCCTCCCCATCTGTTTTCATTAAAGCAATAAGCGATTCAGGTTTTGCTCCTTCCTCAATCCACTTGGCTAAAACAACCTTACCAGCATGGGGTGTCAATTTCTTGCTCTCCACCAAATAGATAATTTCAGCTAATCCAGCAGGGTGCAAATTAATGTCATTAATGGACCGATTGAGTCTGTTTAGACCTGCTAATACCTCCACCTTAATCCAATTAGCAACCCTGGTAGCGCTTTTCTCTGCAGACCAAGAAGAAGGCATAACCTTCAAGAAAGCCCCAAGCGCTGATTCAAAAAAATTGGCTAAATTAAAATCCCTAGTTAACACCTCAGCGTCATAATCTGACAAACCAAAATCCTTTTTAAACCGTTGCAACTTGGCCTGTGGCAACTCCGGTAACCTCTTCCTAATTTCGGCAATAAACTGCTTATCAAAATGCAATGGCGGTAAATCAGGTTCAGGAAAATAACGGTAATCATGGGCCAATTCTTTACTCCTCTGCGGTAGAGTTTTCTGTTTTCCTTCATCCCAACCCCTTGTCTCTCTAGTAACTAACCGGCCAGTTTTTAGCTGGGCCAATTGCCTCTCAATTTCATAATCAACTGCTCTTTCTAAAGAACGCATAGAACCAATGTTTTTCACCTCAACCTTATAATTGGGCAATTTCTTGCTCCCTTTGGGCTTTAAAGAAACATTAGGCTCTAGCCGCATTTGCCCTTTCTCAATATCAGCATCAGAAACGCCCAAATAGCGCACAATCTGTTGAATTTGTTGGGCATAGGCTTTGGCCTCAGCAGCTGAAGTAATGTCCGGTTCTGAGACAACCTCCATTAACGGAATACCTGCGCGGTTAAAGTCTATAAGGGTGTTATGACCCAAATGGATAAGTTTACCAGTATCTTCCTCCAGATGAGCTCTCGTAATGCCAATCTTTTTGTTCCCAACCATAAGAAAACCGTTTTTACCCAAAGGCAATTGGTATTGGGAAATTTGATAACCCTTTGGCAGATCGGGATAAAAATAGTTTTTCCTATCAAATCTGCTATCCAATTGGGGCTGACAATTCAAAGCTAAACCCAAGAGAATGGCTTGGCGCACCGCCTCTGCATTAATGACAGGCAAGGCTCCTGGCAAACCCAAGCAAACAGGGCAAGTGTAAGAATTAGGCGGTTGGTTCCAAACAGCAGCGCTGCAACGGCAAAACATCTTTGATTGGGTTTTCAACTGAATATGAATCTCCAAACCAATAACAGGCTCAAAATCCATTGCTCTCATTAACTCCTATAACCAATCAATTGCTCTGTATGATAAGCAAAGCGCAAAACCAAATCATCACGCCAGGCTGGACCCATAATTTGCAAACCCACTGGCAAACCATCAACATTACCGCAAGGAATAGAAATGGCAGGCAACCCAGCAAGATTGGCTGTAACAGTATAAATGTCAGACAAATACATTTTCAAAGGATCACTGGTTTTCTCACCAAACTTCCAAGCTACAGTCGGTGAGGTTGGGCCAACAATCACATCAACCTGCCCAAAAACCTTCTCAAAATCGGCTCTCAACAGACTCCTCACCTGTGTGGCTTTCTCATAGTACTGATCATAATAGCCAGCAGACAAGGCAAAAGTGCCTAAAATAACCCGTCTTTTAACCTCAGCCCCAAAATAACTCCGATTACGCCCATAACGAATACCGTCATATCTTGCCAAATTTGCAGAGACTTCAGCTGGCATAATCAGGTAGTAAGTGGCCAATGCATAATCCTGTAATGGTAAAGAGACTTCCTCGACCATCACCCCATAACTTTCCAATTTCTTCACTACTTCCAAAACCTTCTCCTTCACTTGCGGGTCCAAACCAGACACAAAGTATTCTTTTGGTAAACCAACCTTTAAACCTTTAATATCTTTATTCAGCTCGCTGGTAAGATCTGGCCATTGAAAATTACCACTGGTCGCATCATAAGGATCATGGCCAGCAATTACACTCAGCACAATAGCCACATCCTCGACTGTTTTGGTAAGAGGACCAATTTGGTCCAAAGAGGAAGCCATAGCAATGAGACCATAACGGGAAACGGCACCATAAGTAGGTTTAAAACCAACCACCCCACATAATGCTGCCGGTTGCCTAACAGAACCACCGGTATCAGAACCCAAGGCGTAAAGGCAAAAATTAGCAGCAACAGCTGCTGCCGACCCGCCTGATGACCCCCCGGGCACCCGCTCCAAGTTTTGAGGATTCCTTGTTTTTTTAAAAGCAGAATTTTCCGTCGATGAGCCCATGGCGAACTCATCACAATTGGTTTTACCCACAAACACTGCATGACTATCCTTTAATTTTCTAATGACAGTCGCATCATAAGGGGGAATAAAATCCTCCAAGACTTTTGAAGCGGCAGTAGTCCTAATACCTTGAGTCACAATCACATCCTTCACCGCCACTGGTATTCCGGCCAAAAGGCTCAAACTTTGCCCGCTAGCTAACAATCGGTCGACATTAGCCGCTTCTTGTAAAGCAGCTTCTAGGGTCAAGGTTAAAAAGGCATTAATTTGCTTTTCTTTCTTTTTAATTTCTGCCAAAAAAGCTGTGGTCAACTCAAAAGCCGTAAACAATTTTTTCCTCAAACCAATAGCTGCCTCTTTAAGGGTAAGGGTTGTTAAGTCCATCTATAATTCGTTTAAAATGGCCCCTATTTTAATAAAACCATTATGGAGATTTTTAGCGTTGGCTAAAGCTTCATCTTGTGATAAAGATGGCTCTGGCACATCAGGACGCATGGCCAAAGTGTGCGTGTGAAGAAAATCGGTGGGTTTAACGTTTTGAGTTTTAACGGCCGATAATTGGGCAACGTAACTAATCACCTCAGTTAACTGCTGGCCAATTAACCGGCTCTCTGAGGGTGTTAATTCCAAGTTAGCCAAAGCGGCTACATAGTTAATGTCAATCCTTAAATTTCTCTGTTTATTACCCATTAACCTACATTGCTCTTAAGGCGGCAATCCTTTCTGCTATTGGCGGATGGGTGGAAAATAAATTGGCAAACCAGGATACACCAGCTTGGCCTTTGAGAGGATTGGCAATATAAAGATGGGCAGTGGCCTTATTGGCAACTTCTAAGACTTCCGAATCTTGGGCGATTTTTTCCAAAGCATTAGCCAAACCATCAGGATTACGCGTTAAAACCGCAGCAGAGGCATCGGCTAAAAACTCCCTCCTTCTTGAGACAGCTAATTGAATCAACATTCCCACTATTGGTGAAACAATGGCCAAAATAAGAGCTACCACCATTAAGAGAGCGTTAGCAGATGATCTATCCCGATCATTATCACGAAACCAAGTCATTCTAATAAACATATCACCTAACAAAGCCACCATTCCCACTAAAATAGAGACTATGGTTAAGAGGCGCGTGTCATAATTTCTAATGTGAGAAAGCTCATGGGCCACAACCCCTTCCAACTCTAAATTATCCAACCTCTCAACTGCCCCTTTTGTCACAGCAATAGCTGCGTTGCGAGGATCTCTCCCTGTAGCAAAGGCATTAATGGCAGTATCATTGATTAAATACACCTTCGGTGTTGGGATCCCTTGGGCTATTGCCAAATTCTCCACCACTTTGTAAAGGCGAGGTGCTGATTTTTTATCAACCTTATGAGCGCCAGAAATAGCCATCACAATCTTATCAGAGTAGTAATATGAACCCCAGTTGACAATTGCGGTTACTATTAAGGCAATACCTACTAATCCTACAGCGGTCAATCTATCCAAACCCAAAGCGGCCGCAAAAATACTCACCAACATGGTTACAAAGATGGTAAAGCCAACCATTATCAACCAAGTTTTAAACTTATTAAGGCTAATTTGGGTGTAAGCAGTCATTGCATGAAAATGATAGCATCAAGCCTTGCCTATTGCAACTGAAATTAGAAGGTTAATAACTAATCAACTATCTGGAAGTTGGCTATTCCCAATCATAAAGAGTAATTGGTTTTTAAACCCTTGCCCAAACACCAAACCTGCCCATTAACTAAATTTAACCTCAACCTTTTCTCTTTCGGCTTCTTCTGCCTCAAAAAACTCCTCAGGTGTAAACTTGAAAATTTGGGCCAAGAGAAAGTTTGGGAAAATTTTGATTTTAGTGTTGTACTCCAAAACCACTGAGTTGTAAAACTGGCGGGAGGCAGCGATCTTGGTTTCAGTATCAGATAACTCCTCTTGCAAATTTAAAAAATTTTGGGAAGCTTTTAATTCAGGATAATTTTCTGCCACGGCAAACAAGCTTTTTAAGGCGCCTGCCAAAGAGTTCTCAGCTGCAGCTGCTTCTTTGGGGCCTTTAGCAGAGATTAAAGCGCTTCTTGCTTGGGTTACCTTCTCAAAAACCTCTCTTTCATGTTTGGCGTATCCCTTCACTGTTTCTACCAAGTTAGGAATTAAATCAGAGCGTCGTTTAAGCTGGACGTCAATTTGAGACCAGGCCTCTTTCACTCGCAACCTCAATTGAACCAAAGTGTTATAAATGACCACCAACCAGATAACTATTAAAACGCCAGAAGCTGGCAAATTGACAGTCCAGGGAATCTTATTAAAAAGGGCACTAACCCAAAGCAGAAAAATTGTGGCTATAATAATAACGCTAACGACCGCGTCCATAACTGGCTCTATTCTAACCTAAAGTATTTCTTAAATTCAAGCCAAGAATAAGTGTTAATAATATCAGCTCTCGTAGCCCAACCTCGCCTAGCCACAGCCACCCCGTATTGAATATTATCCATATGTTCAAGAGCATGAGCATCAGTATTAATAATCAACTTAACACCAATTTTTACAGCATCTCTCACAATAATATCTGGCAAATCTAACCGCGATGGCCAGGCATTGATTTCCAAGACTTTGTTATATTTTAGACAAGCTTGAAAAACTTGCTGCCAATCCAATTCATATCCTTCCCTCTCGTTTAGTAGACGGCCAGTTGGGTGGGTAATAACAGAAACATAAGGATGGCTGATAGCTTTCAAAATGCGCTGAGTCATTTTCTCCTTTGGTTGACGCATGCTTGAATGAATACCGGCAATAATCCCATCAATATAATCACAAGCAGCAGAAGGAATCGCTAGATTCCCATCAGCGAGAATATCAACCTCAAGTAAATTGAGTAAATTTACTTTACTTGAGTATTTATAATGTTCAATTACTTCATAGCGCTTTTTAAGCAATTGAATAACCTCTTTTTCAGTGTGCTGACCGACTGATGGGTTGTGGTCTGAAAAACCCACATATTCATAACCCAACTTTAATGCTTTTTGGATAATAGCCTCAAAGGGAGCACTACCATAATCATGGCTGGTTTCAATTGGAAAAGATGAATGAATATGGACTTCACCTTTAATATCTTTTAATTCAACTAGTTGGGGTAGTTGGTGTTTGGCTGCGGCTTCAACCTCACCGGTATCTTCTCTGAGTTCAGGCGGTATCCAATCTAGACCAAGCCTTTGGTAAAAGTCCTCCTCATTATCAAACTGCTCAAGTTTCCCAGCTACTTTAATCCCATATTCTGACAACGACATACCCTGATCTAACGCCAACTGCCTCAAGTGAATATTGTGCTGTTTAGAGCCAGTAAAGTGTTGCAGAAGTGCGCCATAGGCTTTCGGCGGTTGTACCATTAAGTCGACTTGCAGTCCATTTTTCAAAACCACTGAAGCTGTCCGATCACCTGCCTCTAATACCCTCTGAACATTACCAAAATTCACAAAATGGTCAATAACCTTAGCAGCATCGTCTGAAGCTACTGCAATATCAATATCGCCAACAGTAGCCACCATCCTTCTCAAGCTGCCTAAAGGATCAACTTTTAAAACCTGGGGTATTTTTTTGAGGTGTTCAATAACTTTAGCAGCGTTCTCATAGGCTATGGGCAAAAGATGCCTTCCAGAAAAACGGCGAAATTGAGCAATTGATTCTAAAATTTCTTGCTGACTTTTTTCACCAAAACCAGCAATTTTGGCAATTTTTCCTAATCTCGCAGCTTGCTCAAGCTGATTGATATTTTCAATCCCTAATTCCAAAGCCAACTTAAAAGCCGTCTTAGGACCGATACCAGGCACACCCAAAATGTTAAACATTCCAGATGGTAAGCCTTTCATTAAGTCTTCAAAATGCCTAACCTGACCAGTCCGAAAAAGCTCATCAAGATGCTGTCTAATGGAAGGACCTATTCCTGGTAATTGCGACAGCTTGTCATCATCCCACAAATCCTTAACCTCTGAGGTGGCATGTTCTACCGCATCAGCCGCTTTTTGGTAAGCAACAACCTTAAAAAAATTATCGCCTTTCACCTCATAAGCTGCTGCTACTTTGCGCAACAATTGAGCTATTTCTTTGTTGGTAAAGGTAAAAGTTTTAGATTCTTCTCCTTTGGACATCTTCATGCTTATGATAGCATTTATTATCTTAAAAAAGAATTGACTATTAAAATCAAAGCTGTTACACTTAGGCCACCTTAAAATAATTACGTGGGACCGTAGCTCAGTTTGGACTAGAGCGCTTCCCTGTCACGGAAGAGGTCGGGGGTTCGAATCCCCTCGGTCCCGCAAAAAGCTGCCCAGAAAGGAGGGAGAAATGGCTAGGAGAAAGCGCAACAAGCTTCTGGGTAGTTACCCAATCAGCTTCAGCTGGCGCGAATCATATCCAAGCATTATTTTGGGTATTGTCGTTCTAGCTGTGGTAGGCATCTTGGTTTACAATTTCTCAACTTCAGTTAAAAAACAGTCTACCGTTTCTGAAACTCCCAAGACGCAAGTTGAGGAAAGTAACCAGCTACCTACCCATTACCAAGTGGTAAAAGGCGACAGTCTAACCAAAATTGCTGAAAAATTTTATAACGACCCTAACAAATGGATTGTCATTGCCAAAGAAAACAAACTAGCAAACCCAAGTCTGATTCACGCTGGCAATGTCTTTGTCATTCCAAAACTGGAAAGCGTTGTTACCCAAGCGGCTGCTGAAAGCTCCCCCACTAATCCCAGCAAACCTAAAGAATACACCGTTAAACGCGGCGATACTCTTTGGGAAATTGCTGAAGCCGTTTACGGTAACGGAAGCGCTTGGACTAAGATATTTGAAGCCAATCATCTGAGTAGACTTCCCAATGGCAATCCCTTAATCCATGTGGGGAATGTCTTGGTCATCCCAGACTGAATGGTGTAAAATATTAGAAAGCCAAGCGCTCTTTGGGGCAATCTCGCGAGAGTAGCTCAGCAGGTAGAGCGTCTGCTTCCCAAGCAGGAGGTCGCGGGTTCGAAACCCGTCTCTCGCTCCCATCTTTGAAGACAAGAGGAGAGACAACTAATTCCATACCCTCCCCAATCTCATCATTTGAATTTCAAGCAGCAAGCAGTTAGAATAAAAAGGCAAAATATTCCAAGGTTAGACCTTAAAAATTAGCAATAAAAGGATGCCGATGTAGCTCAATGGCAGAGCAATCCCTTCGTAAGGGAGAGGTTGGAGGTTCAAATCCTCTCATCGGCTCAAAATCATGGCCAAAACCCAACTGCGCAAAACTGAGTATCTCCTCAAAAATGAGGAAAAAAGAGCGTACAAAAGGCTACTCTTATCAGCAGCAGTGGTGATTTTCTTTATCATCACTTTTGCCATGTGGGGGTTCCAAATACTGGCCAAATTTGCCGAATTTCTCGATTTAATAAGAAACACAGCCAACCCTCCGGCAGTTAGCCAAGATACCATTGCTCCCGCTCCCCCTCGTCTCTATCCTCTACCCAACGCTACCAATAGCGCCAATTTAACCATCAGTGGCTATGCAGAAGCTGGCAGCACTGTTGAAATCATAATCAACAGCCAGTCCATCAGCAAGACCTTGGCAGATAATAACGGCAATTTTAAATTTGAAAATCTAACCATCAAAGAGGGTAACAACAGGATTGAAGCTAGAGCAATTGACAAAGCCGGCAATCAAAGCTCACTAACAGAACCCGCTATTGTTATTTTGGATAAAACCCCACCAACGCTAGAAGTTAATTATCCTCCTGACAATGTAACCTTCTCATCAGATAAAAGAGAGGTTGTTGTTTCAGGAGCCACTGAGGAAAATGCAACTGTGACCGTCAATGGTTTTTGGGCAATTACCGACCAAGAGGGCAATTTTAGCTACAATTTAATTCTCAATAATGGTGAAAATAAAATCACTGTGGAAGCAGCCGATGCGGCTGGCAATAAAAAGCAAATCACTAGGGTGGTTTATCTCTACTAATAACTTAAAAAGTCAATAAAGCTACTAAAACCCAAAATATCAAACTTAAATCATTTTTAAAATAGGGCACATCCACCGCCCCATGAACAAGGATATATGCTAAAACCCCCACTAAAGCCAAATTAATCTCCGAGTTTCTAAAAGCGCTTTTGGCCATCTTACTGAGGATAGCCAACCAAACCAACAGGCCAATAAATCCGATCTCAACCCAAAAATTTAAATAAATATTATGGGGATATTGGAGAGGTTCATCATATTGGGGTAAATGGTAATTTTCAAAATACAGTTTTTTAAAGCCAGCCAAGCCAGCACCAAACAATGGATAATCTTTTAATAAATCTAGGGTAC
>CAZCAY010000008.1:0-12565 GCA_964496955.1 uncultured Gammaproteobacteria bacterium
TTATAGGTTTTGGGCTCGAGGGACAGGCTTTAGCTGATTTTTTGAGTAAAAGGGGAGTTAATTTTAGGGTTTTGGACAAACGGCAGTCGGCGGAGTTTAACCGTCAGGAATTGGCCAAATTGGCCAAATTATCTTCAGGCTACCAGTTAGGCAGCAACTATTTAAGCAATTTGGCAACTTATGATGTCATCTTTCGCTCTCCTGGGGTAAGAAGGCATGCTCCTGAAATTTTGGCTGCTGAAAAACGAGGAGTAAGAATCACCTCGGCAAGTCAACTTTTCCTTGACCTTTTTCAAGGTAAAATCGTTGCCGTTACTGGTACTAAGGGCAAGGGTACTACTGCTACCCTCATTTATAGATTACTCAAAAAAGCAGGTTTTAGGGTTCATTTAGCTGGCAATATTGGCAAACCACCTATTAGTTTGGTTGACAATCTAACTGATAAAGATTGGGTAGTGTTAGAATTATCCAGTTTTCAATTAGTTGATTTACTCATAAGGCCCCACATTGCTGTTGTTTTAATGGTAACATCGGAACATTTGGATTGGCATGGAAACATGCAAGAGTATTTGTCTGCCAAAGCCAACTTAGTTAAAAACCAACGCCGCACTGATTATGCTGTTTTTTCAGCTGATTATTCCCACTCTTTAGCTTTGGCTAAATTCACTAAGGCGAGTCATCAATATTTTTTCTCAGTAAAAACCCAAGTTTTAGCTGGTACTTTTATTGAGAATGGTTTATTTCTTTTCAGAGACAAAAATCAGCAGAAAGCCATTTGTCAGCTTGAAGATGTCAAGTTACCTGGACCCCATAATTTGGAGAATGTTGCTGCCGCGTTAACAGTGGCTGAAATTTTACAGATTAGTCACCAAGATATTAAGCAGGTGGTAAGAAGTTTTAAGGGATTGCCTCACAGATTGGAGTTAGTTGCCAAAAAGTCAGGAGTGGAATTTTATAATGATTCTTTTTCAACTACTCCCGAATCAGCCATTGCTGCCCTTAGGTCATTTTCAGCTAAACCCTTGGTTATCATTTTAGGCGGTTCCTCAAAAAATTCAGATTATACCCAATTAGGACAGGAGATTATTAAAGCCAATAACATTAAAGCTGTCGTTTTAATTGGCCAGACAGCCTCTGCTATTGAAAAGGCAATTTTATCAGCTGGCCATTTTAGTGGTAAATTAATAAAAGGTGCAAGGAACATGGAAGAAATTGTCAAAGCTGCTTTTGAAAATTGTCCTCCCAATGGGGTTGTCTTATTGTCACCTGCTTGTGCCTCTTTGGATATGTTTGCCAACTACAAGGATCGTGGTAAGCAATTTAAAGAGCAGGTTAAACTACTGCTTAATAGATAAGAGGTTTGGGGATGACTAAACTGAAGCCTCAATTGGCCAGACCTGATTTTGTAATCTTAGGAGTGGCTTTGGCTTTAACAGTCGTTAGCTTAATAGCCATTTATGACGCTTCGGTTGTTCAAGCGTTGCGTGATTTTGGTGACAAGTATTACTTTTTGAAGTGGCAAACTTTATGGTTGGCAATTGGTCTTGCAGTTTTAATCTTTTTGACCTATTTTGACTACCATAAGCTTGCCTTTTTGGCACCCATTTTATTGGCCGCAGTTTTAGGACTTTTGGTGATGGTTCTAATTCCGGGAGTGGGCACTCAAATTTATGGAGCTCGTCGATGGTTAACAATTGGTGCTGTCACTATTCAACCAGCTGAAATAACAAAGTTGGCCTACATTATCTATTTGGCATGGTGGCTATCCAAGCCTAAAGCTTATTTGGTCGGCAGTTTGTTGCCCTTTTTGTTGGTGAGTGGTCTAATTGCTGGTTTGATTGTTTTAGAACCAGATTTAGGAACGGCTTTTATTCTGGTTGCAATAGGCTTTGTGATTTATTTTGGAGCTGGTGCGCCTCTGAAGTACTTTTTACTATCAGGACCATTAGTTGGGGTTTTGTTGGTGGCGTTTGCTCTTTCTGCACCTTATAGAATGGAGAGAATTCTAGTTTTTTTTAATCCTTTGCGTGATCCTCAAGGTAGTTCATATCATATTAACCAAATCCTTATCGCCCTGGCCAATGGTGGCTTTTTGGGTTTGGGATTGGGCCAATCGCGGCAGAAATACGAATACATCCCTGAGGTAGCCACGGATTCGATTTTTGCCATTATCGCTGAGGAGGTTGGCTTTTTGGGTTCGGTAGCAATCATCACTTTGTTTATCGCTTTTGTTTATCGAGCTTTTAAGGTGGTTAAGTTGGCTCCTGATAGATTTGGGGAAATGCTAGCTTTGGGGATTACCTGTTGGCTGGGGATTCAAGTGATTGTGAATTTGGCAGCTATTACTGCCTTGTTGCCTTTAACAGGCGTGCCTTTGCCGTTCATTTCCTATGGTGGTTCAGCATTAATTGCTAATTTGGCAGCTGTCGGTATCTTGTTGAATATTTCAAGGCAGCGGTCAGCAACTTATAAACGATGAAAATTTTAATCACTGGAGGCCATTTATCGCCTGCTTTGGCTTTAATTGAGAAAATTAGGGCCACTAAACCTGATTGGCAGATAGTTTGGGTGGGTAGAGTCAGTGCTATGGAAGGAGACCCTTCTTTGGCACCTGAATACAGGGTTCTACCTACCCTTAAAGTGGAGTTTATCACCTTAACTACCGGCCGGCTGCAGCGCAAGTTTACCGCCAGAACGCTTATAAGTTTGGCCAAAATCCCTTTCGGTTTGGTTAGTGCTTTTAAAATTGTTTGGAAGCAAAAACCTCAGGTAATTGTCTCATTTGGTAGTTATCAGGCAGTACCAGTGGTCATTGCTGGGTGGTTATTGAAAGTACCAATCTTAACCCATGAACAGACGGTGGAAGCTGGTTTGGCTAACAGGATTATTGCCAGATTTGCTAATAAAATTGCGGTTTCCCATAAGGAATCAGTGAAGTACTTTCCGATCAATAAAACGGTGGTTACCGGCAATCCTCTTAGGCTTTCGGTTTTCGCTAAAGAGCCGACTTCACCAGCTCTCAAGCATTTTTTGAAAACTCATGGTCATTTGCAGTTAATTTACGTGACAGGTGGTAGCCAAGGTTCTCATTTTATAAACCAGATTGTCTTTTCTTGCCTTAAAAAACTTTTGAATCAATTTGCTCTTGTGCTGCAGACTGGCGACTCCCAAATTTTTAGAGATTATGAGGTTGGTTTGGCGTTGGTAAAACGTTTGGATTCTAGGTTGGTTGATCGGTTTTATTTAACGAAATTTTTAGAAGGTGCTGATTTAGGGGCGGTCTTAAACCGGGCTGATTTAGTCATTGCTCGAGCTGGGGCTAACACCGTTACAGAATTGGCCGCTTTAGGCAAACCAGCTATCTTTATTCCCTTACCTTTTGCCCAAAAACAAGAGCAGCAAAAGAATGCAGAATTATTAGCCAAATTAGGAGCGGCTGTAATCTTACAACAATCAACTTTAACTCCTCGGAAATTAATGGCAAAAGTTAATAATTTAGCTCAGAATATCGCTTTTTATAAGAAGCAAGCCACTAAGGCTAAAAAGTTGGTTGATAGGACGGCTGTGGATAAGTTGATGATGATAGTAGAGGAGCTGGTCAGTTAAATGCCTATTAAAGGTAAAAACTGGCGTTTAACAACAAGAGGTGCTCCCCGTTTGCTTATTAAATCCAAGTCAAGAAAGGTAGTGATTACTTTTCGGGGAGTTTTAATCTTAGGGGTGATGCTGGTTATTTTTGGAGGTTTCTATTTTGTTCCAAGATTGGATTATTTTAGGGTGAAGATGGTCGATTTTAGCAAGGAACCAGACTCCGCTGATTGCGTTAGCAATGAGGAGGTACTCAGAGAAGTTGGTTTTGTGAATCACCCTATCTTTTTTTTAGATAAAGAAAACACGCGTGATAAGGTAGTAGCTGCCCATCCTTGTTTGAAGGATTTGGTCATTAGCCCAAAGTTACCTAATAAAGTGAGAATTAAAGCAATTGTGAGACAAGGAGTAGCTGTGGTGATTGTGAGGTCATCTCTTGCCAGTGAAGCTACAATGAGCGCGGGTCTTGAGCATTTTTTGTTGGTTGATGAGGAAGGTTTGATAATCAATAAAGTCGCTACTTTTTCTGCCCTACCGCAAATTTGGTTTTCAGGTGAGGAATCCAGCTTGACTTCTGAGACGGCTTTTAAACCGCTCATTAAAAAGGCGGCAACTATTGTGAAACGGTTAACAGATTATCAAATTGAGGTGAATAGGCTTGTAATTGGTAATGATTACAGTTTAACAGGAGTAATTGATGGTGAAATTCAGGTTTTATTTTCAGATACGGTTGATGTTCTTGATCAGCTCACCTCTTTACAAGCTGTTCTTAGACAGTCTAAAATAGAGGGCAAGAAATTAGCAAAGGTTGACCTTCGTTTTTCTAAACCACATGTTGTCTATAAGTAAAATAATTACTCCATCATAATGAAGATGGCTAAAGATAAAATTGTTGTGGGTATTGATATTGGCTCCTCGAAAATTGCTGCTATTATTGCCAGTGTTGTCCCAGAGGAACCTTTGCATGTAATAGGTGTTTCTTCAGTACCTAGCCGAGGGGTGAGAAAAAGCCAAATTGTGGATATTGACGAAGCAGTAGCAGCTCTTACTGAGGCTTTAGAGGCGGCTGAGAGAATGGCTGGTTATTCTGTAGGAACTGCTTTTGTAGGAGTAGGAGGGACCCATATTGAGTGTCGTAATTCCAAAGGGGTAGTGGCTGTTTCTGAACCGCAGGGAGAAATTTCGGCCAATGATGTGGCTAGAGTTAAGGACGCAGCCAGGGCTATTTCACTACCTTCCTCTGTCGAAATTCTCCATGTCTTGCCGCGTCATTTTATTGTGGATTCACAAGGTGGCATTAAGGATCCCATTGGGATGACGGGGGTGAGATTGGAGGTTGAAACTCATATTATTA
The DNA here is from genome assembly GCA_964496955.1 of uncultured Gammaproteobacteria bacterium. Lineage (GTDB taxonomy): Bacteria > Patescibacteriota > Microgenomatia > Curtissbacterales > CAZCAY01 > CAZCAY01. The sequence continues at coordinate 4,943 of CAZCAY010000008.1, forward strand.
CGGGATCTGCTACCAGTATGCGTAATTTAACAAAGATCGTTGAGGAGGTAGGAGTAGATGTGGCCGGTTTGATTTTTAACGGTGTGGCTGCTGCTGAAGCAACACTTTCTGAAACTGAAAAAGAGTTAGGGGTAATTTTGGTTGATTTAGGAGGAGGAACAACAAGCATTTGCATTTTTGTGGAAGGCGCTTTGGCTCATTCAGCTGTTTTACCCATTGGCGCAAAGAATATCACCAATGATTTGGCTATTGGCTTGCGGGTTTCTTTAGAGACAGCTGAAAAAATCAAGTTATTCTTATCAGAACCGCCTAAACTAGCTGTTGAACCTGAAGATTCGGATGGGTCTAAGGTAGCTGGTAAGAGGGGAGAGAAGGGTGATGACACCCTTGATCTTTCTAGTTTAGGATTGCCAGAGGATTTAAAGTCGGTTTCCAGGAAGACCTTAGTTGATGGTATTATGAGGCCTAGGTTAAGGGAAATCCTGGCAATGGTGAAAGTGGAAGTGCAAAAATCGGGTTTTGCCGGTTTAACGCCGGCTGGTGTTGTTTTGACAGGGGGGGGAGCTTTAACAACTGGCATTTTAGACATTGCCAAGCAGGAGTTAGCAATGCCTGTGAGGATTGGTTATCCCCAAGGGGCTACCGGCCTTATTGATGAAATTGCCAGCCCTGCTTTTGCAGCTACTTTAGGTTTGGTGCTCTATGCTGCCAGAAGTGAGGAAGAAGGAGAGGCTCGCTTATCTTTAGCAGGTAGGGTGGAGATTAAAAACTTGGTGGCTAAGGGTTTGGAATGGATTAAGTCAATATTGCCTTAAATAGGCTGCTTGTGAACTGCCAAAATTAATTATTGGCGGTGGAATTTGCATATCTTGACAGATTCTGCTAAACTGTAGCCCGAAAAAAATATCATTGGTCCAATGTCATTTATTAAACCGGAAATTGCCCGTTTTGCCAAGATTAAAGTTATCGGTCTAGGTGGCTCTGGCAATAACGCCATTAACTCCATGATCTCCCTTCAACAGATTCAGGGGGTAGATTTTATTGCGGTTAATACTGATGCTCAAGCCTTATTAACTTGCCAGGCACCTGTTAAGTTACAGATAGGAGAGAAAATTACCAAAGGTTTAGGTGCAGGTTCTGATCCTGAATTGGGTAGACAAGCAGCAGAAGAATCTGTTGATAAAATTAGAGACCAATTAGCTGATGCTGATATGGTTTTCTTAACTTGTGGTATGGGAGGAGGTACAGGTACAGGGGGAGCGCCTGTTATTGCTGAGGCTGCTAAAAAGATGGGCATTCTAACTGTGGCGGTGGTGACCAAACCCTTTGCTTTTGAGGGGACAAGGAGAATGTTGGTTGCCGAAGAGGGAATTGCTAATCTCAAGGATAAGGTTGACACGATGATTGTGATTCCCAATCAAAGATTAATTGAAATAGTGGATAAGAAGATGTCGTTGTTGGAAGCCTTTAAGGTAGCCGATTCTGTTTTGGGGCAAGGAGTCCAAGGAATTTCCGATTTAATTGTGATGCCGGGCTTAATCAATGTTGATTTTGCCGATGTACGCACCATTATGAGTAATGCCGGTTCCGCATTAATGGGCATTGGAACGGGTAGCGGAGAGAATAGAGCTGCGACAGCAGCGAGAATTGCTACCGCTTCGCCGTTGCTTGAGGTTTCAATTGAGGGAGCCAAAGGTATTCTCTTTAATATTACAGGTGGTTCTGATTTGACTATGAGTGAGGTCGATGAGGCTGCTAGGATCATTACCAGTGCTGCTGATCCTGATGCTAATATTATTTTTGGGGCTACTGTGGATGAGAATATGGTGGATACCATTAAGATTACAGTGATTGCCACAGGCTTTGATGAGAGTCAACAGCGGATTAGAGAGGTTATTGGTACACCTATTAATAAACCCGTTGTTTTGGGAGAAGAAGGAGGTCAACCTGTAGTGGGGGCAGTTTCCTCTGATGGTCAGGAGGTGACAGATAGGGAACTTGCTTCTCCTCAACCTTCTGAACCGGAGCAGGAAACTGACCTGGATATCCCCGCCTTTTTAAGACACAATCGTTAGTTGGTCAACTTCTATCTGAATCTCAAAACCTAGCTCTTGCAATATCCTATAATATTAGTTAAAATGATTGCTATGGCTATGGTTGAATCAGAGCCTTTCCCTATCCATTCATACTCAATGTCTGAAGTCAAAGAGGCGGTTGCTACCAGGCGCGCTGTTAAATATGCCGCAGCCGATATCAATTTAAGTGGGCCTAAGGGTTCTCAACTGGAGTCCATTTTGGGCAAAGTTGAGTTTATTGTTAACAGGATGGAAGATGTCCATAGGTATTGGGTGAAAGACAAGATCAAGCTCTTGGAAGGTTATCTAACCAAATTAAATCAGTCCAATGATACTGGGAAGAGGAGTTTGGGTGGTAATTGGTTTGAAGATGTCAGGGAAGCCTATCTTGGCGGCCTTGTGGTCACTGTAACTCAGGAATATCGTTTTCTAAAAACAGAACCTGGCGGTTTAGCCAAACTTAAAGACGCTGATTATATTCAAAAGATGGTCCTTGGGTATTCTTTTGACTTCTTTAGAACTTTAAGGGTTTGTGAGAAATTAGGGATTGGTCCTAACCTTGCAATTAAGGTTGCGAAACTGGCCTACCGTCTTAATCCGAATAAACTTATTGAGCTTTCTGCCAAGTATCCAGAGGTTGATGGGTCTATTATCAAAGAGGCTGTTGTTTACTCCTCTGACTCTGAAGGTTTTCTTGAGAGAGTGGTTAAAGGCGAGCAAAGGTCGTTTTGAATTTTAGGCGTGTTTTGATGGTGAAGTGTTACTTAATTTAGGGCTGTTGCAATTTCTGCAGGCGTTGGTTATTCTTAATTTACTTATTGTGACAACCTATTTGTGAACAAGATGAGATTGGACCAAATTAGATTGACCGTCTTGGCTTATTAGCTATAATTAGTCCATCGATGACTCAAAAAATTCAATTCAAAGCGGCAAATCCAAAGGTAGATTTTGTGGCAATGGAGAAGCAATTGTTGGATTATTGGTACGGTAAGGGGATTGTCAGGGATTATCTCACAAAAAATACCAAAAGCTCTCGTAAGTTTTCCTTTCTTGATGGTCCGATTACAGCCAATAATCCGATGGGCGTCCATCACGCTTGGGGCAGAACTTATAAGGATTTGTTTCAGAGGTTTTATAACATGCGGGGGTTTAGGCAGCGTTTTCAGAACGGTTTTGACGAGCAGGGTTTGTGGGTTGAGGTTGAGGTGGAAAAGGAGCTTGGTTTTAAGAATAAAAAAGATATTGAGAGATTTGGTGTTGATAGGTTTGTTAACCTTTGCAAGGAGCGTGTTAAAAAGTACTCCCAGATTCAAACTGAACAATCAAAACGTCTTGGTTATTTTATGGACTGGGATCATTCTTATCACACTTCGAGTGATGAGAACAATTACGCCATTTGGCATTTCTTAAAAGTGTGTCACCAACTTGGCTATCTTTATAAAGGTCGCGATAGTGTTCCTTGGTGTCCCCGGTGCGGCACTGCTATTTCCCAGCACGAAATTTTAACAGAGGAATATAAGGAAATTACCCATGACGCTATTTATCTCCTTTATCCAATTATGACTAAGGGATGGGAGAATGTTTATTTGCGGGTTTGGACGACAACTCCTTGGACAGTGCCTGGGAACGTGGCTATTGCTGTCCATCCGGATTTTAATTATGGCCTTTACAGTGAAGACGGAGTTAAAAAAATAGAGTTAAAAAGAGAAGGCAAAAATTACCAGCAAGTATTGAAAGGCCAAGAATTGGTTGGTTTACATTATAAAGGTGCTTTTGATGCTTTTGAACGAGTCAGGAAAGCCCAAGAGGAAAATCCGCAGGCATTCCATTTAGTGATTCCTGCTAAAGACTTGGTCAAAGAGAATGAGGGCACAGGTCTGGTCCATATTGCGCCTGGAGCTGGTGAAGAGGATTTTAAATTGGGCAAAGAATTTAATCTGCCCACTATTGAGCTGATTGACGAATCGGCTGTTTATTTGAAAGGCTTAGGAGAATTGTCTGGTAAGAATGCCAAAGAAAATCCAAAACTGATCATTGATTTTCTCAGCAATTTAAAAGATTCCCATAACTTACGCTTTTTTGAAAGGCAGGAAAAATATACTCATCGTTATCCTGTTTGTTGGCGATGTAAGACCGAACTTGTTTGGCGAGTGGTTGATGAATGGTACATTGCCATGGACCGGTTGCCTTCAGGAAATAGCCATTGGCGTGCTACTGTTCGTCTGAAGACTTTAAGGCAGCAGATGATTGAAGTAGCCAAACAAATTCAGTGGATTCCTCAGTTTGGGCTTGAGAGGGAATTAGACTGGTTGGGACACATGCATGATTGGCTAATTTCCAAAAAAAGATATTGGGGGTTGGCCCTTCCTATTTGGGAGTGTCTAAAATGCGGTCATTTTGAGGTTATTGGTTCAAGGGAGGAATTGAAAGAAAAAGCGGTAGAAGGATGGGAGAAGTTTGCAGGTCACTCTCCTCATAGGCCTTGGGTTGATATGGTAAAAATTAGGTGCTCCCAATGTCAAAATATTATTAATCGCATTCCAGACGTTGGCAATCCTTGGCTTGATGCTGGTATTGTGCCTTTTTCGACTATGCCTTCAGATTGGTTCCCAGCCGATTTTATTACTGAATCGTTTCCTGGCCAGTTTAAAAATTGGTTTTATTCTCTAATTGCCATGAGCACGGTCTTAACGGGTAAAAGGCCCTTTAAAACAGTCCTAGGTTTTGCCAGTTTGCTTGATGAGAAAGGTGAGGAGATGCACAAAAGTAAGGGTAACGCTATTGAGTTTAATAAGGCAGCCGATAAGATTGGTGTAGATGTGATGCGTTGGATGTATCTATCTCAAAATCCAGCTGTGAATTTGCTTTTTGGTTATCAGAAAGCAGAAGACGTTAGAAGACGCTTTTATCTTATTCTTTGGAATGTTTATGTCTTTTTTACTACCTATGCCAATTTAGACCAATGGCAGCCTCCCCAAAATTTTGATGATAATTTTCAACCAAAGCACATCTTGGATTTTTGGATTCTCTCGAAATTGGCTGGTTTAATTGATACCGTCACTCAAAATTTGGAAGCTTATCAGCCGCATGTGGCCGCTAATGCGATTGAAGATTTTGTTGTTGATAAACTTTCCACTTGGTATATAAGACGAAGTAGAGATCGTGTTGGTCCTACTGCTATTGTTAATGAGGCGAATAAGGAAAGCTTTTACCAGACGGCCTATAGGGTATTGGTTAAATTGTGTCAGTTGGCAGCACCTTTCTTGCCTTTTATTTCAGAGGAGATGTTTATCAATTTAACTGGCTTGCGTTCTGTTCACTTAACTGATTGGCCAAAATCTATGGATGGTTTTATCAACAAAGGGCTTGAAGCGCAAATGGATTATGCCCGTGAGATCGTTGCTGCAGCCCATGCTTTGAGAAAGGCGAGCAAAATTAAGGTTCGTCAACCGCTGGCTAAATTAACCTATAAATTGGATAGTAAGCTTGATGACGATATTGAGCAGGTCATTGCTGAAGAGGTCAATGTGAAGAAGGTGGTTTTTAATCCATCCCAAAAGGCGAACGTTTTACTTGACACGCGCCTCAATAAGCGGTTGCAGGATGAAGGGTTAGCCAGAGAATTGGTTAGGCAGATTCAAGAATTGCGCAAAAAAGCCAAATGTGATTTAAGTCAAAAAATTGTGATTATTGCTCCCCATTGGCCAAAGCAGTTTGAGAATTATATTCTCCATCAGACTTTAGCGGTTAGCATTCAAAAAGGAGACTCTTTAAAAATTCAGTTTTAACTTATGCGCTTTCGTTCTGGGCCTTTAGAGGTCAGTTTATTAGGTGTCGCTTTGCTGCTGTCCATTTTTGGGCTTCTAATGATTTACAGTGGCAGTAGTAAATTGGCTTTCAATCAATTAATCTTTTTAATTTTGGGGGTTGGTGCCTTTTTGTTCATTAAGCAGATTGATTACAGAGTTTATCAGAAGATTCTACCCCAGCTGTATATTGGAGTTTTGTTATTATTGGTTTCCTTATCTTTTTTAGGTACGGAGATTAGGGGTTCAATGCGTTGGTTTGATTTAGGATTTTTTAGATTACAACCATCAGAACTGGTCAAACCGTTACTGATTTTGGTGTTAGCCGGTTTTGCCAGCCAAAAGAATTTGAGTAGTTTGAAGTATTTTTTGGCAAGTATGTTTATTATTGGTTTGCCAGCTTTATTGGTGTTAAGACAGCCTGATATTGGGAGCAGCTTAGTAATTGTAGCTATTTGGCTGGCCATTATTCTAGTGAGTCCTGTAAAACTTTGGCACGTGGCAAGTGTAGCATTTTTCTTTCTAGCATTTTTGCCAGTGATCTATCAGTTTTTAGCACCCTATCAGAAGGGAAGGGTGATGGCTTTTATCAACCCAAGCCACGACCCTTTGGGTGTGGGATACAGCGTTATCCAGTCACAAATTGCTATTGGTTCAGGCCAGTTGGTAGGGAGGGGATTTGGCCACGGTACCCAGTCTCATCTACGGTTTTTGCCAGAATTTAACACTGATTTTATTTTTGCCACTTTAGCTGAAGAACTAGGATTGGTGGGTGCTGTCTTGTTATTAGGCACGTTTACTGTTTTGCTTATTAAGCTCTTACAGTTAGCTCGGCGAATTTCTGATCCTTTTGGAGCAAACATTGTCATGGGCGTGGTTGGAGTGATTTTGGCCCATTTGGCTATAAATATTGGAATGAATTTAGGATTGTTGCCTGTCACAGGTATTACCTTACCTTTTATTTCCTATGGTGGTAGCTCGTTAGTGTCAACCTTTATTATGTTAGGTTTGGTTGCTTCAGTTGAGCGCTATGCCAAGAAGCTTGTTGACAGTTGATTGATCTTTTTTTACAATGAGTGCCAATATGGACAATTTTGCCGTTGTGAGGATCTTTGGCCAACAACACCTGGTTGCTCCAGGTGATGTGATCAAGGTGAATGCTCAGGTTGAACCTAACGAAGAGCCTTCTAAGTTTTTTGATGTCCTTCTTTATGCGGATAAAGATGTTGTTCGCATTGGCGATCCCACTCTTGATAATGTCAAAGTGAAGGCGAGCATTCTCAAAACTTACAAGGGTGAAAAGATTCGGGTTGAGAAATTTAAGGCAAAGTCAAGGTATCATAGGGTAAAAGGTTTCAGACCGCAAGTTAGTGAGATCAAAATAGAAGGTTTGGCAGTAGTTAATAAAACAGTTAAGAAGTAGACTACAGTAAATCTGGCCTGTTGACAGCTTCTCAAAAATTTGCTTTAGTGGTTTTCAGATTGTTTTATTGGAGGGAGGAGCAGCAATGGCTCATAAAAAAGCTGGTGGTGCAGTCAAAGGTAATCGGGATAGTATTAGCAAACGCTTGGGTGTAAAAGTTTTTGGCGGGCAGACAGTTAAGCCGGGTAATATTATTGTTCGTCAACGGGGAACTAGGTTTTATCCAGGCGATGGAGTAATACTGGGTAAAGATTTTACCATTATGGCTACCAAACCCGGCAAGGTAGTTTTTAAGATTAGCCGTGGCAAGCAAGTGGTG
>CAZCAY010000008.1:12583-17434 GCA_964496955.1 uncultured Gammaproteobacteria bacterium
AATACTGAAGAGCAAGTGACGGAGTTGGAGGTTGATTTGTTACAACCTAATCCGCTACAACCGCGAGGATTAATTACTCCTGAATCACTATCTGATTTAGTTGAGTCTATTAGAGAGCATGGTGTTCTTGAACCTTTAGTGGTTGCCAAAACTCCGGCTGGCTATCAAATTATAGCTGGTGAGAGACGGTGGAGGGCTGCTAAAATTGCGGGTTTGGCAAAAGTCCCGGTGGTTATTAAGGAAACCAGTCCCCAGGGCATGTTAGAGATGGCGGTTGTGGAGAATGTTCAGCGGGTGGACTTAAATCCTATCGAGCGGGCTTACGCTTATAAAAGATTAATGGATGAGTTTGGGCTTTCCAATCAGGAAATAGCCAGACGAGTTTCCAAAAGCCAATCCTACATCTCCAATTCAATTAAGTTGCTTAATTTACCAGATGCTATTAAGGACGCTTTAATTTCTGGCGCTACTACCGAAGGCCATGCCAGAGCTTTGGCTTCTTTGGAGGATCCTCAGTTAATCGTTGAAGCCTACAAAATTGTTTTAGCAAAAAATTTGTCAGTAAGAGGCGCTGAGGACCTTGTTAGGAAAATGAAAGCTAAGATTAAGGTGGGGGATATTAAAGGTCCCAGGAATAAAATGACGAGAATTTACAGTGAGGAATTGGAACAAATGGAGCATGATTTGGAGGAAAAATTTAACTCTTTAGGAGTAGTCTCTAAGGTTAAGACTAGCCAATCAAGGGTTCAAGCCAAAATTGTAATTCTCTTAAAGGGAGATTTGGAAGAAACCACGCCCGTCATGGCCAGAATTAAGAGGGCCTTGCTTCAAGGGTAGGTTTGATGGGACACTAAGGAAAATTTATTCAGTGGCCAGTAGATTACCCAGGCTTTCCCAATAATATTAGGCTTTTTAATAAATCCCAATTCTCTGGAGTCAAGACTATTGGCCCGGTTGTCGCCCATGACAAAAAAACTATCAGCCGGTATTTGTTTGGTTTCGTTTTCTTTAATAAATGGCCCAAAGATCACGTCAGTTGACTGATGAATGTAGTTCTCTGTTAATTTTTGGCCATTGATAAAAACACTGCCGTTAGAGATGGTAATTGTTTCGCCAGGCAAGCCAATAATCCTCTTAATGAAGACCTTTTTATTATCAAGGGGCGATTTGAAAATAATGACTTCTCCCCGTTTGGGACTTCTGAACTTATAGGTCAGTTTATCGGTGATTATTAATTCACCGTTTTCAAAATTGGGTAACATTGAGTCGCCGTCCACCCGATGAGGTTGACCAATAAAAAGGTAGACGACTAAAAAGATGACTAGAGCGATGATGACGGTTTCGACCGATTCTGCTAAAAATGATAAGAGTGCTTTAAGAATTCTATCCACATTCTCAATTTTAAGCTGTAAAGGATGGTAATAGCAATATGGTATAATTGCCTTGAACAAAAACCTTTTGAGTCCATAGCTCAGGGGTAGAGCGCTTGTATCACACACAAGAGGTCGATGGTTCGAATCCATCTGGACTCACCTGTTTTATTTTAAGCTTTTTTATTAAACAGTCTCCTGTGATTGAAGCTTTTAAAAGTCGTATTGTAGCCAACAGCGTTTGGTTGTTAGCTGCCCAAGCTTTGACTAAGGTTATAGCTTTAGGTTACAACATCTTTTTGGCTAGGGCTTTAGGTCCAACTTCCTATGGGCTTTTTGTTTTTGGGTTAACCCTTTTTGGATTGGCTGGCAGTTTGGCTGATTTTGGATTGGGCAGGTTTTTGACAAGGGAGGCGGCTAAGAGAAAAGAGGCGGCTTCTCAACTCACTTCCGACATTCTTCAGTTAACAGCACTAGTTGCGTTAATCGCAGCTGGTGGGTTGACTCTTGCAATTTATCTTTTTGATAGTGACCGATTGAGAGTGGTAGTGGCTGCTATTATGATTTTAACAATTTTTCCTAATTCTTTGGCCCAAATCATTAATGCCACCTTTACAGCCTTGGAGAAGATGCGCTATGTGGCTGTTAGCCAAATTTTTCTCAGTGTTGCTATTGCTATCTTGAGTTGGTGGGGGTGGATGGCAACTCGAGATGTGAAAGGGGTTGCTGTCAGTTTCTTATTTGCCCATTTTGCCTTTTTCTTCCTGCTTGTTTTTTGGCTTTTAAGGGAGAAGATCCGTTTTAGATTGAGTGTTAATCTAAAGTTTTGGAGGAGTGCCTTAAAAGCTGGTATACCATACGCTATCTTAGCCGGGCTGGGTTTGGTCTATTTTCGTGTTGATTCGCTTTTATTAGTTTACTTGCGAGGCGAAACGGAGACCGGTTTTTATGGGGCAGCGTACCGTTTCGTTGATGCGGCTCAGTTTATTCCAGTAGCTGTTTCGACAGCCATTTTCCCAACTTTTGCCAAACTCCATGAGCAATCAATTATTAGTTTAAAAATCGTTTATCTCAGGACTTTAAAGGTTCTATTTTTAGCAGGTGTAGTTGTTGGATGTTTCTTGTTTGCAGCTTCCAAACCGCTGGTCAATTTAATTTACGGAGACTACTATACAGCTTCTATCCCTGCCTTGCAGATTCTCAGTTTAGCTATCGTTTTTCAATTTATCCATGTGCCAGGAGCTAGTTTACTGTTCGCATCTCACCGATTTTTGAGGGTGGTGATTTTGCTGTCTTTATTGACCGTTGGTTTTAATATTTTGGCCAACTTGATTTTGATCCCCATTTATGGTTTTTTGGCAGCCGCTGCTGTTACCGTTGCTTCGGAATTGATATCGTTTATCATTTTTTTTGGTTTAATTTGGTTGAAGGTGTTTCAAGAAAAATGGCCCAGATTAGCGTGATTATTCCCAATTGGAATGGCGAGAAGTTGCTGGCGAGTTGTCTGGATTCTGTTTTTAAGCAAAGCTTTAATGATTTTGAAGTGATTGTGGTAGATAATGGTTCTCAGGATGGTTCTGTCAAATTGGTTGAGAGTCGCTATCCTCAAGTTCATTTGATTGCATTACCTAAAAATGTCGGTTTTGCCGCCGCAGTCAATTTAGGTATTAAGAAAAGTCGGGCTCCTTTTGTGGCTTTGTTAAATAATGACGCCATAGTGACTGCTAATTGGTTGGCCAAGCTTTATCAAGCAGCAGTGGGTCATCCTGAGGTTTTTGGAGTTGCCCCCAAAATTATAAGCGCTTCGATGAAGGGAGTTATTGAAAATGCGGGTGATAAAATTAACATTGTTTGCCAGGCTTACCCTATCGGTAGGGGCGCAGAAAGTAGCAAGTTTTCAAGGCCAGGTTATGTCTTTGGGGCTTCGGGCGCAGCATCACTTTTTAGAAGGTCTGTTTTGGTTAAGCTAGGCCTTTTTGATGAAGATTTCTTCTTTTATTTTGAGGATGTTGACTTTTCTTTTAGGGCTCAATTGGCCGGTTTTAAATGTTGGTATGAACCTGAAGCAGTCGTTTATCATTATGGTGAAAAAAGTGCGGTTAGACTTGGTGATTTTATCGAGTACCAAAGGTTACGCAATACGCTTTATTTAATGATTAAAAATCTGCCTGTAGGGTTGCTTTTAAGAAGAGGTCGGTTTTGGAAAATACCTTTGGTGTTGCTTCACACCTTTTATTTTTTTGTTAAGAATGGCAAGGGCAAATATGCTCTTTGGGCATGGCGGGATGTGGTGTTTTCTTTGCCTAAATTATTGGCAAAAAGGAGAATGATTTTTAAAATGTGTCGGGTTAGCCTAGACTCCATTGATCAATTAATGGAAGATAAGAAGCTCAAGATTTTGGGATGGCGGGTTTAAGTTTAACTAAATTTGTCAATTTAACTTTGGCCCTTTTTTTAGGCTCACTGGCTCTTGGTCAGTTGGCCAGAATGCCTGTGGAAAGGTTTTTTGGAGCAATTTCCTTATCTGATGTTATTCTTTTAATTTGCTTTTTGGTCTGCTTGCCAGTTTTCGCTTTAAGAGGACGCTTAATTTTGCCTCCAGTTAGCCAACCAGTGGCGGTTTTTATTCTCTTGGCTATTATCAGTTTGATTAACTCATTACGTTTGTTTTCACTGCCTGAGATTGCACCTGGTTTATTTTTATTGCTCAGATTTGTTTCCTACTTTAGCTTATACTTTATTGTGGCTAATTTGGTGAATGGGACCCAAAGACAGTTTTGGGTTAATTTGCTCATTGGAATAAGTGTTGTGGTAGCTATTTTAGGCTTTGTCCAACTAGTGATATTCCCAGATTTAACATTTTTAACTGTTTATGGTTGGGATCCTCACCAAAATCTCTTAACATCAACTTTTCTTGACCCAAATTTTGTGGGAGCCTTTTTAGTAGGTGGTCTTATCATGGCCCAGGTGAGTTATCTTCAGACTTTAAAAAAGCCCTTTTTGGCAGCAACCTTATTGTTGCTTTTGGCCGTTGTTTTGACTTTTTCCAGGAGCACTTACTTATCGTTGCTTGTATCCCAACTGCTTTTGGCCATTTTAAAATCAAGAAAATTGGGGATAATCATGTTGGTTGGTGTAATATTGGCGTTCTTGCTGATACCGCGAGCCCAGCAGAGGATTGTGGGAGCTTTTCAGTTAGATCCAACTACCCAGGCGCGTGTAGTTTCTTGGCAAAATGCCTTGACGATTTTTAAAGATTACCCCTTTTTGGGGGTGGGTTTTGGTAATTATAGAGTAGCCCAGGTTAGATATGGTTTCTTTGAGGTGGCCAATCCCTTTGGCGGCCATGCGGGCGCTGGTTCTGATTCAAGCTTTTTGACTATTGCCGCTACAATGGGTATACCTGGTTTGATTGCCTATTTGCTAATCTATTTAAGGTTAGCCTTTTTGTTTTTAAAGCGAATAGCTTCTGATTACTTGG
>CAZCAY010000009.1:0-14532 GCA_964496955.1 uncultured Gammaproteobacteria bacterium
TATATCAAATGCGAACTTGACCAAAAATAAGGGTTTGGGGTAGTTTTTAGGACTTTTAAAAGGTGATTGAGGCCTAAAAGGGGAATTTGATAGGGTATTTAAAACCCAAATTTTGAGGGTCTTGCCCCCAGAGCAGGTGGCTGCTTTACGTCGCAAAAGTATCATTGTGCGACATAATCTCGCAGGTTCAACCACCGGAGGGGAAGAGAACCCAATATAATATAAGAATCCTTTTAAGGGTGATAAAATCCCTTTGAAGGGCTTAAAATAAAGAGGGAGATAATATAAACCTAACCCTAAAAAGGCCCTCAAAAGCCTTTTAAAGCGACCAGATTCAAAAACTTATTAACTTATTGGCCAAGATATCCACAAAAAGTCTTTAAAAGATTTTTCACGAACCTAGCCTGAAAATTTTTCACAAGGGCGCCTGATTGATTTTTAAGATAAACCCCCTACTCTATCAAACCCTAGCAGTACCGCTTTTGAGGTATTTATAAACTTTTTGGTAAAAGTCAAAACCTTAATGGTGGGGGAAACTTAACTGCTTTCCTTTATCCTCTACCCTAATCTTAAGGTCTTTCCCAAACCATCACAGCCCCATAATTCAAACTCTCAGGGTCATTCTCCATGTAATTTGGGACTACTTTCAAAACCTTAAAACCATTCCTCTCATAAAATCTAATCTCTGGATCTAGAGTCTCACCATTTCCCCTCTTTAAGCGCAAATAATCCTCAACTAAAACTTGAGGATGAGAACTAGCAAAACTCCCAAGACCAGAAATCCGAGCACCCAAAACTACAAAATTTAATCCCAAGCGGGTTGCTAACTCCTTTTGGGCAGAAATTAAAGCTGTACCCACCCCCTTAATGCCAAGCTTTTCTACCTTCCGGCTCACTCCCACAGAAACTACATACAAGGCGTTGCCAGTTGGTTTATGAGTAGCTCTAATGTAGCCATTATCAGTAATTTCTTCCCAAGAGGTTGGCGGCAAATGATAATCAAAATCAATAATTTCTGATGTTGAAACCCCCATAAGACCATAAGGGGCAACTTTACCAAGGAAAAAACCTTGAGGGAAAACGGCCAAACGGCTTTCAAATTTATCAATAGTTGCTCTTACTTCTTCCGGCCACGCTTCTGTTTCCACCCTCATAACCTCCTCTAATAACAGAGGCCGTTTTTCCTCCTCCATATCAGCCATAGACATCACAGAAACCCTATCATAACGCTCTTTTTGCTCCATTGTAACCTCCATTCTCTCCCCTTTTTTATCAATAAACTAGCCACCCCATTTGGCGGTAATTAACATTAAAACGAAAACAACTGCTGCCACTGAAGCATACTCTAAAACAGTACGCCTATTCAAGCGATTGGCAAAATGAAATTGGGTAATTCCCAATGCCACATACAAAGCAGCCACTGTTGCTAAAGCGCCAACAATGGGCAAAACTGGCCAAAAACTGATAACCAAAGCGATTTTAGCCACCGCCAACGCAATAACCAAACTATAGACCAGCACTCTTAAAGATAAATATTCCTCCAAATCAAACGCCCAGACAGCCGCAATTAACAGAGGCCAAGTTAGGGTCAAAATCGCCATAAAAACCCAATAAAACGGCAAATGGAGAGCAAAAACAACGTTATAAATTAAGAAGGCCGAAACTACTGTGAATAAAAAGCCAACCGCGTGAGCTGCCCGCAACAATTGAATGGTCCTAATTGCTGCAATATTGTAAACATTTTGGGTCAAAAAGAGCAGGTACATGGCCATCCCAAACACCCCTAAAACAGGCAATCTTGTCAACCACCTGACTGGCAATAAGAAATAAAAAAGCGCCACTCCTGCCACAAAATAAATAGGTAAAATCAATAAAACCACATATTTTATTCCTGTTAAATCCTCCCACAGGGTGATCAAAGTCAAGGCGCCAACTAATAAAACTAAAACCCCTACCACCCAATATCGCCAATCAGCAGAGACTATCTGACTTAAGGCTAAAAAGAGAGTAGCAATAAACGAGGAGGTAATAAACTTATACCTTTTATTAAACTCAAACCGCCTGTGAATGCCAAGCTTGCCAAACACCCAATTGATAAACTTTTCCATAAACCCACTTATTTTACCACAACCTCACCAACTTGATTCTTACGAGACCATTTTGCCTTTAATCACATGACAAAGAGCAATGGCAATGGCATCAACGGCATCATCCTTAAAACCATTAGCTGGTTTTTTCAAACTTCTCAGCCCTAAAATCCTCTTCACTCCCCTCTCAACCTGTTTTTTATCAGCTCTCCCATGTCCACCCACTACCAACTTTACAGCTAACCCCTGATATTCAAAAAACGGAATACCCATACCGGCAGCGGTGGCCATCACCACTCCTCTAGCCTGCCCTACAGTCATGGCTGTTCGGGCATTGGCTCCAAAAAACAATTGCTCCACGCAAATAGCTTGGGGCTTATGATGCTGCAAGAGTTTCTTTAGCTCTTTTTGAAGCAAATAAAGTCTTTGGGGCATTTGGTGATCTTTAGAAGTCACAATACACCCATAATCAACAAGCTCTAACCCATTCTGGCCATTACCACGGCTTTTACTGACCCTAATTACCCCCCAACCAGTCGTGGCAGTCCCTGGATCAACTCCTAAAATGAGCATCCTTCACTCCTGCCCAATCTGGGCTAACAACTGATCATCAATATCAAAATTAGCCGAAACCTTTTGGACATCGTCTAAGGAGTCTAGTTTATTCATCAAATTTAAAATCTGCCTGGCGCTATCTAAGTCATTAATATTAACCACATTAGTAGGCTTGCTAACAATCTCAAAATTTTTAATTTTAAAACCCATCTTTGCTAGCTCTTCTTTAACCCGGTTAAGGTCCTCCGGTTTGGTGTAAACTTCAAAACCATCTGCCACCACCGCCACATCTTGCGCCCCCGCATCAGCAGCAGCTGCCAAAACAGCGTCTTCAGTTTGACCATCTTTGGCAATAACCACAACACCTTCTTTCTCAAACATCCAAGCTACTGATCCAGGCGTTCCTAAATTACCGCCCGCTCTTTCCAAAATATTCTTCACTTCAGCGGTGGTCCGATTCCGATTGCTGCTCACAGCCTCAATCATCACAGCCACTCCCCCTGGGCCATAGCCTTCATAAATAATCTCTTCTAATTGGCCAGCACCAGCCGTTTGGAGACCACTGCCTCTTTCAATAGCCCTTTGGATATTCTCTTTGGGCATATTGAAAGCCTTAGCTTGTTCAATGGCTAATCTCAACTTAAAATTCTTCTCCGGATCGGCACTCCCCCCTTGGCGGACAGCAATAGTAATGGCATTGGCCAGTTTGGTAAAAATTTGGCCGCGCTTAGCGTCAGCTGTCGCCTTTTGTCTTTTAATAGTTGACCACTTGCTGTGCCCTGACATTGCTAGTATTGATTATATAAGCTAAAAGCCAAAAATTACAAACATACTAATTTTAGCTTATTAATTAACGCAAATATAATCTATCATTTGACATTATTAGAGTAAAATATATACTCTAATTTTAGCAAAATATCGCAAATTTTATCACTATTGACAAGGTGGACCAATATCCTATACTGTTTTTCAAATGGAAACAGCGGAACTGGTAACAGCCGCTATCAATGCCGCTTTAGCTAATGACTGGCATAAAGCCATCAGTATTAACAAACAACTCCTTTCCCAAAACCCCAACGACATTGAGGCTCTAAACCGATTAGCCTGGGCTTATACAGAAATTGGCCAAATTGCAGCCGCTAAAAAGACCTACCAACAAGTCATTAAGTTAGACAAATACAATCCCATTGCCCACAAAAACATTAAAAAAATTTCTAAAGCCGGTAATAACCACAACCATTCCAACAACCATGTAAACCCCCAAATTTTCCTGTCGGAACCTGGCAAAACCAAATTAGTCAATCTAGTCAAGCTTGCCACCCCTCAAGTTTTGTCTACCTTAACGGCTGGCCAAGAGCTTAAAATGGTTTGTAAAAAACACGCCGTCATTATTACTACCCAAGACAATCAATACGTAGGTGCCTTACCTGATGACATTGCCCATCACTTAATTAGCCTTTGTGCTGGTGGTAACAAATACCAAGTCTTCGCCAAATCGGTTAAAACTAACAACCTCCAAGTATTCATTAGAGAAATTTACCGGGCTAAGAGGTTTGCCCATCAACCATCATTCTTGGACCAAATCGCCAAAAATTACCTAGCAAACACGACCAATGTGGAACTACCTTTAGATGAAGCTCCTTTGATTACAGAGGATTTTGAAGAAGACAGTAACGAAGTGATATTATCCTCCAACCTGTCCGAACCAGAAGACGAAAGCGAACCTTTTGAAAAAGTGGTCTAAAGCGCCTCTAAAGCTCATTATTGCCTAGAATAATTGTTAAATCAGCAGTGGAATCAGGCAAAAACCCTTCTTTTACTGTTAAATGCAAAGCTCCAGCTAAACGCTTGACTGTGTAAGAATCACGAATCTGGGGATTATTAACCACCAACAGTGATTGGCCTACAGCTGTTTCATAATTACCAACATTAACCACATTACAACCAATATTTTCCAGTAGTCTTTGAGTTTGAGTAGCCAGCCCCACGCTGGTAGTGCTATTTAACACTTCAATAGATAAGCCCTCGCTTTGAATCTTAGAATCCTCAAAGACCTTCTCTGATAACAAGTCTAGTTGGTCTTTTTTGGGAGTATAACCAAAGCTGCCATCAGGCAATAATAAGTTTTCTAAAATGTCTGCTTTTACATCTAAATAACTAAAATTTTGATTCCGCACAAACCTTGCTTGCCACCATAATCTATATATCTCAAAAAGAGTAAGATTAGTATCCAAATTTTGTTTTAACCATTGAGGCGCCTGAAAAGCAAACCATAACATACCAATACCACCAAAACGGCGTTTATATTGTTCTACACTTTCCTTATCGGTTTTAATAGGCTTGGCAAACTTTAAGTAATAATCTATAGGGACCGCCAAAAGGTCTGATGTTGTGCGCAACAAAGTTAAACCACCAGCCGGTGATTGTTCCAACTGCCCTAAGCCAAAAGCCGAACCTAGCGGATACCAACCATAACCGCCAGCTACCTGGGCGTAGGTAGAAGCGGGAATTGCCAAAATCTTAATTGTGCGATTGTAAGGATCGAAACTAACCACTAGCACCGGATCGCCATCCACAACCGCATTAATCTTGGTTTCCCCATCAAAACGGGTAGATCCCCCATAAAGCTCTTTAACTTTCTGGCTGCCAGTCAAGGGAGAAAATAAAAACTCTGCTAACTGTTCGCTTTTGATGACACCATTAACCAAGAAGAGCAAAAAGATAAAGATTATTAGCAATCGGAAAAAGAGTCTGAGTTTGCGCGCGCTATTGAGCCTTGGGCCATTTTTACGAGTTCTGTTTCTTTTTCTTCCCGAGTATAACAACACGCGGAGCAACCTCAATCTTTTGGGCTTTGAGTAGTTTTTTCTCCAAAATTTCCTTTTTTAACTTCCTTTTTTCGCCCTTAAAATAACTGCCAAAGCTACCCATAACCTTAACACCCTCTTTAATATATTTTAACGGTTTGTCAAATGAGATTAAAGATTTTTGGCCAAAGAACGGCTAATCTCAATCAATCTAGCCAAATTTGTTTCTTTCACCTTCTTAAGGCCGGCCAAATCAAGCCAATGGTCTGATAAAATCCGTGCCGTATGATCGCCACCAATAAGCTCTGGCACAATAACGTAATCAGCACCCGCTTCATATAATTTAATAGCGTCATGAGCCCAATATGCAGTCACGATAATTGGCCCATTAAAACCCTTCCTCCTAACAAAACCCAAAAGGGTTAAATTGATATCAGGGATTGTAGAGATAATGAGAACCGCTTTATTGAGGTGCAGTTCTTCTAACAATTCAGTATCGGCAATATCCCCATAAACCACTTGATAACCCTCAGCTGTCAAGGTGTCTACAATAGAAGGGTTAAAATCAACAATCAAAAGTTTGCTGCGAGGCACATTCTTGGCCTTAAAAAAATCCAATAAATCCCTTCCGATCTGCTCACAACCTAAAAGGACAATATGCCCTTCAAGACCTTCCGTCTTAACTGACGCTTCTTGCGTGCTTCTTCTTTCAAAAAAACCAATAAAAGGAGACAGTTTCTCATAAAGACTATTTGAGTAAAGAATCATGTACGAGGAAACGGTAATAGTAATAACGCCAATTAAAGCAACCATGGAAACAACTTCAGGTGTTAAATGCCCCAGTTTCTCCCCAACAGCCACCAAAATCAGTGAAAATTCTGAAATTTGGGCCACAGTTACCGAAGCCAAAAACGATGTCCGTTTTTTATGGCCTAAAAACCCCATAATCGCCATCACAATTAAAGGATTGCCTATTAAAATAAAAAGCGACAGGACAATTGTTGGCCAAATAATAGCTTGCAGATGACCAATGGTAATACCCATTCCCAGAACAATGAAAAAGATGACTATAAAAAAATCTCTCAAAGGTCTAACAGTGGCTAAAATCTGCAAGCGGAATGGTAAAGAGGCAATCGCCACTCCTGCCAAAAAGGCGCCAATTTCAAAAGAAAAGCCAATAATTTTGGCAAAACCAGCCAATATAAAGCACCAAGAGATAGCAGTAATTAACAACAATTCTGTAGACACAGCCGCCAAATGGAAAAGAGACGGTAAAACAAATTTACCCAATAAGAAGACCAGTCCAAACAAAAACAAACCTTTGACCAACACTCCCGCTAAAGACATTAAACTGGGCAGATTAGCAGCTCCTGTTTGAAATCCTGATAAAATCATTAAAGCGAAAATTGCTGCTAAATCCTGAATTAATAAAAAACCAACAGCAATTTTGCCATATAAAGAATTGAGGTCTTTTTTTTCAGTCAACAATTTAACGATAATAATAGTTGAGGAGAAGGTTAAAGCAAAACTCACATAAAGAGAGGTCACTGCATCAAAACCAAGAAGACGAAGCAAGAAAAAGCCAACCACTGAGGTAAATGCTAATTGGCCAAGGCCTGTGTATAATGCTGACTTACCAACCCTTTTTAAATCCGCAATCCTTAATTCAATCCCCACCAAAAAGAGCAAGAAAGCCACACCTAAACTAGCAAACAAGGGTAAGGCTTCCCGGGTGCTTAACTGTGCAAAACCGAATACAGAAACCAAAATCCCAGTTAAAATATAAGCTAAAATCAATGGCTGTCTTAACAACCTGGCCACATTGCCCAAAATCACCCCAATGAGCAGACCGACTGTTAATTCAATAAAAATTAAAGTGAAGCTATCAGCAGCAGGAATGTTAAACAATTAATTTACCTCCTCAAGTCTATTTAACGCTTTTTGCAAATCATTTGGCAAATCGAGATGAAAAGAAAGTTTTTTACCACTGAGGGGGTGGGTAAAAGTAATGCCTGTAGCGTGTAAAAAGAGCCTTGGACACCATCTCATATCAAACTGATAAAGCCTTTTGTTAAGATAAATTTTATCAGCCACAATTGGTTTGTTAAGCGATTTTAAGTGGACCCGAATCTGGTGGGTCCTGCCAGTTTTTGGCAACAAACGGACATAGGAGAAAAAAGCAAATTGCTTGTAATAATCAAGATTCTTAACCTGTAAGCCTTGGATTAGCTGTTCAATAAGCTCATCTGGTAGTCTTAAATATTTGAGGGTGTAAAACCTCGTCTGCGCTTCCCTACCATCTAATTTAACAGCAAATTTACCAAAATTTTTAGGCAGACGTCCCAAAGGAGCAGAGATCACTCCATCCCTAGCCAACCGACCATGACAAAGAGCCAGATAAACTTTTTCAACCTGCCGATTCTTAAACTGGGCCTGCAAACCGCCAAAGGCCTTCTCATTCTTGGCAATCAATAAAATGCCCGAGGTTTCCCGATCCAGACGATGAACAATACCTGACCTGTTCAAAAAATCAGACGGGGAGGCAAAAACACGGGAATTAAAGATTTGGGGAAAACGCTTTTCAACCCAATCCTGCAAAGTCAAATCTCCAACAGTCTTGGCCCGATTAACCACTAATCCTGCTGGTTTATTGACCACTATCAAATCATTATCTTCATAAATGGTATCCAGCTTAGGCATGAAGGAAAAAGTTAACTTTCCTTTTGTTGGCTTTTAGCCAAAGCGGTGCGAACATCGTGAAGCACTTGGTCAGGGGTCAAGGCGCTTTTTATCAGATAGCTTTGAGCACCCAGCGCAAAACCTTCTTTAATCGTAGCATCCTGGCCCATATTGGTTAATAAAACCACTGGTCCATTAGGCTTGGCTGGACCTTCTTTTTTCAATTCGCGCAAGATATCCAACCCATCTCTTTTGGGCATCAAAATGTCAAGCAAGATCAAATCATAGCCGCCTTCTCGCATCTTTGTTAAACCCTCTTCCCCATCTTCTGCTGTGGCAACCTCAAACCCCTCATCACGAAGCAATTCTTCGTAAAGTTCTCTTAAAAACCTGTCGTCCTCAACAATTAAAATCTTAGCCATTGCTCAATTTAATTAAAACGCTTCCGCCCCACTCTCGTCAATAGCTATCTTGACATTTTCTCAAATTAATAGTTAGCATACTAGCGCCATGAAATTAGTGACTGGATTGATTATATCAGCTTCAGCCATCCACCTTTACCGGCTTAACCTTATTACCACCAATCCAAACTGCTAAAGCTGCCCAAATGATTAAACCCGCACTCAATTGGTCAAGAAGTCCAGAAAACGCTAACACAATTATTATTAGTAACTCCTTAGGAGGCGGGGTCGACCAAGCCTTAAATCTAGCCACCAACGCAAACCAACCAGTTTTGATAATGGCATCTTCATTTTAGAGACTAAAAATGCCGCGTGGAAATAATCCCTGAACCACCAGGACCAATTTGTTCTCTAACCGCATGGGCAATATCAAACTTACCAAATTTCCTAATCTCCTCTTCCTTAGCCACAGGTAGGGAGAAGGTAAACTTTGAACCCTTCCCCACTTCACTTTCAAACCACATTTTGCCTCCATGGAGCTCAACCAACGACTTGGAAATATAAAGCCCTAAACCTGTCCCCCCACCTACATGTGAAACCATATAAGAATGCGCCCCCAAACCAAACTTTTGAAAAATCTTAGCTTTGTCCTCATCCGCAATACCAATACCAGTATCTGCCACTGTAGTTTCAACAAAACCATCATTAACCTTAAAGCTGATAATAATTTTACCGCCAGGTTTGGTAAACTTGAGCGAGTTACCCACTAAATTAGTTAAAACTTCACGCACTTTATTCCAATCAGCCAAAACTAGAGGCAAGTCCTTAACAAGTTGGATAGAGATTCTTAACCCCTTCTCCATAGCTTTCGCTCTCACTTCCTCAAGCACATCATTTGCCAACTCTACCATACTCATTGCTTTTCTATTGAGCTCAATCCGGCCAGACTCAATCCTTGAGACATTAAGCATATTGTTTACTAAATCAATTAAACGGTCTGTTGAGATATAGGCGCGCTCAAGGTAAGCTTGCATTTTCTCATTCAAAGTTCCAGCTTTACCTGCTAATGCCATCCAGAGATAGGATTTAATAGCAGTCATTGGTGTCCTCAACTCATGAGAAGCGATTGACACAAATTCATCTTTTAACCTGTCTAGCTCTTTCAATTTCTCGTTAGCGCTCCTCAGATCCGAGGTAGCTTTTTCTATCTCTTTCTGTAGAGTAATGTTAAAACGCCTAATTTCTTCATATGCATTAGCTCTTTGAATAGCCATAGAAATTTCGGGCGCCAAGATGCTCAACACTTTTATATCTTCACTTGTGTAAATCTCCCCAGACTGCTTGTGACCTAACATCAAAATGCCGAGTTTGCTTTCATTCGTACCAAGAGGTATAGCAACAGCTATATCCAGATCCCTCATGACCATTTTGATAGACTCATCTGTCTCTTCATCCAATATTATCATCCTATTCTCTCTCATAACGGTTAACACATCAGCATCAGAAAATCGTTTCTCTTTTTCAAAGCCCATCGAATCCACATATGAAATCTCCCCATCTTCTCGTATCAGGACAAAAGCGCCCTTGATTATTCTCATACTAGCCAGCAATTGTCTAAGTACTTGCATAGTTAAATAACTTAATTCAAGAGACGTGGCCATAACACGGTTAAGAAAAAATAGAAGCTGAGAATAATCGTACCTACTTTTAAAGAAAATCCTATCCGTTAGCTTCTCAATACCCAAACGTAATGGTTGAAAAGTAAAAGCAATTAATACAGCAAAAAAGGTGTAAGCAGCTAACTGAGCCCCAACCGGCAGGTCTTTAAACACTAAACCAGTCATACCAAAGATTAAGGAAACATAAACTACTGCTATCAAGCCCATCAACAATGAATAACCAACAATTCTAGCAACGATCGCGCGCATATCTAGCAGTCTATGGCGGATAATAGCGTAAGCAGAAGCCCCCGCAAAAAATAAAACGTATAACGGGGAAAAGATAACGAAAGAAGAGATTTTGAAAAAAACTGGCAAAACAAAATTGCTTAATAAAATGAAGAAAAACATGAACACTGTACCTACTAAGATGTATTTCAATTGGAGCTTTTGTAATCCAACTGTTCTTAAAAACCTTCTTACAAGGAGTGCGAAACCGAATACCAGAGTGCCCACACTATTGGGTATAAACAATAGCATGCCGAAACTTGGCTGAGGGTGTATTTTACCATTTTCAATACTAACACTCTGAAAAAGAAAAGGGGTCAAAGAGATGACCATAGTAAGTAATGTAAGGATTACTAACGAGACCAGAATTTTCCTTGCTATAATGACCTTATTGTTAGGAAACGTATGAACGAACAACAGAAACAACGGGCCTTGAGCTGCGGCTAAAAACATTACCACTCTAACCCAAAAAAGTGCCCGAAATTCACTAGATAATTGGTGAAGAGAAAAATAATTAGCAATTAGCCATAAAGCAATATCAGCAGTTAGCAGTGAAAATAAAATATTTGTCGCACTTCTCGGATTTCTGAAGTAAGCAAATAGGATCAATACCAAAATACCTAAAACCGATAATGTAAGTACAAATAGTTCCATTAACTGTTTTTAAACAATAACCGTATTAAATTTGCGTCTGTTAAATCCTCCTTGCCTAATATAAGTTTATCCAATGATATTAAAACACGTCTTGTGGGGAGTTCTTGCCCAATGCTTAACTTTCTTATAGCATAGGTTACAGCTACCCCACATAGAAACGCAGCTGTACCTAATTGAGGCCAACTGTACAATCGACTACCCACTAAAGCTAACGATTGCGTCATTCTTTTAGGCACCAACGTCAGATCTACAATCTTTGAAATTAGTTCGACCATACGAGGGAACGAAAGGGGTTTTTTCAAAATCTCTTCTACCTCGGTCTCGGTCAGTCGATCATGAAAATAAGCTAAATTTTTATCCTTGTCGTATCTCTCTATGTCCAAAATTATATTCTCCCCATTATCGGTGCCCATTATCACCGGTATCTTGTGTTTTCTGGCTAGCGAACGTAACATAACTTTTACTCTTAAGTTATCAACAGCATCTACTAATACATCCAATTTAGGCGGTCCTGCTACGAATTCCTCTATATTTCTATCATGCAAGCCATCTGGGTAAAGACTAAGGTTAGCATATGGATTTATCTCATACACCTGCTTTGCTGTTACATAAGTTTTGTTTAAACCAATATCCCCTATTGACGCTCTAATCCTATTTAAGTTAGTAATCTCTAAATTATCTGAATCAGCTAATCTCATTGTCTCAGCTCCACCACTATAGGATAATGTAAGAGCGATGCTGTTACCCACGCTCAAACCCACTATACCTACTACGAAGCGACGAAATTTTTCCTGCTCGGTAATATTGATCAAATTCCTGTTACGTGCAGTTCTTAATTCGTGAAACGTGTTGCGCTCAAATACCCTTACTACCCTGTTAAGCCAAGGATAGTAGACCCAATTATCTAGCACTCGAATGTTCTTTTTAAACTTTTTAAACTCGAGTCGTTTTTTAAATTCACTAGCTCTTCGTAAATAAGGATTTCTTATTAGGAATAACTCAAATAAACTTTTCTCATAAGTATCTATTACTTCGTCAATATGGTTGTTCATCAAAATGTTTTCCAGCTGCTTACTGTCATTACCTCGCACTATTATAGGTAGAGGAGCATCTTGGGTGTTCTTACGCTTTTGCCCCACCAACTGTACTAAGTTTTTCCCCCTTGTTAGTGGCTCTTGCGCACCCATTGTTGTTTAATCTTTATCTTGAAATAACGAGGGTCGCCGTATCTTATTAAATTAATTTTGGGAATCGCTCTCCTGCCAATTGAGGAATAAAGCTTATTATACTCGCTGTTGAGTAATCTTAATTTTTCTACCACCACCTTAGTGACAGCTTGCCTAAGAGTGCTACTACCTTTGATTTTCTCAGCTAGCTCCACGTTAATCAGTAAATATTGGTTGTGTTTTGCTGTCTCCTCGGTAGACATTGTAAATTTGCCAGTTACATATTTAGAGAGCTCATCACTTTCCAAGGCAGCTTTGATATTCTCTGGGTAAACATTTAAACCGTATAGAGTCGTGGTTAAATCTCTTCTACCAAAAACATACACAAAAGGGAGCTTGTAATTATACTTAGTTATCTTCAGCTTAGACAAATCTTTATACAAGTCTATACCGTGTTTATTCAACAAAGACAAAAATTCATCATAGTAAATTACAGAACCAGTATCACCTATGTCATACCTTATTAAGGGGATCCCCGATGCAGACGTAAATAACAATTTACCATCAACCTCCTCAAAAAATTTTAATCTAGGATCATACTGAGCTAAAGTAGGAATCTGTTCATTGGTGCCAAAAATTTCACCTGCAAGTTCAGGGTTTCTAAAAACCAGTCGTCTTAAATAAATGGAAAGTGGCGTTTCAAAGCCCAAAATAGCACTGTCGGCAGAACCGTATGTATTCATGGTATCCACGAGCCTTTCAATCTCTTTTGTCTTACCAACAGATTTAAGTATGTAATCTCTAAATTGCTCACTAATAATTTCCCCACCAAAAATAAATTTTATGTTTAATTGCTGCCAATCAATGTCAGAATTTTTGCCCTGGTCGATAACATCTTTTATAAACGGGGGGTAACCAGCAAGTATAATTTGCTCAAAACTGCCAGATAAATTCTTAACCGCCTTTATAATTTCCTCGGCAATAATCCCGGGCGAGATGATTGTTATAGGGTAGCCTTTTTGAGCTAATCTCATGGTAGCTGTCAAAGTGAACGTGCCAGCTATCCAATTCCCCATCGAATATCCAATCACTAGTAGGGTCTTTTTCTTGTCAGCTTCAAATGCCTTGTATATTAGGTCGTAAATTTTTGTAACTTCTGCCTCCTGCTCCAATCCCCTAGGCCAATAAAAAGGCTCGCCAGTAGAACCAGAACTAGTTGAAATCATATCTAAATCACGTAAATTACCATCCCAACAAAGATCATCAAGTTTATAGGATCTCAGGTATTTCTTATTCGTAATTGGCAAGGTCCTAAAATCATCGATTGTTTTAATCTTCCTAGGATCTATATTATTTTTCCTCAAAAAATCCCTATAAGCTGGGACTCTTTCTGCACTTTCTCTAAAGATAGTTAGAGCCCTTTTTTCTCCTTCAGAGATAAAATAATGAGGGTCTTGACTTATCAACTCTCTATAATATTTGTGAAAATCCAAGTTAAACAAGTGTAAAAGCTTTTGTTTTTTTAACCCCATTTCCTATTAACCCCTGATACAACAACCATTTTTACTTATAGTAAACAACAAAAACAGCAAAAGTCCAACTATTCATTTCAAAATCAAGTTTTTGAATAAAAATACCAACCATCAATATTTGTCTTGAATCAACGAAATTGGTCGGCTATCCTTTTAGCCATTCTGTCAGCTATAATGTTAGGCGGTTTGTGCCTCAGGTTACTTTTTTCAAAAACTAATTGAAGAGTATTCTCAATCCTTTTGACTCTTTTTTCCAATCTCTTATAATCATTGTTTCCATTCTCATACTCATCAACAACTGCAATTAAACCACCAGCATTAGCAATGTAATCAGGCGCATAAACAATACCTGCTTTATACAACATTTCCCCCACCAAATCGTCTTCTAGTTGATTATTGGCACTACCAGCAATAATTTTACATCTTAAACTCGCCACATTCTTCCTGGTGATCGCATTACTCAACGCGCACGGGCAAAATACATCAACATCTTTTTTATGGATTTCATCAGGAGGCGCTACTTTCACCTTAGGAAACTTATTCTTCACCAGTTTAACTCTCAAAGGATCAATGTCAGTAATATAAACTCTCTCAGCATAAGGATACAATCCTTCCAAAATTTTCATACCAGTTTTACCCATACCCTGAATGGCAAAAGTTTTTCCCTCCAAGCTATCATCATTAAAAACCTGCTTCAATGCGGCC
>CAZCAY010000009.1:14542-17189 GCA_964496955.1 uncultured Gammaproteobacteria bacterium
AAACAATACGCCTAAAGCAGTATATTTAACAGGGTCTGCAATTCTACCCACTATATGATTACTCATAGAAGCCAATACTTCCACATCTTTTCCATTTAATCCGACATCAGCGCCAGTCACAAACATACCGCCAAGTGAATTTACTTTATCTGCATATGATCTTAATATTTGGTTCCTTTTATAAACACGAGGACGGATTATAACAGCCTTAGCACCACCATATTTCAAGCCAGCTAGCGCTGATTTGTAACTCATCATTTTTGAAAGCTTCAAAGCATCAACAAGTGCTTCCAGGGAGGATCGATAACGCCAAAATCTAGTAGCTCCAAAAGCAGGTAAAATCTTACCGCCCCGATGGATCGCAATAAAACCCTCCAAGCCGCAATTCAGGTCCTTCAACACAACCACTAACCGATGATTATCAAACTCTTTAAGCTCCTCCAAATCAACAACGCTGTCCATTTCTAACCACACTACAATTGAATTGAATCCAGTATTCCCTCAAAGGGTAACACAGCAAAGTACTATAAGTCAAACTAAGCAGGTGGGAATCAGGCTGAAGGGGGTTAATAGAAAGTCTATTTTGTTAAACTCCTGAGAAACTTACTTGCTTCTTCGTTAGCTGCAAGGTATAAGACTAAATAAACTCTCCTATCTCTTGCGTATTGGGGAATAAATTTATGAAACTTGGCAGTTTGGGAATTGAAGCTAAATTCTATTAAACTATATCTGTTTAGAACAATTGAGGTGGTTCCAGAATGCACCCTGCGCCACATCTCCATAAAATGCTCAAACTTAGACAACTTCTTCACCAAATCTTCCACCCATTTCTCACCTAAACTGTCGTGATGATCTTGTTTAAATTCAGATAATTCACTTTCCAAAACCATAAGCCATTTCTTATCATTCCAACTAATCTTCCAAACCTTAGGAATAAAATGCGGACTAAAAAATAATTCAAGAAGATTAGGTTTACTCCCTTTAATTCTTTTCACCTCTTTAGGATTAATGCCAAAAAACTTAGCACCAACCTCGTTGAAATCCAATAACTTCCAAGTGAAATCCATTAAAAAAGCCGGACCATTCCAACCAATTAAGAAAGGGCGCAATTCATTCCTTACCCTTAGTACCTCATCATCTGTTAGCTTGTATTTACCCGCATATAAAAGCTCATTACGCTCAATCTCGTCCAGGCCTAAAATATGAGCAATCCTGTTAACCAATTCCCTAGACGGTCTGAGAATTCTTTCTTGTTCAATTCTGGAAAGTCTTGACGTGTCAGTCCATCCCAACATATAGGCAATTTCCAACTGGGAAACTCGCCTCTTAATCCTGTAGTACTTAAGTAAAGCGCCTAAGGACACATCAACACTCATTTTTAACACCTCTACTTGTAACCAATCTTATTGCATCACACAAACTGCCATTTTACTCCGACTAAACAAAGTCTGCAACATGAACAAGAGTTCAATAAAACCCGTAGCCCTAGCCGGTCCGGATGAAAAAGACGTTCATCAACTTATTTTAGAAAAATTCAAAATGCAAAAAAATTGTCATCCCCACAAGTGGAACTGAAAATTCAATCAGGAGATTTGCAGCCATTTGCTTGGAGCTGTTAATGTCAATAAATTGAGTGCAACCTCCTTAAATTTAACCCTCTTCTCTTAAAATTTAAAATTTGCCCCTTATCATCTATTGTCAAATATTAGGTATCAAATATTTGACAAATTATGAATCTTGTGGTATAAGGCGGCTAAAATCAATGGAAATAATGAAAAATCGGATTCCTCCAAACCACCGTCCTGATAAAGAGCCTCCTATAGCTTCTATTGGTGCCACTGTTACCTACACCGACTCGAATGGCGAAACTAGAACATTTACCTTAGTCCCTCCAGGCGAATCAAAACCCCAAGAAGGCAAAATTTCCATCCTTTCCCCTATTGGCCAAGCTTTATTAAACCGCACTGTAGGCGAGCAAATCAAAGTGAAAATACCAGCCGGGGAAGTCGAAATTAGTATAGAGAAAATTTCTTAAAAAGCATTCTTCACTATCAACCCTTACACCTAGTGGCATTCATTTGCCGCAAACAACCAGCGGCTTTGTGGCTCTAGCAGTGGGCGGATTGGTGATGTCCTTAATGGATGCGAACTTATTCTCAAATCCTAATGCCAGAATGCCTTGGTGGAAGTCATAACAATTTTATAAATCTAAACTAAAAGGCACTCTCTTTTAGGTCTAAATCTTTAAAAAGAGGAGTCTGATTTTTGCAAATTACCAAGAAGCTTAACAGCTTGGATGAGCCAAGGTGTATACTGGGAAGGATTGGCTTGCACATCATTTACCAACTCGGCAAAAGGCATCTTTTTAACTTCATAAACCTCATCAAAATTAGGTTTAACTGGCCCATCATAACTACCAACTAGTACTGCGCAATATTCATTCTCGCAATACTTACCATATTGGGCAAAATAATTAAAACCTCCCTTGTTAGCAACCGGTACATGGTCAATACCCATCTCTTTTTTTAAAGCCCTATCAGAAGCTTCTTGATAAGTTTCATCGTGGGTTTGGTAATGCAAGGGGTGGGAAACAGCAGTCAAATCCCACAGGTTATCAAAAAGCTGATGCTTGCGTTTTTGTAAAATT
>CAZCAY010000010.1:0-11158 GCA_964496955.1 uncultured Gammaproteobacteria bacterium
AGCTGTGAGTTGGAAAATTTGCTCTTTGGCAGCCTGTTCATTGGCGCCACTAATGAGGTAAGCGTGGTTGGTTAGCATTTATTAATTTAAAAATAATACAATACTTTGTCTCACTTGACCAGTTTCTTATTGACAGGGGTATTGTGCTTTTTTATGATAGAAGTTGATCTTTTGATTACTGCCCATGCCACAAAAGTTACCGAGAGGCATTGAAGATATTCTTTTTGATAGGGGTTTACTGACTGCCGACCAGCTCTCGCTGGTCAAAATGGAGTCGGTTAACACTGGCCAATCCACAGATAAAATCATTTTAGACCATCAGCTGGTCAGTGAAGGCGATTTGGCGCAAGCTAGAGCCACTTTTTTAGGTTTGCCTTTTATTAAACTTGAAGGTCGCTCAATTCCAGCTGATACTCTTTCGCTAATTCCTGAACAGGTAGCCAGGCGCTACACCCTCATTCCTTTTGAAAAATCTGGCCAAACTTTATCAGTGGCCATGGTTGATCCTTTAGATCAGCAGTTATTGAAATTTGTGGAACAGAAGACGGGAATGAAGATCAAACCCTTTGTGGGTTCGGCTACTGATATTAATAATGCCATTAATGAGCAATATTCCCAATCCCTTTCCAGCGAAGTTACTGCCGCCTTAAAGGAAGCTGGTGGCGCTACCGGTGTTCCTTCAGAGGCTGGTAAGGTCCAAATTCAGGCTGAAATTTTAAGGGAAGCGCCTGTTGCTAAGATTGTAGCCCAGCTTTTAGAATATGGCATTAAAGCCAAGGCTTCTGATATTCATATTGAGCCCTTGGAAGAAAAAACCAGAGTCCGCTACCGCTTGGACGGTATTTTGCACGAGAAGCTGGTTTTGCCCAGAAAAGTCCATGATGCGGTAGTCTCGAGAATTAAGATTTTGGCGGGTTTAAAAATTGATGAAAAAAGGGTACCCCAAGATGGACGATTTACCTTTGAAGCAGAGGGTGAGGAAATTGATTTAAGGGTTTCTACCTTGCCAATTGTGCATGGGGAAAAGGTGGTTATGAGATTGCTTAAAAAAACAGGGGGAGTACCCACCTTAGCTGAGTTGGGTTTGAGAGGCAATGCCTTAAAAAATCTGGAAAACGCTATTTTAAGACCCCACGGTATTATTTTGGTCTGCGGACCAACAGGTTCTGGAAAGACTACCACTCTTTATTCTGTGCTCTCTAAAATCAATTCCACAAGAGTTAATATTATTACCCTTGAGGATCCGGTTGAGTACCAAATTGCTGGTGTTAACCAGGTGCAGGTTAATCCGGCTGCTGGTTTGACCTTTGCTTCAGGTTTGCGGGCTTTTTTGAGACAAGACCCTAATATTATCATGGTCGGTGAGATTCGGGATACAGAAACAGCAGAATTGGCCATCCAAGCTTCGCTTACTGGTCATTTAGTCTTTTCAACCTTACACACGAATAATGCAGCTGGAGCCTTGCCCAGGTTATTGGATATGAATCAGGAGCCGTATTTAATCACCTCAACAGTGACAGCAATTGTAGCCCAGAGAGTGGTTAGGAGGGTTTGTAGTTTTTGCAAAGAACTTTATGATCCTCCAGAGGAAGTGGTAGAAGAATTAAAACGGGTTTTGGGCAAGCTTTTTCCCGACATAAAAGGTGGCAGTTTGAAACTTAATCGGGGCAAGGGTTGTGTGGAGTGTAATAATACCGGTTATTTGGGCAGGATTGGCATTTTTGAAGTATTGGTGCTTTCTGAAAAAATTGGCAAGTTGATTTTGGAAAGAGCTACCGCTCAGCAAATTGAAGCGGAAGCTGTTGCTGAAGGAATGGTCACTATGAAGCAGGATGGTTATTTGAAAGTCTTAGAGGGGATTACCACTTTAGAAGAGGTCCTGCGCGTGGCCCAAGATTAGGTTTTAATGGGAGCGGCAATGTCTATTCAAGATTATTTAGAGTTAGTAGTTAAGAAAGATGCTTCGGATTTACATTTAGTGGTTGGCAACAAGCCGATGTTGCGGGTTGACGGCACACTTCAACCAGTGCCAGGAGCTGCCCCTTTAACTGAAGAGGAAGCTGAAAGATTAATTTTTGAGTTGGTTACAGAAGAGCAAAAAGAACTCTTGCTGGTTAATAAAGAAATTGATTTTTCTTTTGCCCTCAGTGAGGTGGCCCGTTTTCGGGTTAACGCCTATTATCAGAAGGGTTATTTGTCTGCTTCCCTGCGTCTGATTCCCATTAAAATTAAATCCATTGAGGAGCTTAATTTGCCCAAGGTCTGCCACCAGTTTGCCAACCTCCAGCAGGGGTTTATTTTGGTGACTGGTCCTACAGGTCATGGCAAATCAACCACCATTGCTGCCATTATTAGCGAGATTAATCAAAATCGGCCTGTTCATGTTCTGACCATTGAGGATCCCATTGAGTATGTTTATCCTCCAGGCAGGGCTATTGTCTCTCAAAGAGAACTGCATTTAGACACCCATTCTTGGGAGATTGCTTTGCGGTCTGCCTTACGTGAGGACCCAGACGTCGTTTTAATTGGAGAAATGCGAGATTATGAGACCATTGCTGCTGCTATTACCATTGCTGAAACTGGCCATTTAGTTTTTGCCACTTTGCATACCAATTCAGCTGCCCAAACCATTGACAGAATTGTGGATGTTTTTCCAGAGCACCAACAGGCTCAGGTGCGTTTGCAATTATCTTCAACTATTGCTGGTGTTATTTCCCAAAGGTTAATTCCAGCCATTGAAGGCGGTAGGTTGCCCGCTGTGGAGATTTTATTGGCTAATCCAGCTGTCAGGACTGTGATTAGAGAAGCTAAAACCCACCAGATTACCAATATTATTCAAACCAGCTCTGCAGAAGGGATGATTACCTTAGAAGCTTCTCTGGCCAGATTAGTTTCTGCAGGCAAGGTCCGTTTAGAAACAGCTTTAGCCTTTGCCAATAACCCTGATGAAGTGGTGAGATTGGCCAAAGGTCATTGATCTTTGAGACTTTTATGAAGACTTTCCTTTACACCGCCAAAGATATGGCAGGCAGTCCCCGATTAGGGGTTATTGAGGCACCCGACGAAAGAACAGCCGCTGTCACCTTAAGACAGCATGATTTAATTCCCATTTCCATTAAGCTGAAAGTGGAGAATCCATTAAGTAGAGCTTTGCACACAGTTGCCGGGAAGGCTTCTCATACGGAATTAGCCAATTTCACCAGACAGTTATCAACCATGGTGACGGCTGGTTTGAACTTGCCAGATGCCTTGGTTATTTTGCAAAAACAGGCAGGCAGCAGACAGTTTCAACAAATCCTCACTGATGTTTTAAGAGATATTGAAGGCGGTTCCTCTTTAGCCGTTTCTTTGTCAAGGCATCCAGAGCTATTTAGTAAAATTTATGTGGAGTTGGTGAGAGCAGGTGAAGTAGCTGGGGTTTTGGACGAGGTTTTAAACCGTTTGGCTGATAATTTGGAAAAAGAACGGGAATTTCGGTCCAAAACTCGTGGCGCCTTAGTTTACCCAGGGATTGTCTTTATAGCTATGATAGGAGCAATTTTTGTAATGATGGTTTTTGTGATCCCCAGATTGACCGAGTTATATGAGCAATTTGGCGCGGATTTACCTATTATTACAAAAATTTTAATTAGCGCTTCTAAAATAACCACCCGCTTTTGGTGGCTGGTTATTGGCGGGATGTTATTGGTAATAGCCGGCGTTAGGCAATTGGGTAGAAGCTCTTTGGGTAAAAAGTATCTTGACGCTCTCATTTTGAAAATTCCCATTTGGGGAAGGTTAAAGACAAATATTATTTTGGCTGAGTTTTCTAGGACTTTGGGAATGTTGGTAGGAGCGGGCATCCCTATCTTGGATGCTTTGAAAATCGTGGCAGGGGCTGTTGATAATGCTGTTTTTGAAAAGGCGATTTTAACAAGCGCCAAGCAGGTTGAAAGAGGCTCCTCATTAGGCGCTCCTTTATCTCAGCAAAAGGTTTTCCCCTCCATTATTGGCCAAATGGTCAAAACTGGTGAGGAAACTGGCAAGTTAGATGAAGTTTTGGCGAAGGTTTCCCATTATTTTGAATACGAATCAGAGCAGGCGGTCAAGAATCTGACAACAGCCTTAGAACCTATTATCTTAATTGTTTTGGCAGTAGGAGTGGCTTTTTTAGTTATTGCCATTTTATTACCAATTTACAATTTAACCAACCAGTTTTAGCCCACTTTCCCTCTTGACAAAGATGGGTTTTTGGTTATTAACTTGATAATGAGATAATGATTTTAAATAGTTTGCTGGAGAGGAGGTGAAATTGGTAAAAGTGATTAAATCTGCCCAAAAAAAATTAGGTTTTACTTTAATTGAACTTCTTATTGTTATTGCCATTCTGGGTGTTCTGACGGCATTAGTCTTACTAGCTATTAACCCAGCCCAAAGGTTAAGACAAGCCAGAGATGCTGGGAGAAAGAGTGATATTGCCCAGATTGCCACAGCCTTAGAGTCATATTACACGACGAGCACTACTGGTTATCCAACTGGCGCTGGTTGTCCTGGAGGTTTAACAATGCTAACCGCCAGTTCCGATTTGAAGAAGGTGCCTTTAGGCCCGACGGGAGAAAACTATTGTTATACCGTAGTTAATCCAGGCACGTCAAGCTCAGAAGCTGCTGTCTGGGGCACTTTGGAGGCACCAACGACAGGTTCAGGTACTTGGCTGTGGTGCTGGCGCTCAACATCTGGTAGGGCAGTCGAAGTGTCGGATGGGCTGCTCCTGCTGGTTGCCGACCATAGGTGAGACGGTGGTCGGTTTTAAAGCTAATAAAGGGGTTTTAAGGTTGGAATAAGAAAA
Source organism: uncultured Gammaproteobacteria bacterium (assembly GCA_964496955.1). Classification (GTDB taxonomy): domain Bacteria; phylum Patescibacteriota; class Microgenomatia; order Curtissbacterales; family CAZCAY01; genus CAZCAY01. The sequence continues at coordinate 4,829 of CAZCAY010000010.1, forward strand.
TTTTAAGGCAAAGGTTTCTTAATGATTATTGCGCTTTTGGTGGTAATTTTAGGAGGTGTTTACAGCCAGACCTTTACCTCAAGTATTTATGGTGCTGATTCAGGTGACTTGGTAGCAGCTGCTGTAGTGGGAGGTGTAGCCCATCCTCCGGGTTACCCTCTCTATTTAATTCTAGCCAGACTCTTTTTGTTATTGCCATTGGATTTATCGCCTGCTGGCAAAGTTAACCTGTTTTCACTTATAACCACAGTATTGGCAATAGCTTTTTTTTACTTGCTTGTTGGAAGGCTCGCCAAAGATAAATTAGTAGCTTTTTTGGCTAGTTTAACTTTAGCTTTCACTGTTCCCTTTTGGCTTTATTCAACAATTGCCGAAGTTTATCCTTTAAGCACCTTTTTGGTGGTTATAATTTTGCTTTTGGCGCTTAAAATTGTTGAGGAGAGTCGGAGATTAAAGCGCTTGCAGTTTTCTTCTGTTGGCGCTTTAGCCTTCACTATTGGTCTTTTTCTCACCCATTCTTGGTATACTTTTTTGCTAATAGCACCCACTTTAATGATCTTGCTATGGCCAACCAGAAAATATTTTGCCCAAAATTTTTTATTACCAGCCTCCCTTTTTTTAATTTTAGGCCTTCTACCCTATCTTTATGCACCCCTTGCTGCTTCTGCAAATCCTCCTGTGAATTGGGATAATCCTCAAACTTTATCGGGGTTGATGAGGTTAATAACGCGTGCTGATTATGGGCCATTAATTGCCACGCAAGGCCTGTATGGTAGTGCTCCTACCCGTTTAATTCAACCCTTTTGGTTTGCTGGGTTTTTGTGGGCGGATTTTACGCTGGTTGGCATTTTTCTAGCCTTAGTTGGTGCTTTTACTTTATACAAAAAAAATAAGAATTGGTTTTGGGCGTGTTTGGCAGGGTTTGTCGTTTCAGGTCCGCTGTTTTTAACTTATGCAGACTATCCCACTAATAGTCCCTTTTTACTAAGCGCAATTGAACAGTTCGTTTTAATCCCCTATTTGTTTTTTGCCATCTTTCTGGCTTTTGGAATAATTGGAGTTTGCTCTTATGTCATCGGGAGGGTTAAACCTTATCTCCAAACTCATTATCTCAGATCGAGACTGCCTTTAATAACTATAGGTCTTAAATTATCTTTCGTCATCCTGCCTCTTTATCTACTGATGGCCAATTTTCTCAAAGTGGACTTGAGCGATTTTAAGTTGGGAGATAAATTGGCCCTGGATGTGCTAGCAACTGCCGAACCCAATGCTATTATCATCTTACAAGATGATACCGTCACCTTTAACACCACTTACGCCTATTATGCTTTGAAAGCTAGGCCAGATGTTGCCATAGTTTCCCCAGGCCACATGCGCCATAGTTTTTATCGTAATTATTTAAGGACGCGTTATCCCAACCTTTTAGTGCCTCAAAAGCTTGAGGAAAACAGTTCTGATCCAGGTTTTTTAAACGCTTTGTACACTAAAGCTCTCTTTGAAGCTAATTTAGGGAAAGTACCCATTTACGCTTATGCCGCAGGGCCTCAAATTGACGGTTGGCGATTGGTACCGGTTGGGATTTTGGATAGACTTTATCCTGAAAAAGGGACGCCTAGTCTAAAAGATTACAAGTTATTGAATGAAGCGGTGTGGAGCCGGTACCAATTTGGACCTGCTGATTATCAAGTGAAATATAGGCAGTTGGTTGTTGAACACATGATTGGTGTTTATGCCCTTTCTCATTTAAGTGTGGCCCATTACTTTTCTGAACTTGGTGATTTTGATTCGGCTTTGGTGGAGGTTGATGAGGCCATTGCTATGTTTGGTAATAATGCCGCTCCTTGGTTAATGAAAGGCCAAATTGGCTTATTGCAAAAGGACTGTAGTATAGCTGGTCCAGCTCTAAAACAAGCCAAAGATTTGGACAAAAGGAATCCTGAGGTTTTAAAAAGTTTAATTGATTATTACCGTGATTGTGAAAATGATGGTAGCAAGGTCCAAGAAACCCAAAAATTGCTTGAAGAAATCACTTATCCCCAACCGTTAAAAATACCTTTGGAGAAATTTTAATCTTCCCCCCAACAAGCAGAATAAAATAAGAGCTAGATTAGTCACAGTTGATATTAACAAGCCAATCTTAAGCGAACTAGGTTGATATTTTAGGAGCAACTCATGCTGACCGGGCGGAATGACAACTGCTTTTTGGTTGATGTTAGCAGGTATGATGGGTGTTACTTTCTTATCAAGATAAGCAATCCAGCCTGGATAATAAGAGTCTGCTATTAACAAGAGGGCTTGGGTATCTGTTTCTACTTTTAGCCGATACTCTTTGGCGCTTACTTTAAGGGGTGTAATTTGGGCGTTTTTGGGTTGACTAATAGGGCCAGTATCTGCTTCAACTATGGCCTCATTTGGAGGGTTGAAATTAGGCCCAGTTGCTAACTGGTTCAGTTCAGCAACTGTCCCCACTTTATGGACATTTTCAGCAAAGCGGAATCTTGGTAAGGGGGCTAGTTGATAGATGCGGTAGCTGTTTTGAGGGTTCCCACTGGTTTGGTAGACCATTTTGAGATTGTTTTCATTAATCTCTTTGGCCGATATGATAAATTCCACATTTTGCATTTTGAGAAGCTCTATTGCTCTTGCTGAAATGGTGGCTGCTTTGTCAGGGCCATTATTGAAAATACCGCTGTTAATAAAAGATTCCAAAAACATTTCCCTTCTAGGGAGCATGCTTTCGTAAGTTCTAGCTTGGGCGATGTTAAAAACTAGGTTGAGATTTGGGTCAAGAGCATTGAGAAAGTGGTGATAGTCTGATTGGCGATTGGCCCAGCCGTGTTTGAGGAAAATTTCATTCCATGGTTGATAGGCAAAAAGGGAGATAATTCTTCCATCTGATTTTTGCTCTTTGATAAAGGTGGCAGTTTCGGCGGTCAGAAAGTTGGCAGGCTTGGCAGTTGGGTGATAATTAAACCAGACCCAAAATATATTGGCTGTGATGGCAAAATAGATGGCGAAAAATAACATTGTGTTTGCCATTTTTTTTTGGGCAGTAAACTTTTGGCTGAAGATTTCATAGGAGATAGCAGCCAATATGGTGATAGCCAAAGTAGTGAGCATTAGGAATCTTGAGGGTACCCTAAATAGATTAAGAGGTGGGAACTGAAAAAAAAACGTAAGTTGGTGATGATTGCCCTAAGGCAAAAGCCAGAAAGATTACTGTTTGGGAAAGAAAGACGATTATTAAGGGTTTTAATTTATTTTTACCAAAGAGGGTGAAAATAGAGAGAGCTGCTAGTATTAGGCCAATAATTGTAATATAACCTGTGTTTTCCCAAAAAATACCTTGGCCTTCAGCAAAGTGAGGATAGGTTCCCAATTTAGGGTTGCCTTTGAAAAAGGGGTTGACAAATCCTATTAAATCTTTTGGCGCAAAGGGGAAACGGAACATTTCTGCAAAATCAACACCCCCTGCCCTTCCTGATCTTGAAGCCAATTCCCAAGATGGGACGGTTTGAATAGCTGAAAGCAACCAGCTTCCGCTGATTACAGTCGCTATTAAAAAGGCTATGGCGATTTTTCTTTTTAACTGCTTGTTTTCAAACCATAACCTTAAAAAAGCGTAGCTAATAATGCCTATTTGGGCGTAAAGGGCAACTTGGTAGAAACCGGCAAAAATTTGCTGTGAGGAGACAAAAGCTAACCAAAATAAGTCGCTCGCTTGTCTTTTTTGGATAAATCTTTCTAGAAAAAGAAACTGCCAAGGTAAATAAGAGGCTGCTTGGGCTAGATTGTAGTGTTGAAGGTGAACGATTATGAATCCTGAAAGGGAAAAGAGGATAGAACCCACAGCAGCAGCTTTGCTGGAAAGTTTGAGTGAGAGCAGGAATAAGTAGGTTCCAAGGGCAGAGATAATCACAATAGAAAAGGTGGCTACCGACATGGAATAAGGGAAAGGAAATAGCTTAAAAATGATTAAGTTTTGGAGATTAAACATCCCGGTTTGGGCTTCACCAATCAAAGAAAATCCTGTGCCTAATTTATCTGTCCAGATGGGCAATTGCCAGTTTGCTAATGATCTTGCCAACTCCGATTTGAGAGCCAAGTTGAGATGGAGGGCATCACTTCTACCAAAATCTGGAGTGATAAGAATTTGACCCAAAAGCAGTTTATAAAGGAAGATGGCAATGGTGGCCATGGTCAGAAACAGTGGCCAATGGGTTTTTATAAGGGAAAGTTTAAAAAGTCTTGAGTATTTGTTGTTTTTAATTATCAATTCCATTTGTTTGTGTTATATTAGGGACAGTGTTTATTTAAATATTGCAGACTAGTCGTGGTTAATAATCGGTCTACCTTAATCATTATATACAACATTTTATTACTGGGCTACGTTTTTACCCGCGGGTTTTATTCATTTTCTGGAGTTCTGATCATTTTTTTTGTTTTGACACTCCTTTTTCTTTATATGAAAGGGATAAGAGTAAGGTTTCCTGAACAAGCTTTTGGTTATCTGCTAAGATTCAGTGTCTTAATTAGTGTAATTTTGGCATTAATGTTTTATGGTGGTCTGTATCAGGGTGGTACGGTCATTATATTACTCTCTAAAAGTTTGCTTTTTGCATCAGCAGTTTTAATCTTCTATGAATACTTTGGGAATGGGAAAATATTTACCCAAAAATTTGGAAAACTAGTCTTTCCTGCTCTTATTACTATTGCTGTAATCCTGCGCTTCTTAATGCTTGTTTCTTCTCCGGCACCTGTTATTGACGTTTTTGTGTTGTTGAAAGAAGGTCCGTTGGCTTTGTGGCGTGGTCATTCTAACCCTTATACTATAGAATACAGCCGGGTGTATGAAAATATAAAACCTGATTCATTTGGCTATTTTCCCGGCGTTATCTATCTAGCTTTGCTTCCAGATCTGTTTTTTGGGGAACCTAGAATAGTTCTTGTGGTCATGGAATTGTTGTTCGTTTACATGCTTTTTAAAGTAGCTAGATCTAAGGTTGTTGCCCGACTTTTGGGGTTATTGGGTGCTTTACCACCCCTCCACACTTTTTATTTTGGAGCAGTCATGGGTGGATATTCTTTTTGTAGCTCTATTGGCGACTTATATTGCTCTGTTACCCACTAAGATTAATGACATGCTTAAGGGGATGATATTAGGTGTTTCTTTATTGATTAAACTTACTTTTATCCTCTTGCCATTGTTTATATACCGTTCTGGTCTTTTAAAAACCAGACAAATCGCAGGGGTTATTGTGGTTATTGCCTATTGGCTTTGCCATTTTTAGTATGGTCACCTGCTGACTTTATAGGAGATACAATACTCCTTTTTTTTTGACCCTCACCAGAATGCGGCACCTATATATTTATCTTTAAACCTAAACGCGTTTATGTGGCAAAATTTTGGGCAAAGTATTCCTTTTTACATTAGAATGGCAGCGCTTTTTATCTTGTCTATATTCATTTTACTTTGGCAAACCAAAACCATCGAATCCTTGCTTATTTGCTTTTTAACCTTTTTATTAGCTCTCTTTTTATTGGGTAATCAAGCTTTTGTTCAATATTATTATTCGGTAAGTATGTTGATAGTTTTATCTATAGCCGCTTTAAACAATGATCAATATACCAGTTAGGTTATTAATCTTAATAATTAGCTTGGCATTTTTCTTTGTCATCTATTCCGCTTATTTTTATGGTCATGTTTACCGAACACCATCGAATTTTGTTTTTGGGCGTCTTATTGTTTTCAAGAAAAGTTACCGAAACATTATTTTGTTATTTTTTTCCTTCGCTGTTGATTCTTGTCCATTTTTATCTGTTTTTAACGGTTGTATTAGCAATGGCTGTTTATCAGCTGTTTGCAATTACTGCGAGGCAAATTAAGCCGATTAGCTATCAGCCATTTTCTCAATATATTTTTAGAATTTTTGACAATTTTATTTTATCGCCTTTGGTTACAAGCTATTGACCCGTTATTTTTTTCAATGGCAGCCTCAGCGGGTTTTGCTATCACCACCTTTATCCATTTTAGGTTTTGGTTTCTTGGCGTTTTTAGCTTTTGTTGGTGCTAGATTAAAAGCTCAAGGTTTTGAAAAGAGTAAAGGGAAGGATTGCCAACTGCCGTTTTTTATTAGCCTCTAGAGATTAACTTTATCTTTATTTTTTTTGAATAAATGTTGCCAGCAAGTTAGTTTTTCCAAACGTTTGGTTATATAATTTTGGTGTCAATATTTGTGTTTTTTGTGGAATATTTTTATACTCTTAAAAGATGTTAGGGAGTTTTCTTACCAAAGAGAACCCTTTTTTACATGAGTTTATCATTTTTAC
>CAZCAY010000010.1:11168-15374 GCA_964496955.1 uncultured Gammaproteobacteria bacterium
GCTAAAGATAACCTTCCTGATAATAGCATCATTCTTGCTGATGTGGGGCCAGTTTGTTTATACTAGGCCTTACTGAAAAGAAAGTGTTTGTCGCGCATTCTATCCAGACAGTAAATTTCTATCATGAGGTGGGGTTTTTGTCATCTGTTTTTGCTAACTCCGAATCTTTAGATAGAAATGTGTTAGCAGCGTTTGGGATGTCCCATATTTTTGCATAATGAGTATTTGGCCAAACAACAGGAATTTCCATCTCACCCTTTTGAAAATCATTTATAAAACTGGCACTGAAGTAGGGTATGCAATAGCGAAGTAAAAATGTTGTCTCAATTTTTGTGGGTTGCTGTGGTTTTTATTCTTGGATCTGCTTTTGGCAGTTTTGTGAATGTGGTGGTTGATAGGGTTTATAAAGGGCAATCCCCTTTGAGGGCAAGATCATATTGTGATTATTGTCGGAAGACTTTGGCCTGGTTTGACTTAATTCCGGTGTTCTCTTTCATTTTCTTGGGGGGACATTGCAGGTTTTGTCATCGCCCAATCTCGCTGCAATATCCTATAGTAGAAATAGCAACGGGTGGGCTTTTTACCGCCTTTGCCATTTGGCAATTAAATTTTACCCAATGGCAAATCACTCCCCTTTTATTGGTTAACTTCGCCTTTTATTTTTTAACAGCCACTGCCTTAATGATTGTTTTGGTTTCTGATTTAAAGTACGGCTTAATTTATGATGCGGTGGTCGTTACTGGGACGTTACTGACAGTTGTCTATTTAATGCTCACCACCCCTTCACTTTTAGGTTCATCGCTTTTGGCGGCTTTTCTCTCCTTTTTGCTTTTCCTCTTTTTGGTTTTAATCACCAAAAAACGCGGTATGGGTGAAGGTGACGTTAAGCTTGTGTTTTGGTTGGGATTACTCACAGGCTTCCCCAATTTTGGAGTTATGCTGACCTTATCATTTATTTTAGGCGGTTTGGTGGCTGGCGTTCTGCTTTTGGCTGGCAAAAAGAAGTTTGGCCAAACATTACCTTTTGGACCATTTCTGACGATAGCTACGGTTTTAACTTTAATCTGGGGAGAGAAATTTTTGAATTGGTATTTGGCAAGCGTGAGGTAAAGTTAACGCTTTCAATATTTTGACTCTTTATTGGCTTTGTTGTTACCATTTGAGTATGGACGGGATTTGGTCAAGGTTTAAATTTTTCCATTATTCGCGCCTTTCATTGGGAGTAAGTTTAATTGAATCGCTAATTGTTATGGCCATGATGGGGATTTTTTTGGGTTTGAGCATTCCTGCCCTTCGCCAGTTTAATCAAACTCAAAATTTGAAGGCTGCCGCATTGGCTTTAAAGAGTGATTTAAGGTTGGCCCAGGATAATGCTATCTCGGGCAAGAGAACAGAACCTGGCCCCACAGGGACACAAAGTTGCGCTAGCGATGAAGTATTGGCCGGTTGGTGGGTGGCATTGGTTAGAAGCAACCCTTCTTATTATATGTTTGGCCTATGTGTTCAAAAGGATAACCCAACTGCGTTTGGTCGCCAATTGGATGGCAAAAAGACAAATCTCCCGCCTGGGGTGCAAATTAAAGGCATATACCAAGGGACTAACAATATGAATTGGTTAGGTGTTTTCTTCATGTCCTCTGTGACTTCAGATGTTGACTCGGTTAAGTTTTTAACAACGATTTGTAGTGATAGCCCTTTAAGCTCCCCTTGCCCTGGTCATGTTATCTCTGGCAGTCTTTTTAAAATTGAGTTGGGATCTGGCTCTTCTCGAGATTGCGTTTATGTGAGCAGCAGAGGTCAAATTTATGAGAGTAAGACTTGCAGCTAGTTTTGGGCAGATGCTTTTGGAGGTAGTCATCGCTTTGATGGTGGCGGTTGTGGCCATTATTGCTTTAGTGTCGGTGGCAACTAAGGGAGTGACTGATGCTACTCTTTCTGAAAACCGCAATGTGGCCGCCAGGTACGCTCAAGAAGGCTTTGAGCAGGTGAGAATTGTCAGAGACCGCCAGGGTTGGGAAGTGTTCTCTCAATATTCTACGAGCGCTGGCGATAACTGTTATAAGGTGAATACCACCAATTGGACTTTGGAGCGAATTAACTGCAGTGATTATGTACTACTATCCAACCCGATTTTTAGCAGGAAAATCACTTTAACCGGAGATGGTGATTTGTTGCGGATTGTGAGAGTGGAAGTCAAATGGACAGATAGCAGTGGCGAACAAAAATCGGTCGTTGAGAGTAAATTGACCAAATGGAAAGAACCAGGCATAGCCCCATAGCCGGCTTTACATTGCTAGAATTATTAGTCGCTTTAACGGTGCTTTTGGCTGTTATTGGAGCGGGTTTTAACATTTTTAATGGGATTTTAAAAGCCAATAATAAAGCCACAGTTACTAATGAAGTCCGCCAAAATGGCCAGTTGGCGATGGCAATTGTGGAGAGGGTGGTGAGAAATGCGACTGATGTTGTGAGGTTTGTCGCTCCCTATAGAATAGTAGTACTAAATGGTAACCAGGTGGTAGATATTGCCTGTGACCCAACTTCCAATCCTATTCGTAATGGCGTAATTTACGTGAATTATACTAAAATTACCAATGACGATAGAATTTCAGGAGTCCATTTGGCAGACTGTGGATTTGAGGTTGACAAGAGTGTTTGGCCGCCAATTGTGAAGGTGAGTTTTACCTTTGAGCAATCAAAATTTGCTCCCAATCGCAAGGATTTTACAGCCAGAGTCACTTTGAATGGCACTTTTTCTCTCCGCAATGTGGTTGTGCGTTAAGAGCAATTCTATTGACAGCTGATAAAAATGCCTTTACACTGTACTTAGAAGCATGATTACTAAGCAGAAGGCAAGGGCGGGGCAGGTTTTAATTATTGTTTTAATGATCATGGTGGTGGCTTTAACTATCGGCTTGGCCGTTGCTACCCGCTCTATTACAGATGTGAGGTTAACGACCCAAAGTGAGCAATCGGAGCGGGCTTATGCGGCAGCTGAAGCGGGAGTGGAATATGCCTTGAGTCAAGATTTGGGTTTTTTGGTGGCAAGCGGTCCTATTTCAGGCCAAGTTGGAGATGTCGGCTATACAGTCAATGTTGAAAAATCAGAAGCTTCGAGCACATTAGCAGCTGCTAGGCCTGTGGAGCAAGATGATGTGATTGAGGTGAGAACTAGCGATCCTAACTCTAACCCGCCTGTGGATTTAGCAGCAGCCGTTGTTACCATCTATTGGGTTGATAAAGCTTCAACTGTGGAATTTGGTCTACCTGCATCTTTGGAAGTAACAGAGGTTTATGATGAGGATGAGGGGGGAGATATTAATTTTAATTTTATAAAGTATGCTTTTAATCCGGGTACGAGGGTTCCTCCTAATGGTGATAACGGTTTTGACCCTTCTGAAATTTGTTCTCCTTCTTGTCAGATTCTCAATAAGAATTATATATACAAAAAGTCCATTACCTTGCAACGTGGTACTCTGATGCTAAGGATTAAACCAATTTATAATTTAGCTTCCATTGCGCTTGCGGTAACGTCTTCTGGAACTAGTAATAATGTTTCAGCTGTTAAGAATGTGTTTCCTTCCCAATCCTACACCATTGAGGGTGAGGCTACTGTTGGAAATGTTACCCGCAGGGTGAAGGTGGTTAGACCCCTAGAGTATCTGCCTCCTATTTTTGACTTTGCCCTATTTGCCGAAGGTGATGTCTCAAAGTAAAGTCCTATGGCGGTGAGCGTTTTTGGATTGGATATTGGTACCTCCTCAATTAAGGTGGTGGAGCTAGAAAAACGGGGTAATGGGTGGTGGTTACTGGCTGCTGGTGAAATTGAATCTTCCAAGAAGGGATTAATTTCTGAATCCCAGTTGGAGAGAGAACAGTTGGTTGAAGCAATTAAAAAACTGATAAGGGAAGCCAAAATTAAAACGCGCAATGTAGTGGCGGCCTTACCTGAATCTCAAATTTTTACCCGAGTCATTGCCACCCCTCCTCTTACTGACAAAGAGTTAGCTTCAGCAATTCGTTATGAGGCAGAGCAATATTTACCAATCCCTTTATCTGATGTTTCTTTGGGCTGGCAAGTTCTTTCCCGGCCTGAAAAGGTAGGCAGCGAAGAGAAAATGGAGGTTTTAATGATTGCCGCTCCCCTATCTTTAGTCTATAAATATGTGGGCATTTTAAAGGCTGATGGTCTTAAACCTTTGGCCT
>CAZCAY010000011.1:0-1118 GCA_964496955.1 uncultured Gammaproteobacteria bacterium
GGCGCTGATTACCTGTTAAAGTTTGATCTTTGTTCCCATTAATATTTGCCCACCAGCAACTAGTTTGAGATTCTACAAGGCTTTCGTGCGTAAAGGAACAGCTGCTTTACAGTTTCAACCTTCCAGAGATGAGCTTTGAAACAATTTCTAAGCCTTCTTACGGGGTTTGACAAGGAAGGAAATCTTTCTTGCTTTCGTAGGCATTGAGGCGATCTGAATATAAGCAAGTTGGACATCTACAACGATTGCATGTCGTGCTGATTATGGGCTGACTGACTAAGTAAGTGAACTGGAATAGTCTGAGTTCATAAAGCTACTTTTTGCTCATTCGCTCCCAAGACCAGCCAAAAATATAGCCCACTCCCCAAAAAGAAAGCGTTAATGTTATACCACCGAGTAAAAAGTTGACTAAGTCTAACTTAAATGAACCAAGTGGGGAAAGATTCAATCCATGCACCCACCAACTGGTTATTGTCATTGACAGGTTGGGCAGTAAAAATACAAAAGCTGAGCAAACCACCCAGGCAATAGCCGCTGTTAAGGCAAAAGCTTTAGCCAGCGCCATTTTTTCTAAGTTCATAATTTCCACCTCCTCTCAAACAAGATAATTACTTTTTTGAAAAGGTTATCAATCTTGCTCCTACTAAAAATTCGTACATCGGTCCCCAAACAAAACCCCAGGAAAGTCCCCAGAGCATTTCTGTCAAGGGGATGTGTTTGAAAATAATAACGCCTTGTGGTGTCCCCGACAGTTTCCATATTCTTAACATCCAAGCATGAGCCGAAGGGAAAAATTCTTGACCTAGGAAATAAATGGTAAACATTATAAATGCCACTAAGAATGCCGATCCTACTGCTTTGATAATCAAATCGGGTCGCAAGTAAAGCATAATTGCCGCAACGATTATCATTCCAATTGAACTGGCAAAAATTGAGTTCAATCCTAAAAAGTTATTAAGAGTTATCATTGAAATACCAACTGTGGCAAAAAATACTAACAAAAACCACTCTCTCTTTAACTTCTTTTCCTCACATTTACAGATTCCTCTAACAAACAAGGATTCGTAAGCAAAAGCTCCAATCCCACCAATTGAGAAACCAAATAGCAAGTCCTCAAA
>CAZCAY010000011.1:1128-10747 GCA_964496955.1 uncultured Gammaproteobacteria bacterium
CCACCGATCGGTAAAGGTAAAGCAATCTCAGGCTTCCAGTAGTCGGCAAAATACCAAAGTTCAGAAATTGGTCCAAATGAAGCCGTTATAAGGCTCATAATAAGCATCGGTTTTCTTAAATACTTCACCCTCAGGAAGATAAGAAGCCAAATAGCCAAAAAGAAAAAGTTGGCGATAAGGTAAGCGTATTTGAAGGTCATGGCAGGAATACTTATATTTAGTTTAATAAATAAAACTTGTTAGTTATTTGTCTCCATCTGCTTAGGCGGACACCTGCTATCCGCATAGGAGCAGAAAACGCAACAGTCTCCCTCTTTGGGTTTTAGCATCGCCCCGCAATGGATACATTTATAAAATGCTGGCAAGCGTTAGTAGGCATGGTAGCTTTTTGAGCCTTGCCACATTTTGAACAAATTAAGGTAGCCTCTGTTCTTATTTTACCCATAAAACCAGTATAACAAATTCGGCTCAGAATTTATACAATTTTGTTGAGCTATACCAAAAAAACTATCACGACAACAAGAAAAAAGTTCTCTTTAATCCATATTCTACCTGGAGGATGTGTTCCACAGACATCATTGATCATTAGCCATTAGTTTAAAAAGGGAATATGGGGGTGATAAAATAGGGCCATGCAGAACTTATTAGGTGATTTGAAGAAATTACTTCAAAAAGACAAGCGACTAATGGCTGATGGCGAGCTTTTGAAGAGCAAGGTTATAGACTAGAAGCTAGAAATAAATAAAAAAATGGAAGGTGTCGATGTATTCCACCTGGAAGGTGGTAACATAAAGCGTTAGGAAAAACAGACGGAAATACCTGCATTTTTGGTTGACAATTGACAACCGGAAATAATCTGCTAAACTATCCGTAATGGCTAATGAAAACTACATTTCAACCGCCGATTTGGCAAGGATTTTAGGAATAACTCGCCAAGCGGTGCAGAAAATACTCAAGAAAGAAACCGGCATCAAGATTAAGAAAGTCGGAGCCGGTTTTTTATATGAGATATCTTCACTTCCTCAAGAGATAAAAGACCGTATTGCAAAAGAGCGAAAAGAGATCGTTGAAGAAGCAGTGAAACTTAGCCGCTCCCCCCAAAAAGATATTGAATTTGAAAAGGAGCTTTGGAAAGCGGCAGATCGCATGCGCGGCAATATTGATCCCGCCGATTACAAGCATGTGGTACTTGGTCTTTTATTTTTAAAGTATGTTTCCGATTCTTATTACAACCGCCGCCAAGAACTTGAGCGCCGAACCGCTGATCCAAAAGATAAGGAATATTATATTCCAGATGAAAAAAGCCGAAAGGCTATTATTGAAGATAAAGATGAATATAAAAAAGTTGGTGTCTTTTATATTCCGGAAAAGGCAAGATGGGATTTTCTGCGCTCCCATGCAATGCATCACGATATCGGCAAGTATTTAGACGAGGCAATGGAGGCAATAGAGGAAGAAAACCCAAAACAACTAAAAAATGTCCTTCCAAAAATCTACACCCGCACTCCGCTTGAAAGCCATATCCTTGGAGAACTTGTAAATATCTTTTCAAAAATTAAATTTGATCACGACATTGACCGGGAAAAAGATGTTCTCGGGAGGGTGTATGAATATTTCTTAGGCCAATTTGCATCAGCCGAGGGCAAACGCGGTGGCGAATTTTATACGCCTCGTTCAATCGTAAAGCTTTTAGTTGAGATTTTGGATCCTTTTGAAAATGCGCGGATTTTTGACCCTGCCTGCGGAAGTGGTGGAATGTTTGTGCAGACAGATGAATATTTAAGAAAAAAAATGGGCACAAAAGAGCCAAGCCGCCTTTCAATTTTTGGCCAAGAATCCAACCCCACCACTTGGCGGCTTTGCAGAATGAATCTTGCTATCCGCGGCATCATCGGTGATATTCAGCTTGGCAACTCTTATTACGATGATAAATTCCCTAATCTTCACGCTGATTTTGTTCTTGCTAATCCTCCCTTTAATGCGGATTGGGACCCAGGCCGGCTTTCCGACAAAGACCCGCGCATAAAATTTGGCATACCTCCAGCAAGCAATGCCAATTTTATGTGGATTCAACATTTTATTCATCATTTAGCGCCAAACGGTATGGCGGGTTTTGTTATGGCGAACGGAGCGCTTGCGGTAGGAGGCCGCGAAGGCGAAATTAGAAAGAAAATTATTGAAGAAGATTTGATTGATGTAATTATCGCTTGTCCGCCAAAACTTTTTTACAATGTTTCACTTCCGGTTTCGCTTTGGTTTGTTTCAAAAAGTAAAAAGAACGGCCGTTTCCGTGACCGCATTGGCGAGACACTGTTTATAGATGCGCGAGAGATTTATTATCCAATTTCTCGCAAACAGGTTGTATTTACTCCTGATCAAATTATTTACTTGGCGGCAATAACGAGGTTATATCGCGGGGAAGATATTTCTTACGCCTCATTAGAAGATATCAAGCGAAATGCTGAAACCTATCAAGGAGAAATTAAAGAATTAGAAGAGTTGTTATCTGATAAGAGAATATTGCCAGAAAAGAGAAAATCTTATCAAGAAAGGATTAAGGAACTTATAGGATTTTTGGAGATCAACGATAAAATTGAAGAGGAATTTAAGAGAAACTTTTTGCAAGGATACAAGGATATCCCGGGCCTTTGTAAAAAAGTTAATCTTGAAGAAATTGCCAAGAATGGATATGTTCTCACTCCGGGTCGCTATGTCGGCGTGGCCGAGGAGGAGGATGACGGCGTTCCGTTTGAAGAAAAGATGGAGAAATTATCCAGCGAATTGAAAGAATATTTTGCGGAAGGTCGAAAGCTAGAGGAAGAAATTATAGAAAATTTAAAGAAGTTAAAGATATGAATGCAGAAGAAATAACCAAACAATCACTAAAAAAACTTGATATAAAATCGATAGCTCTTAATAGAGATAAATTTGGCGCACTCACTTTTGATAAAAGTTATTCTCTATTAGAAGAATTGCGAAATTTATTCGTAGAGCTTCAAGAATTAGACTATGAGAGATTTTTGCTTCCAGAGGAAATTCAACAAATTAATCAGAGAGAAAATCTTTTTTTGGAACTATTGAAACAGCTTGCTCAATTTGATCCTTCTACCGATACAACTTTTGGAAAGGTAGTCCACGATAATTTTGAAAATCAGGTAGAATCTTTTTATCAAGAGACACAAAGATATATCAGAAACCCATTAACGTATCTTCGACAAGAAGTTGCACGAAAAAGTAAGGATGAGAAGGTTTTAGAAGAGGAGAGAAGAGCAGTAATACAAGCACGAAAACAATCTGAAGAGCTTTTAGAGAAACTTAAGATTGAATATGAAAAGTTACAAAAGGAAAAGGCAATTATAGAGACTGCTCACGGAGAGGTTGCTGCAAAATATCTTGCTATTCATTTTAGTAAACAAGCAAAAGAATATGAGGATGAAGCAGAAAAATGGTTATCGCGCCGAAATAAACTTTACTGGTTACTTATTGCCATTGTTGGAGCTAACTTTCTGGCTTATCTTTTGTTTTTCATTCTATATAAAGTATGGAATATTGGTTTGCCGCCGCGTGAGATATTTACCATTGAGTATGGATTAGTGAAATTAGCTCTCCTTGCTGTCCTTTCGTATGGAATCAGCTTTGCTTCTAAAAATTACAATGTAAATTCTCATTTATCAGCTATAAACAAACATCGTAGAAATGTTGCGCAAACCTTGGAAGATTTTCTTGCAACTAACCCCGATAGAAAAACAGAGATGTTAAGGCAGGGGACAGAAGCTATGTTTAGGCACGTATCTATTGGTTATATCAGACGAGAAGAACAAAAGGACAGCGGTCCGGTTTACGAATTCATTAATAAGTTTTTACCGAATAAAGAATCATGAGTCAGTTATTTAAACACATTAAATAAAATAAGACTCAAAAAACTTTGCCTCCCGGCTGGCGGAAGGTGAAGTTGGAAAAGGTTTTGGAAAATTTAACAAATATTAATCATTAAAATTTATGTACAAAGATTCAATAACTCAAGCCATTCAAAGTCAACAATTAGTAAAGATTAGCTGGCAAAAAGAAACCACGGGTGAATACGAAACTGCCATTTTCGCGCCGTATGATGTTTATCCTTTTACAAAAAAGGGGGCTTGGTCGTCGCGTGATGTCATGCTTGGCGTTGAATATGAAAACTTGTCTTATCAAAATCATCCAGCTCAAATTTATTTAGATACCATTCAGAGCGTTGAAATACTGGATGAAACTTTTAACGCTTGGGAAGTAAAAAGAATTTTAAATCCTAAACGGCAGCCGAACATACAAAGAAATTGGTAAAGTATGAATCAAGTTACTAAAACAACTTGGCGGAAGGTGAAGTTGAGAGAGGTATTATCTCTAATTATTGACCATCGAGGGAAAACACCTAAAAAATTAGGTGGTAACTGGTCAAAAAATGGAATTCCTGCTTTATCCGCTAAAAATATAAAAGGAGGGCGGATTGTTAATGAAAAAGACATAAGATTTGTAAATAAAGAATTATACGAAAGATGGATGCCTGAAAAATTAGAAGCAGGGGATATTTTAATGACCTCAGAGGCACCTCTTGGCGAATTGTTTTATTTAAAAGAAAAAGTTGATTATTGCTTAAGTCAACGATTGTTTGGTTTGCGAACAGATAAAAACGTTTTTAATCCAAGATTTCTTTATTACTATTTGCAAAGCCCAATCGGTCGCCACGAATTAGTTAGAAGAATTAGTGGAACGGCCGCAGAAGGAATAAGACAAACAGAGTTGCGAGAAGTGGAAGTGGTTTTTCCCGAGAATATTAACGAACAAAAACGCATCGCGGATATTCTTTCTACTTTTGATGACAAGATTGAGCTGAATAATAAAATCAGCGCGGCGCTGGAGCAAATGGCGCAGGCGATTTTTAAGGAGTGGTTTGTGGATTTTTGCTTCCCCGGCCACGAAAAAGTAAAAATGGTTGATTCAGAATTAGGAAAAATTCCGGAAGGGTGGGAGGTAAAAAGAATCAAAGATGTCGCAAAAATACAAAAAGGAATCTCTTATTCTTCGGTCGAGATCAGTGATAAACCGGCCGGAGTTCCCATGTTGAATTTGGCGAATTTCCTTCGGGGTGGCGGTTTCAATCCTGTGGGCATCAAATACTACACGGGCAAATATAAAGAAGCGGATTTGGTGCAAAGTGGAGATATTATTATTGCGATGACCGACCTAACCTCAAATCGAGAGGTAATAGGCCATCCTGCCCGCGTGCCGATGTATGCTCACTGGGACAAAATTTTAATATCTCTCGATGTTTGTGCTGTAAAAACCGATATGCTTTTGCGAGATTTTCTCTATTACTTGATGCTAAGAAATGATTTTGCTTTTAGGATGGCAAGTTCTGCCGGTGGAACAAATGTTGCTCATTTGAGTAAATCGGCGATTGAAGATTATACCTTCGCATTGCCAAGTGAGGATTTACTTAAAAAATTCTACGATTTCGTAAATCCGGTTGTTATTTCAAAAAATAAAACCGAGGTCGAAAACCAAAAATTAGCCGCGCTCCGCGATTTGCTTTTGCCAAAATTAATGAGCGGGGAGATTTTAGTTAATAGTTAATAGTGAATAGTGAATAGTGAAAAATCTTATGAAAGAAAGTATGCTCAAGATAAAAAGTTATAAGTTTGCGATACGGATTGTAAAGCTGTATCAGTTTTTGAGTAAAGAAAAGAAAGAATTTGTATTGAGCAAGCAGATTCTAAGATCGGGGGCGGCTGTTGGAGCTTTGATAAGGGAAGCAGAATTTGGACAATCAAAAGCAGATTTTACCAGCAAGATGAGCATTGCATTGAAGGAGGCAAGCGAAACAATGTATTGGCTGGAGATTCTGAAGGATACAAGTTATGTCGATGAAAAATTATTTCGGTCGCTATATGAAGATTGTGAAGAGTTAATAAAGATGCTGGTTTCCACTGTTAAAACAACCAAAAATAATCAGTAACTTTTCACTATTCACTATTAGTTATTAATTATCAACTATGAAATTAAATGAAGACACATTAACCGAACAACCAGTCATAGAGTGGCTCAAGGAGATGGGCTATGATTATGAGTTTGGGCCGGATATTTCGCCGGGAGGACTGAAAGAAGAACGTCAGTTTAAAGAGGTTGTGCTTAAAGAACGGCTAAAGCGTTCGCTTGCAAGATTAAATCCTGAACTTCCGGAATCTGCGATAGACGAAGCAGTGCGGCAGATTGTATCTTTTGAACATCCGAATTTAGAGATTGCCAACCGCGCAATTTACAAACTGCTTACTGAAGGCGTAAAAGTTGAGGCGCGCTCTAATGGTGAGTCGCGGTGGCGCATTGCCAAAGTTTTTGATTTTGAAAATCCGCTCAATAACGAGTTTTTGGTGGTAAATCAGTTTGCAATTCAGGGAATGGAGCGAGTGCGCCGACCGGATGTAGTTGTTTTTGTAAACGGTATTCCTGTTGCGGTTTTTGAACTTAAAAGCCCGACTACAGAAAGCGGAACTCTTTATTCTGCTTACGAGCAACTTCAGGAATACAAAAAAGATATTCCGGATCTTTTCAAATACAACCAGTTACTGGTGGTTGGCGATTTAATTGAGGCGCGGCATGGCACGATTTCGTCATCGTGGGAATGGTTTGCAAAATGGAAACGGATTGAAGAGGAGGAAGAACTACACAAAGGAGAATCAGAGCTTCAGGTTTTAGTACAGGGAATTTTTCATAAAGCGCGGCTTTTAGATATTATCCAAAATTTCATCGTCTTTGAAGCAGACAGCGACAGAGACGCGATCAAATATACAAAAAAGATGTGTTTGTATCACCAGTACTATGGAGTCAATCGGGCAGTTGAAGCAACACTTCGGGCTGTAGGACCAAAAGGAAATAAAAAAATCGGTGTTTTTTGGCATACGCAGGGCTCGGGTAAATCTTTATCAATGGTGTTTTATGTCAATAAAACAAAACGGCTTGAAGCTCTAAAAAGCCCCACTTATTTATTTTTAACTGATAGAAACGATCTTGATAATCAATTTTATCGTGTGTTTTTGCGAACCGGCTATGCTGAGCTTGCCAAACAAGCAGAAAGCATTGCTGATTTGAAAGAAAAACTGCGAACAGCTGGTGGAGAATTGATTTTTACAACAATTCAAAAATTTGCCGGAGAATATTTTGAAAAACTTTCAGATAGAGAAAATATTATTGTTATTGCTGATGAGGCGCATCGTTCGCAATATGCCAGGCTTGCCGAAAATGTTCGCGAAGCAATACCAAAAGCCTCTTTTATGGGAATTACCGGAACGCCCATTGAAACGAATAATCGGGTAACACGGCTTGTTTTCGGTGATTTAATTAGTATTTATCCAATAGATCGCGCCGTTGAAGACGGGGCAACTGTGCGGATTTATTATGAGGGGCGATTAATACCTCTGCACCTTGCTAATACTTTTATTGATGAAGAATTTGAAGATTTAATGGCAGAGACAGAGTTTGAGGTAAAAGAAACGCTTAAGCGCAAATGGGCGCGGCTTGAACAGGCAGTGGGCGCTGAAGATCGCTTGCGCCAAATTGCTGAAGATATAGTAAAGCATTTTAACGGGCGAGGAGTTGAAGGCAAAGGTATGGTGGTAACAATGAGTCGAAGGATTGCGGTACGAATGTATGAGTTGATTTTAAAAGTGCCGGGCGCGCCAGAGGTGGCAGTGGTTATTTCAAAACCAGAAGAATTTGCGGGCAAGATACAGCCCGAAATTAATCCGCGAATTTTAGAAAAAAGATTTAAAGATCCTAAAGATCCTTTAAAACTTGTAATTGTTTGCGATATGTGGCTTACCGGTTTTGATGTGCCGCCGCTTCATACAATGTATATTGATAAACCTTTAAAAAACCATACTTTGATGCAGGCGATTGCACGCGTGAATAGAATTTTTAAAGACAAACCCGGAGGATTAGTAGTTGATTATATCGGTATTGCCGATGATTTAAGAAAGGCATTAAAAATTTATACTTCTGATATTCAAGAACAGGCAATGGTTTCCATTGAGGAAGTTATTACCAAAATGATGAAGAAATATGACATCGTAAGGTCAATGTTAGATGGAGTTGATTATAAAGGATGGAGAAGGAGCGCTGATCTCAACAAGATCTTTCAAGAAGCAGTAAATGCCGTAATAACTGATCCGAAAACAAGCGTTTTAGATGAATCGCGAAAGAAAAGATTTTTAGAGGAGTCGGCAAAGCTTTTACAGCTTTTCGGTTTTGCAATGCCGCATCATGAGGCGATTGCGATTAGAGAAGATGTGGAATTTTTCAGAGGCATTAGAAAGAATCTTATTAAAAGTACTTGGACCGGTGGCGGTGATATTGATATTGGAATTGAAAGCACTATAAAAGAACTAATTTCAAAAGCGATAGCAGCTGAAGGGGTGGTAGATATTTTTGCGATGGGTGATAAAGAAAAGCCGGATATTTCTATTTTTGACGAAAAGTTTTTAGAAGAAGTGCGAAAGATGAAACTTAAAAATGTGGCAATCGAAAAACTGCGAAAACTTTTAAATGATGAAATAAGTCTGTGCAGAAGAAAAAACGAAATTCGCTACAAGCCACTTGCCGAACTTTTAGATGAAATTATAGAGGAATACGAAAATAGAATCATTGATTCATCGCGCGTGATAGAACAATTAATTGAGCTTGCAAGGAAAATTAAAACATTAGATGAAGAGGGAAAGGCAACAGGATTATCAGATGAGGAACTGGCATTTTATGATATCGTCTCTGGTGGAAAGCGTGCGATTCAAAATGATAAGAAAACCAAAGAACTTGTGAAAGAGCTTGTTTCGGTGATTAGACGGGATTTAGCAGTGGACTGGACGAATAATGAGCGGGTGCAAGCAAGTATTCGCGCCAATGTTAGGCGTTTGCTTTTGAGGAATAATATACCGCTTGAGCAAACAGAGCCGCTCGTAGAGCAAATATACCAACAAGCGCTTCTTTTGTATCGTGATTTTGTCCCAAATTTTGCTTTCTTACAGTGAGTATAGATGTAAATCCAAGGAGTGGAATGGATAGGCAACACTTGGATTTATGCTTCGGAAAGCTTTAAATTTAAACCTGTGGGGCGTTGTCTTTGAGATTTTGTAATTGGAGTTTGAGATTCTAAAACCTGAAACAAAAAAACTTCATTTCTGCTAAAATTAGCTGTCAAGTGATTTTCTAAACCAATGTCAAATTTATCAGTCGGGATAGTAGGGTTACCTAATTCGGGTAAGTCAACCTTATTTAATGCGCTTTTGGGCAGGCAGATTGCTCAAGTGGGGGAGTATCCATATACCACTATTGAGCCAAATGTGGGGGTAGTGGCAGTACCTGATGAACGTTTGGAGCAATTGGCCAAGAGCATGAACATTTCCCAAATTGTACCGGCAGCTATTGAGTTTATTGACATTGCCGGCTTAATTAAAAACGCCCATAAAGGTGAGGGTTTGGGTAACCAATTTTTGGCTCATATTCGCCAAGTGGATGTGATCTTGCATGTGCTGAGAGGCTTTAATAGTGCCAATGTTGCCCATATTTATGGCAGGGTGAATCCTAAAGAAGATAT
>CAZCAY010000011.1:10757-14067 GCA_964496955.1 uncultured Gammaproteobacteria bacterium
GGAGCTGGTAATAGCGGGGATTGTCAAACCCCAACTTTATGTCCTCAATGTTTCTGAAGCAGACTTAACACGCTCCCCATCAGAGATTGATGGTATAAGGGTAATACCCGTTTGTGCCAAACTGGAAGCTGAAATAGGTCAGTTAAGCGCTAATGAGCAGAAGGCTTATTGGCAAGAATTGGGCACTTCATCCCAGCTTAATGAAGTGATATTATCAGCTTATAAACTGCTAAACTTGATTACTTTTTTCACCGTTGCTGGTAGCCAAGGTCATCAGCCTAAGCAGGTTCAAGCATGGCCGCTGAAAAAAGGCGCTAAAGTCATTGAGGCGGCCAACCTTATCCACTCTGACTTTGCTAAGCACTTTATTAAAGCAGAAGTGGCTAATTGGCAGGATTTGGTAAAAGCAGGCTCATGGGCAAGGCTTAAAGAGGCCGGTTTGGTAAGATTGTCTGGGCGTGACGAGGAAGTGAGTGATGGTAGTGTAATTTACATCTTGGCAGGAGCATAAAATTATGTTATTTTATCTTGCAGAGATTGGTTGGAGTGCAGAGATGAGTTCTTATGAATTAATGGTTTTGATTCCTCCTGATTTGGAAGAATCTTCAAAGACCCAAGCTGTTCAATCCATTAGAGAAATTGTGACCAGTGTTGGTGGCGAAGTGGTGAAGGAAGAAAGTTGGGGCAAGAGAGAATTGGCTTATCCTATTGCCAAACAGAATTTTGCTAGCTATTGGTATTTCGTGACTAATATCCCCCCTCAATCGGTAGGAGCGGTTGATAAGAAACTGCGAGTTAATGAGATGGTCATGCGCCATTTGATAGTCAAATTGCCAGCTGCTAGGGAAAAGGCCCAACAAGAAACTCCCTCAAAGAGCAAAGAGACTCAAGAAAAAGCCAAATCAACTCAAAGTTCAAAGAAAAGTACCAAGAAGAGTAAGGAGAAAGCAAAAGCTAAAGGAGGTTAAAAGAGATGGCTTCAAGGGCATCTTTAAATAAAGTTTTATTAATTGGTAACTTAACACGCGACCCAGAATTGCGTTACACCCCCCAAGGTAATGCTGTTTGCAGCTTTGGTTTGGCTACCAATCGCAGTTGGGTGCCAGCTGACGGGGGAGAGCGGAGAGAAGAAACTGAATTCCATCGGATTGTGGCTTGGAATAAGTTGGCAGAACTTTGTGCCCAACTTTTAACCAAAGGGCGCAAGGTTTATGTGGAGGGACGCTTGCAAACCCGCCAGTGGCAAACGCCAGATGGCCAACAACGGCAAGTAACTGAGGTGGTTATTGAGGACATGAGGATTTTAGACTCAAAGAGGGTTGGCGGTGAGCTTGAGGACTTGCCAGAATCAGAAGTGGTTGGGCAGCCAATAGATGGTGGTGTGCCAGAAGAGGAAATGGTTAATGAAACAGCAGCTGCTCAACCGGAAGCTGCCACCCCATCGGAAGCTGAGACTGAAGAATCGTTGGCAGGTAAAAGTAAAGAGACCAAAAAGGCCAAAGCCTCTTCTAAGAAGGAAAAGGAAGAGAAGGCTGAGGAAGGATCAGCAGATGACGATATCCTTTCAGACTTGCCCTTTTAGCAGAAGGGTGACCAATAACAATGGCAGTTAAGAAAACCCAAACTGGTTTTAGATTAAGTAAGGCGGCAGGTTGTGTCTTTTGCCAAGGCGCCACTCTAGATTGGAAGGATGCTGAGAACTTGCGCCGATTTACTTCAGAAAGGGGTAAAATTTTGTCGCGCGCTAAAACCGGCACTTGCGCCAGACACCAACGCAGGCTGACCAAAGCCATAAAGAGAGCAAGACACGTGGCTCTTTTGCCATTTACAACGCGTGTGTGAACCCCTTCTGATTTTGTGATTTTTGATATTTTTGGTAAGGTCGATGGACGCTGCCCAGAAATTTGCGGAAACACTTAAGATAGCCTCAGAACAACCCGGTGCTGGCTTGAGCTATGAGAAGGTTGCCAGATGGTTGCCTTTTAGTGTAGATTCGCTGACTGTGGAAAATTTTTTGGGCAACGTTACTCTTTATCCTCAATCGATGCCTCTTACAACCCGCGAGCTGTTTTTTTATCAGGCAATGATTAGGGAAATATTTAGAAAGGTTTGGCAAAGTGAAGGGCTGAATCTTGAGCAGAACATGACTTTCACCTTGCCTGCTGAAATTGCCAAATTTGCTCGCAATGATAGAGAAGCTATTTTGCTCTTTTTAGATGCGGTAGCACCAGAAGGGATAATTGATTTGTTGGGACCAAGCCAAGAAAAATTAGCGACATTATTTAGTTTTTCAACTCCCAATATCCAGTCTGGTGTGATTGCCAAGGTTAAAATTGATACCGGTTTGGCTCAAGCCCAAAAGCTCAGTTTAAAATTTGGCGATTTGGTTTTGATTCCTTCAGAGCGAGAGGAAAAAATTGAGTTGACCATTGACTGTGAGCAGAAGGTTAGGATTGGCAAGGCCGCAAGAGTAAAGGTCGTAACCACAACGGGTTTGGTGGGCTTGGTTTTTGATTGTCGGGGGAGGCCTTTTATTGGGCCTGACCTTACTCTTGCCTCACGCGAATTGGTGAAAAGTTGGCATAAAAAATTGGGTATTGAACCTAGTTTTTAACAAACAATGAGAAGGGTGTCAAAAAGCGCTTTTCAATGCAGAGTTCGGCCTCGAGTGTCCAGACGCAAAACTATTATTTTGACAAGGAGGTTAGCAGGAGCTACTAAGGTTTTGGTTAAGCTTAATGATGAAGTTTCACCAGAAAAGATTGTCTTGGAGGGGAAGGTTTTATCTGGTTTGCGTTCTGTGGAGTTGGCAAGGTCATTGGGAGTTTCTAAAAAGGAAGCTGCTAAGTATTTGAGAAAGCAAGTGGGAGACAAGGTGGCAGAAGGCGAGCTTTTAGCGGAGCGTCCTAAGTTATTGGGCCTATCCTCAGCTAAGGTTGTATCACCTATTGAAGGAATAATTAGGGGTTATGATGAGGATACTGGCATTTTGACCATTGAACATCTCCCTCGATACGAGAGGATTACTGCTGGCGTTTGGGGTTATGTGGTTAAGATAGAAAAAGATAAGGTGGAGATTAAGACAAAGGTTACCGAGATTTTTGGAGTAGTTGGTTCAGGTCGAGAAAGGGAGGGTGTTATTAAAGTAGTTGCCAAACCGACCGATTTTATTTTGCCTGCAATGGTAGATGATACTTGCAAAGGGCGGGTTTTGGCAGGTGGGGCTTTGGTTACAGCCGAAGCTTTTAGGAAAGCGATGGTTTTAGAGACTAAGGGAATAATTGTGGGGGGTATTAACCTGAAGGATTTT
>CAZCAY010000012.1:0-2307 GCA_964496955.1 uncultured Gammaproteobacteria bacterium
TGACAAAAAGCATACTGTTGAGGAACCCTAACAAAGGTGCAAATAGCCAAATGAGTACGGGATAGACTGGAAAATGAGAGGCAAAATAAATTGGTGGTAGGGAAAGGGAGGAAAATTGACTTTGGAGGATTGGCGGATTGTAGAAACTTTTGGCAACGGCAATATAGTTTAGGCCATCAAAATTGCGCCAGATAATTTCCATGCCACCTGGAGGATAAGAAAGGCCCCAAAATGATTGGACTTTGAGGATAAATGGTGCCCATATAAGAAGAGTGGACAAAAGAACTACTGCTGTTAAAATAGCCGCATCTTTTAGGGTTTGACTCATTAGATATGATTTTATCTTAGAGTTTAGATTTAAACAATAGAGAATTGGTATTTTCTAGTTGGAAGACAGCTGAACGCTATGATAAACTTATAAGCCACTAAGTAATTATGAGTAAAGTAAAAGCTATTTCTGTGTTTTTCCCAGCTTACAATGAGGCTGTCAATATTGGTTTAACTGTTGAGAAGGCTGTTAAGTTTTTGCCTCAGATAGCTAGGCATTTTGAAGTCTTGGTGATTAATGATGGTTCTTTAGACAAAACGGCTAGTGTTGTTGAGTCCTTAGCACGTCGCTATCCTCAAGTCAAGCTAATTAATCATCCTAAAAATTTGGGTTATGGAGCAGCTCTAAAGACTGGTTTTTATAGTTGCCGATTTCCTTTAATTGCTTTTACTGATGCTGACGGTCAATTTGACATTCGCCAGCTACCTAAATTTTTGGAGAAAATTAAGAGTTGTGATTTGGTGGCTGGTTTTAGAATTAAGAGGGCAGATACTGGTATAAGGTTATTAAATGCTAAGGCTTGGGGGCTTTTAATGAGGCTATTTTTTGGGGTTAAGGTGAGGGATATTGATTGCGGTTTTAAGTTGGTTAAAAAAGAAGTTATTGATAAGATTTCGCCATTAGAGTCAGAGGGCGCTTTAATTTCTGCTGAGTTGTTAATTAAGACTCAAAAAGCAGGCTTTCAAATTTGCGAGGTTGGTGTTGATCATTTTCCTAGAAAATATGGCCAGCAGACAGGGGCTAATTTAAAGGTTATAATCAAGGCTTTTAGAGAACTTATTAAGCTTTATCCAAGACTTAAATGAATTACTGGTTAGCTAATATCCCATTCAGGAAAATGAGTACTATCCTGTTGATAGGAATTTTGTTATCAGCTTTAATCTTGAGGCTCTATCGCATTAGCGAATATATGACCTTTTTGGGTGATGAAGGACGAGATGTGATGATTGTGAAACAATTAATTACCCAAGGAGACTTAATTTTTATTGGTCCTACTACTTCTGTGGGAAATATGTATTTGGGTCCTGCTTATTATTACATGATGGCACCATTTTTGGCATTGTGGCGATTATCGCCAGTAGGCCCAGCTGTGATGGTGGCTTTAATAGGCGTGATGGCGGTTTGGTTAGTCTATTATTTAGGTAAACTTTGGTTTTCAGAAGTTGTGGGGGTAGTATCAGCACTAATCTTTGCAATTTCACCGGCTGCTATTGTTGCTTCCCGTTCATCTTGGAACCCTAATCCCATGCCCTTTTTTGCCCTTTTAGTTGTTTTCTCACTTTATAAATTACTCAAAACACATTCAGATTGGTGGCTGTTATTGGCAGCTTTGACTTTCTCTTTTGCTATCCAAATGCATTATCTGGCTCTATTGCTTCTACCCCTTATTGGCGTGATATGGTTGTGGCGGTTTAAGGAGGTGATGAGTAATCGTTCTGCTGTTGCAAAATTTTTCCTCCATTCATTAGGAGCAATGATTGTGTTTTTGATAATGATCTCACCACTGATTATTTTTGATCTTAACCCTCAGCATAAGTTTTTAAATTTCATGGCTTTTAAAAGGTTTTTTTTAGAAAGAGCAGCTACTGCCGAGCACTTGCCAACTGTTAATTTGAACCCATTGAGAGCTTTTCCCAGAGCCTTGCCCCTTTATTTTGATTTTTTCAATCTATTTGTGACAGCTGGTAATCAAATAGCGGCCAGAGTGTTGGGAATAATTTTCATTTTGACCCAAGTGGTGCTTGGAAGGCGCCTATGGGGGGAGAAATGGGCTGGTTTTGTTCTGCTTAACCTCTGGATTGTTTTTGGTATATTAGGTTTGTCTTTATACCAGCTTAAAGTGTTTGACCATTACTTTGGTTTTTTGTTACCAACAGCCTTTTTGGCCATGGGGCTAACATTTTGGCTAATTTGGCAATGGCATTGGCTGGGCAAGTTGGTAGCTGTTGGAGGTTTGCTGATTTTATTTTTTTTAAACG
>CAZCAY010000012.1:2317-12453 GCA_964496955.1 uncultured Gammaproteobacteria bacterium
CCACGCCCTTGAAATTTCCTCCCAACAGGCAATTACAACAGACTCAAGAAAGGGTGGATTTCATTATCGCCCAGTCTTCAGGTAAACCTTTCAATTTTGCTTTAATTGCTAAAAACAATTATGATGCAGCTTACCAATATTTTTTTGATTTAAGAGGCAGGAAACCTATAACCATTGATGACCAAAATTTAGAAAAGACGGTAACCGACCAGCTATTTGTTGTTTGTGAAGATTTAGATTGCCAGCCATTAGGTTATCCTAAATGGGAAGTGGCTGGTTTTGGTAAATTTGGCGGGTTAGCTGTTATAAGTCAGGAATGGCAGGTTAGTGGGGTACGTATTTTTAAATTAGTTCACGGCAGTCAACAGTTTTAGAATATGAAGATTGATTTTTCCATTATTATCCCAACTTATAATGAAGAAAAAAACATTGAAAGGGCTATTACCTTAGTTAATCGTTATTTTGCCCAAAAAAGATTGTCCTGTGAGATTATTGTAGTTGATGATTGTAGTGTTGATAAGACAGTTGAGAAAGTGCAGGCATTGCAGAAAAAATTTTCTAATTTAAAGTTGCTGAGGTTATCCCAAAATTACCACAAAGGATGGCCCGTTAAGCAAGGGATGTTAGCGGGGAGAGGGAAATATTTACTTTTTACTGATGCTGATTTAGCTACACCCATTGAGGAGGTGGATAAGCTGTTTGAGGCTATTGGGAAAGGGGCGGATGTAGCTATTGGGTCACGAGTCCAGCCAAGTGGAATTGATTTACGTTTATCACAGCCGTTATACCGCCGTCTTTTAGGAAAATTGTTTACTCTCTTGATGAGATTGCTGATTCCGGAAATTATTGATTCTCAATGTGGGTTTAAGTTGTTTAAAAATACTGCCGCCAAACAACTTTTTACCAAGCAGCGTATTCAAAATATTGTCTTTGACGTAGAAATTTTATATTTAGCCAAAAAGTTAGGCTTAAAAGTTGCCCAAGTGCCTGTTGTTTGGAATTATTCTGGCGAGACGAGAATGAGAGTGAATTTTAAAAATGGCATCCAAGTGATGAGTTCTTTATTGAAAATTTGGTTATGGCATCATTAGATTCTTTACCAGTGAGGATTTATCAGATAGGAGAAAGAGAGGTTAAAAAAGCGCCCTTTTTTTACGTTAGTGTTTTGATTGTTTTCCTTGCGGCGGCTTTACTAAGGGTTTGGAATGTCCAAGATATTTTGGGTTTTTGGTATGACCAGGGCAGAGACGCTTTGGTTATTTGGGACATTATTAAAAAAGGTAAACTCACCTTAATTGGTCCCACTACTGGTATTGAAGGTATTTTTCTGGGACCATTTTATTATTATTTGCTTACACCTGCTTATTTTGTTGGTGGGGGCAACCCCGTAATTCCTGCCGTTTTTTTGGGTTTGCTCAATGCTATAGGAGTTTTGTTAATTTTCATTTTAGGGAGATTGTTCTTTGGTTATTGGGCTGGTTTGTTATCAGCTGTTTTACTGGCTTTTTCTTATAATATGGTTGTGTCTTCTAGGTGGTTATCCAATCCTGCCCCTTTACCGGTTTTTGTAGTCGCGGCTTTAATTGCTTTGTATGGATTCCTCAAAGGTAGGAGGTGGCTTTTACCAATTTATAGCTTGATGATTGCTTTGAGTTTGCAATTAGAAGCGGCAGTGGCTGTTTTTTTCATACCAACAACGATTGTGATTTGGCTTGTTTTTAAACCAAAAGTGGAGAAAAAAATATTTTTGAGCAGTGTGGGGTTATTCTTATTGACATTATCTGCCCAGGTGGTTTTTGATTTAAGGCATGATTTTTTGATTACTAAGGCTTTGTTTAAGTTTCTAACAAACGGCAGTTTTGGTTTAGATTTTAGTCAATTACCAAGTTTGTTAACAAAAAGGTTTCTGTTTTACTTAGAGACACTTGATGGTTATCTGTTTTTGAATAAATCTGTGACCGCTGTGGCTTTATTCTTGTTTGTGATTTGGGTTTTAATTTTTAGACGTTATCTTTTTAAGTTGGAAGGATTTAAGTTAACTCTCATTTGGGTTTTGGTGCCACTATTCTTCTTATCTTTTTATTACGGTAATTTTGGTTATGTTTGGAGTTATTACATTTTAGGTATTCTACCAGCTACCCTTTTATTAATTGCCTGTTTTTGGCAGTACCTGATTGAAAAGGGGCTAGGAGTATTTTTGGTTGCGATTTTTCTTGGGGTGTTTCTATTTACCAATTGGGCCAATTTGAGAAGTTATTTGAAGACTGGCATAGGGGTGACTTTAGGTGAGGAGTTGGGAGCTGTTGATTTTATTTATCAAGATGCTCAAGTCAATAGGATTGATCGGTTTAACGTTGATGTTTATGTTCCGCCTGTTATCTCTTATGCTTATGATTATTTGTTTTTATGGTATGGAGGGAGTAAATACGGTTTTTCACCAGATAAGGAAATGACCAAGACTTTATATTTAATTTGGGAAGATGATTGGACCAATCCTCAAAGGTTAACTGATTGGTTTGCGAGGATGAATGGAATAAGTAGGCCTGTTGGTGTCGTTCAAAATTATGGTGACGTTCATGTTCAAAGGAGGGAAAGACTATAAAATGGTTAGGCTAAAGAACTCCCTTGTGTTGTGGGTCAGCTTAATAGTTGCTTTTTTGGTTTTGAGATTGACTAATTTAACTATTTTACCCATTTTTGCTGATGAAGCAATTTATATCCGCTGGTCTCAAGTTATTGCTGATGATCCTGCTAATCGTTTTATTCCATTAACCGATGGTAAGCAACCACTATTTATGTGGTTGACGGCTGTATTGCTCAAACTGGATATTTTTAATCCTTTGTTAGCTGGACGATTGGTTTCGGTTTTGGCGGGGTTTGGAGGGATGGTTGGGACTTATTTGATAGCCAAGAGACTTTTTTCTCAAAAGGTTGCTTTCTGGGCAGCACTCCTTTATGTTATTACCCCATTTTTAGTTTTCTACGACAGGCTGGCTGTTGTTGACGGGCTTTTGACAGCTTTGGGCGTGTGGGTTTTTTATCTAGGTGTTTTGCTCTCTAAAGATTTAAGACTAGATACATCCCTGTTGCTGGGTAGTGTCTTGGGAGCAGCTTTATTGACAAAATCTCCAGCTTTATTTTTTGTTTTACTTTTACCAACAATGTTAATCATTTTTGACTTTAAACAGAAACCATTTTGGGGAAGATTTTGGCGTTTTGTTGGGTTAAGTGGATTGGCGGTAGTTATTGCCACAATTATCTATAACGTTTTAAGATTATCACCCCTTTTTTATTTGATTGCCCAAAGAAGGTCTGATTTTGTCTTTAGTTTTAGTGAAGTTTTACAAACTCCTTTATCCCCATTTTTGCCAAGAATTTTGGGTGAAATTCCCCTTTGGCTTGGTCAATACTTGACCTGGCCGTTATTTATAGCGGGGTTGGCATTTGTAATCTTTTTCGTAAGTCAAAGAAATCAGGCGGTAGGGCTTTTAGCTTTATGGTTCATAATTCCTCTTATTATTGAAAGTTTTATTGCGAAAGGTTTTACGGCCAGATATTTTGTTTTTGTTACTCCTTTCTTGTTATTGATTTTGGCGCAGGGGATAACCTTAGTATTTGAGAAGTTGGTGAGAGGTAAACACTGGCGATTGATGATTTTACTCTTGCTCTTTTTGCCAGCTGTAGTTTTTGATTTCTGGTTACTTTTTAATCCTGAAAAAGCGCCTATTCCTCAAAAAGAAAGATCTGGGTATTTAGAAGAATGGTCGGCAGGTTATGGTATAAAGGAAGTAGCAGATTTTATTAGAAAAAGGGCCAATTATTCAAAAGTATTGGTAGGGACTGAGGGTTTTTTTGGGACCTTACCAGATGGTCTGCAGGTTTATTTAAGGAACACACCTAATGTGACAGTGGTTGGATTAGGCGTACCAGTGAAGGGTCTGTCAGATGAAATGGCTTCTTCTTTGACCGATTCTGAGGTTTATCTGGTTGCTAATGATTCAAGGGTTGCTTTTGAAAAATCTTCTCAATTTGAGCTAGTTAGGTCTTTTCCTAAAGCCAAAAAGAGTAATGGTTTAAGGGAGAGCTTATTGTTATTTAGGGTTAATTTCCCAAAATGAGTGAATCGGTGTTAAAATGATGCCCATTTTGGCCTATTTTAGGTGGATAATACCAAAGATGAGTTTTTTGAGAGCAAGCCAGCAAGAAAGGTTATTCCCAAAAAGTCAGATATTTTAATAATTTCTTCGAGGGCTAAGGTGCCTTAAATTGCATTAGGCCAAAGACAGGTATTCTGTACCACAGAAGAAGGTTTTGAGTGCATCCTGAGAAAATGACTATTATGACCCAAAGATGGCTATTAAGGTTATGGATTTAATTGCTTTTGCATTTCCCTTGATAGGTGCTTAGTAGAAAATAAATTGTTCCTATGAGAGAAAAACTGTGTCAGCCGCCAAAGAATTCAACAATATCCATATAAACCTGGTGATGAGATTAAATAGCCTAGAGCAGAGCAACTAACAGGTCCAAGATTATTGAAATAGTACCAACTGCTAAAGTGAATGCGGGAGGTAAATAAGCAGCTGGAGTGGGAATAAATTTTCTCTATCAATACCCAAGCAGTTATCAATTGTCAATAGGTAATCTTTAGCCTGTGATAAAATGTTAGCATGCAGTCTGAATTGACGGTTGACCAAATTAAAAAGCGGGCCGTTACTGCTTTTTTTTCCTTAACGTTGCGCAGATTGGCTCTCCAAGGAATCACTTTTGCTTCTGTCAACCTTATTCTTGCCAGAATCTAT
The DNA here is from genome assembly GCA_964496955.1 of uncultured Gammaproteobacteria bacterium. Classification (GTDB taxonomy): domain Bacteria; phylum Patescibacteriota; class Microgenomatia; order Curtissbacterales; family CAZCAY01; genus CAZCAY01. The sequence continues at coordinate 7,117 of CAZCAY010000012.1, forward strand.
CCCCCCGAAACAGGAATCTTGGGAATTTTTAATTTAGCTACAGCTGTGATTGGTATAATGTCCTATTTTTCAGATATTGGCTTGGCGGCGGCTCTTATTCAAAAGAAGGAAAAGGTCACAGACCATGATTTACGGACAACTTTTACCATTCAGGAAATTTTAGTAGCTTTGTTGGTAATCATAGTGTTTTTGGCAGCTCCCCAAATTGGCCAATTTTACAAATTGGATGAAGCAGGAATCTGGTTGATAAGAGCGTTAGCTTTGGCTTTTTTGATTACCTCTTTTAAGGTTATTCCTTCAGTGCTTTTAGAAAGGCAATTAAATTTTGCCCCTTTGGTGGCTGTGGAAATAATTGAAACTTTAGTCTTTAATGGAGTTTTGTTGGCTTTAGCTTTTGGTGGCTTGGGGCTGTGGGCATTTTCTGGAGGGGCTATTGTGCGCTCGTTAGTGGGCAGCGTTGCACTTTTTTTGATGGCCCCTTGGAAAATTGGTTTTGGCTTGACTAAAGAAACCGCCAAACAATTGCTAGCCTTTGGGGTCCCTTTTCAAGCAAATACCTTTTTGGCTTTAGTCAAAGATAGATTGGTCCCCATATTTGTGGCAAAAGTGATTGGTGCTTATGGTCTTTCTCTTGTGACTTGGTCGCAAGCTTTAGCGTTTTTGCCATTGGAGGTATTAAATATAATTGTTAGGATTATGTTCCCAGCTTACAGTAGATTACAGGATAAGCCTTTGGAGTTAAAATTGGCAGTTGAAAAATCGCTTTTTGCTACGGTGGCTCTGGTTTACCCGGCCCTTTTTGGCTTATTAGCTATTGCTCCTTCAGTGGTAACTCATGTCGTATCTTCCAAATGGCAGCCTGCTTTGCCATCGCTGTATTTATTTGCCGTATCCACTTTTCTTGCTGCCATTTCCACTTCTTTCACTAATGCCTTAACAGCCATTGGCCAGATTAAGACAGTTTTGAAAATTATGGTTTTTTGGACAGTGTTAACTTGGATTTTGGTGCCTATTCTGGTTATATCTTTGGGGTTTATAGGTGTGGCAGCTGCTATTGCGATTGTTTCAGCAACCTCCTTTTTACCCATTATTGCTCTCAAAAGGGTGGTAGATGTGGCGGTTCTACAGACTGTTTATCGTCCTTTCATAGCCTCGCTGGCGATGGCCCTTGTAGTTCGTTTATTTGCTAATTTTTTAGTATCTAATTTGATAACTTTGGGTTTGGTAATAGCTTTAGGGGTTATTTTGTATAGCGGCTTAATTTGGGTACTAGCCAAAAGAGAGGTTTTGGTGGGTGTGAAGGAAGTTTTAAACAGAACATGAGCTGTGATTTGAAACGGAGTTTTGTAACGATGCGTTATTATGGTTTATTTATATTGACCCTTTTTGGTGTTTGGCTAATTCTTTTCACCTTATTTTCTCCATCTGTTTACGCCCAGCAAAATTCTTTTGTAACGATTGTTAACCCTGTTCGAGGAGAAGATTTTTTTGAGGGAGCTGCCAATCCTCTGGAAACACCACTCAACCAGCTGGCAGTAATTCAGAAAAATCATTTAGCCGCTACTTGGTTAATTAGGTTTGATGCTTACAGTAACTCCCAAATGGCAGCGTTTTTCAAATCAATGCCAGCCAATCAAGAATTGGGAATCTTTTTTGAGATTACCCCCACTTTAGCCCAATCAGCTGGTGTTAGTTACAACCAGTGCGCCGTTTGGCATATGGCAAAGTGTGTTTTCTTGACTGGTTATTCGGTAGAGGACAGAAAGAAGTTAATTACTACGGCTTTTGAAAAATTCAAGCAGGTTTTTGGCTATTATCCTAAAGTAGTTGGCGCTTGGTGGATTGATGCTAACTCCCTCCATTTTATGAGACACCAATACAAAGTGGTTGCAAATTTAGCAGTGGCAGATCAGTTTTCCACCGACAATTACCAAATCTGGGGTATGCCTTATTCCACAGCTTTTTACCCCTCTTTAAAAAATGCTTTAATTCCGGCTGCTTCTTCCCAATCAAAAATCGGGGTGGTGACTATTCAATGGGCCCAGCGTGATCCCTTTAATGGTTATGGGCCGGGAGTACAGGAATCTACCTATTCTGTGCAAGTTAATGATTATGGTGGATTTCATAATTTGCCTTTCTCATTTTTTGAGAAGCTCTACCAGATTTATGCAGTGCCCAATTTTTTTAACAAGTTTGGCCAATTGACAGTAGGTCTGGAAAACACTTTTTCTTGGGATACTTATGGGGCCGATTACACCAAGCAAATTGAATTTATAGCGACTCAACAAGAAATAAATGCAACCAAGGTTGTCACAATGAGCCAATTTGCTAATTGGTATTTGAAGCAGTTTCCAGGTATATCTCCACCTAATTTGGTGATGGCTAATGACCCTTTAGGAAGCGATGGCAAGGTCGTCTGGTTTAATAATGAACATTATAGGATTGGGTGGTTTTATCACCCCGAACTTTATGGCTCTGCTGTTCGTGATTTGCGCCTCTATGAGGAATCTTCTGTTGAGCCCTGTTATGAGGTGGCTTGTTCTGAGATTACTTTGGCCAAGACAGTTTCAAAACCCTTAGATGAGGCTACTTTTGGCAATCGTTGGACTATAGATGAGGGGGTAATTTCCAATTTTCAAGTTAATCAATTAGAAGACAGGATTGTCATTTCTTATCAAAATGCAATTGGTAGGCTAAGAGTTTTGGAATTTGCCCCCAGAGATTTATATCTTGATGGGAAAGCTATCACCATTGCTGGGGCTATTTTAAATGCTTTGCAGGAATCAACGCCCGATAGTAAGACCCACCTACCGCCGACAGCAGTTAATTTAGGTATTGATTATTTTAAATTGACCGGCAACTTACTTTTATTTTTGGTTTTTAGTCTGTTCCTATTTGTCATTCCGGGAGTGGCGTTTTTAGATTTGATCAAGGCCAATTTTGGGGATTTGGCCAAAATAACCCTGGGCACAATTTTGGGTTTAGTTTGTTTTGTCTTGGCAAATTTTATTTTCAGTTGGCTGAGAATGCCTTTTTTAGCAGCTACCTTTTTGCTGATTTTTTCACTTTGGCGCTTTTTAACATTAACTTTGAGTTTTAAAATCCCTAATGTTAGGTTGAGTTTAAAAAATCTTGGCTTGATATTACTAATTTTGGTGGGGACATTATCCCAAGGCATAACCGTTTTTAGAAGTGGATTACCTTCCAATTTTGGTTTAGGTTTTTGGGGACCTAACGGCCATGATGCTGTGTGGCATTTGGCAGTAGCGGAGAGTTTGGTTAATAAATTTCCGCCCCAAAATCCAATTTTTGCTGGTACTCCCTTGGTGAACTATCATTATTTTTATGACTTCTTATTAGCAAAAACCCATTTATTAACCCAAATCCCAATCATTGATCTTTACTTTCGCTATTTTCCAATTTTGGTTTCTATCATTTTGGGTGTGGTTGTTTATGTTTTTGTTAAAACTTTGACTCAAGCTTATGGAGCTGCGATGATAGCCGTTTTTCTGGCTTATTTTGGCGGTAGTTTTGGTTGGATTGTTCATTTGATCAGAGAAGGTAATTTTGGGGGCGAGTCAATGTTTTGGGCAAACCAGGCAGTTTCAACCCAATTAAATCCACCGTTTGCCATTTCGGTGGTGATTTTAATTGGGGGGTTGGTCTTTTTTTACAGGTACTTGCAGGATAATGGTTTCTCATTCACCCCTTTGGTGATAGCTATCTTATTGGGTAGTTTAATCATGTTTAAAGCTTATGGAGGAATTTTGGTATTGGTGAGTTTGGGTGTTTTGGCTATATGGGAATTAATCTTTGGAAAAAATTTGCGGTTCACTATGCACATTTTGCTACCAACAGCCCTTGTTTCTGCAATGGTGTTTTTGCCAAGTAATTTGGGAGCGTCAAATTTATTGGTGTTTTCGCCCTTTTGGTTTATCCATACGATGGCTGAATACAGTGATAGGCTTGATTGGGAGAGATTAGCCAATGCCAGATCGGCTTATACACAAATGGGATGGTGGTGGAAATTGATATTGGCTGAAATTTTGGGTTTGGTAGTTTTTACAGTTGGCAACTTAGGGACAAGGATTTTAGTCTTAGGCCATGTTTTTAATTGGATTAAGAGGAAATTTACCATTAAACCATTTCCGCTTTTTATAGTAAGTTTTTTGGCAGTATCTTTTATTTTGCCTTTGTTTTTTATCCAAAAAGGCACAGCCTGGAACACTATCCAATTTTTTTACTATTTTCAGTTAATGGCTGCCATTTTTGGCGCTATTTTCTTTTGGCAAATGATTAGGCGGTGGCCATTTTGGGCAAAATTTTTGGCAATTTTTTTGTTAGTTTTGTTAACTATTCCTACTACCATTGGAACAGGTTGGCAGTATGTTCCATCACGACCGCCTGCTAAGTTGCCGCCTGGTGAATGGCAGGCCTTGGAGTTTTTAAGAAGACAGCCTGAGGGAATTGTTTTAACCAGAGTTTACGATAAAGAAGATAAGAACAGGCTTGATTTACCGCTGCCACTATTTGCATACGAAACTACAGCTTATGTTTCAGCCTTTTCAGCAAAACCTGTTTATGTTGAGGATGAGGTTAATTTGACTATTATGGGAGTTAATTATAAGGGTAGAGTTATTGGGGTTAAAGAGTTCTTCAAAAGCCGCGATGAAGTTTTCCAAAGAGAGTTTTTAAGACAAAACAATATTAAGTATATTTATGTAACCAGATTTGAAAGATTCGAACCTAATGGGCAAGCTTTGGGTATTAAAAAAATTTTTGAGAATGACGAGGCGGCTGTTTACCAAGTTTTGTGAAGATGTTTTTTAAGGATGTTTTATGAATTATGAATTGAATTATGAATTAAGATATTTTTTGGGAAACTTAATAGATTGGGTAGGAAATTTTGGAGGTTTTGGGTCATTTTGCCTTTTAGGTTGGTTTTTGTTACCATTGGAGCGTGATTGCTGCTGTCATTAATACTCTCAATGAGGAAAAAAACCTTGAAAGGTGCCTGAAAAGTTTGTGGTGGGTGGATGAGATTGTCGTTTGCGATGACGGTTCTACTGACAGGACAGTGGCAATTGCAAAAAGTTTTGGAGCTAAAATTTTTCACCACCAGTCGCAAGGTTTTGTAGAAGCAGCGAGGAATTTTGCTATTGCCAGAACTAATGCAGAATGGATTTTATTAGTGGATGCTGATGAGGAAATCCCCCCCACTTTGGCTAGTGAACTCAAATCGTTGGCCTTAAATTATAAGAACCAGCCGGCAGGTCAAAAAGGGGTGTTTACTCATGTTTTGGTACCTAGGAAGAATGTCATTTTTGGAAAATGGAT
>CAZCAY010000013.1:0-12451 GCA_964496955.1 uncultured Gammaproteobacteria bacterium
AGGAACAACTCAGGTCTTACCAAAAACAGGTGCTAATCTTGGAATGGAATTGACAGTGGCTATTCTAACAATCACTCTAGGATTAATCCTACGGAAATTCTCATCTAGACCCTAACTCCCAACTCTATTTTACTAGAATAATAGAGTGGCAAGATTATCAAAAGTTAATTTAAGCAAGCAGATCGAAAGACAAATTTTTGAGAACTTTTGGGAAGCAATTTCCCAAATCCGCGATAAAAAGGACATCCAAAGCTTCCTTAACGACCTCCTAACACCAACGGAAAGAGTAATGCGCAAAGAGGCTAGCCATTGCCGCTATGCTCCTAAGGGTCAGGATTACGCCACTATCAGACATTTTCTTAAAGTTTCTAACGAAACAATCGCTAAAGTGGGGGTAGTTTTAAAAACCAACCAAGGTTACAAAACGGTAATTGATAAAATTATCAGAACAAAAGCTGGCAGGCAATTCTGGAAAGAAGTAGAAAGCTTTCTTTACAGATTCAGCAGTGCATCAAGAATCTTTCTACCAGAAGATGATCTTAGAAAACTTCTCAAAACCTAGCCACTCTATTACACTAGAATACTAGAATATTAGAGTGAGGAGAAATAGTTCTTGTAAAATTCGATGGTGCGGCGGAGCCCTTCTTCCAAACCAACTTCTGCCTTCCACCCTACAGTTTTCTGAAGCTTGAGAGCAGAAGCGTAGGTAGCTGGCACATCACCTTTCCTTTCACCCAAATCATTAATTGGAACCTCATAACCTACTACCTTAAAAATCGTTTGTAACACATCAATTACTTTTACACCAACTTCCGTACCAACGTTAAAAACATGCCATCCGGATAAATTCAAGACACTCGCATGAGCTTTGGCCAAATCTTCAACATAGATAAAATCTCTAACTTGTTTTCCCTGCCAGTATAAGGGAATGGGCTTCTTATCCAAAACTGCCTTAATAAAATTGGGAATAGCATGTGTTTCGGGTTTGTGCAATTCACCTGGACCATAAGGATTAAAATATCTTAAAATAACACAGTCAAAACCGTGAATCTGCCAATAAACACTGCAAAAATTCTCAACAGCAATTTTGGTTACCCCATAAGGATTGACTTGAACGCCCAAAGGGTCGCTTTCAGAGATTGGTAAATTTTGGGGTACTCCATAAACACATGCTGAAGACGAAAAAATTATCTTTTTAACTTGAGCCTGGCGCATAGCCTCCAATAAATGAAGAGAGCCGTTAATGTTGTTCTCTGCAAATTTAAGGGGCTGCCTTACTGATTCAGCTACTTCAATAAAGCCAGCCAAATGAATAACCGCCTCATGACCTTTCAAAGCATTAACCAATTCTTTTTCATTAGCTAAATCTAATTGAACAAAATTAGCCCTCGAGTCAATTAATTGCTCAAAACCAGTTGATAGATTGTCAATAACTGTAACTTCATGGCCAATATCACAGAGGACCTTTGTAACATGAGATCCAATAAAACCAGCTCCACCTGTAACCACAACTTTCATTTTTAAAGGATTATATTTTATTATATTTTAGTTATATTTAGGTTCCGCCTGGCCTGGCGGCTTGCCGTTTACAGGCAATTTTAAGGCATAAGAAAGAGCATTGGCAACTGCTATTCCCACTCTCAAGCCTGTAAATGAACCAGGCCCTTCATTAACTTCTATCCTGCCAAGGTCACTAAAATCTAATTTTTGCAATTTTAATGCCTTAATGATTGCCGGCAATAATACTTGCGATCCTGGTTGGTTGCTCATAACAACAGTTTTAATCAGACCACGGCTCTTAACCCTAACAACTACTTTTTGAGGATTAGCTGTATCAATAAACAAGACGTTTGCATTATCATCCTCGTTTAAGTTAACGGCCCCTTGACGCAAAACTACAATCTTCTCACCTGTACAATCAACAACTGTTGACTCTTTCTGCAAATTACACTCTCCAGACATAACAAAATCAACTTGCTGCTTAAACTCTTCATCCAAATCCTCCACACTACCAACAGCCCCTTGACCATGAAAATTAGCAGACGTCCCAATAATAGGCTTACCTACTAAATCAATCAATTGCAAAACAGGCTTGTAATTAGGCATTCTTACCGCCACCGTCTTGCCATTGGAAGGTAAAACGATAGTTAAAGGTCCAGGCCAATATTTTTTGATTAACTTCTCAGCAGTTGGTGTTAATCTAGACTTGACAACTTCAAGCTGATCTAAAGAGCTTATCAAAACAGGCATAGGGATTTTCGGCCTTTTTTTAATCTGATAAATTCGATTAATAGCCTTTTGGTTATCAAACAAGCATCCTACTCCAACAACCGTATCTGTGGGAAAAACAACCACGCCACCTTTTTTCAAAACTTCAGCAGCTTTTTTAATTTCTCTCTTTGATGGAAATTTGGCGAGTTTTTTCATCGACAATCTCAAAATAAACATCAATTCTTTTCACAGGCAATAATCCGTGAATTTTTTCTGGCCACTCAATTACCACAATATTGGAATCGTCACTCAAAATCTCAGATAAACCTAAATTAACCAAATCTGCAGGTTGATCAATTCTATAAAGATCAATATGATAAAATCTGCCATAACTTCTAATAATTAGGAAAGTGGGTGAAATTATCCTCGCTTTAATTCCCAACGCTTTAGCCAAACCTTTAACAAAGGTGGTCTTCCCGCTACCCAAATCACCATACAAACACACAACTCCCCCATCTTTTATCCCAGAAACCAACCGACCAGCCAATTTTTCAGTTTGTGCCGGGGATTTTGATAAAAACTCCATAAAACAAAAGCTGCCAAAGCAGCCCCCATCCCATCCCACATTATATCCAAAACCTTACCTTCACGCAAAGGAACAAACGATTGATGAAATTCATCAAAAGCGCCATAGACAATAGTTAAAATGAAACTTTTTATTATTAACTTTTTTTTAGTTATTAACAAATCTTTGAGCAAAGCCCGAGTAACTAATAAGTAAAGAATAAAATATACAAAAATGTGGGCAGGTTTTCTCGTTGCCACATCCCAAAAACCCTCACTTACCTTCAAACCAGGTTGAGAAGAGAGGTAGAAAATAAAAGCTGCCCACAAAAAAGTCGGCAACCAATGGCCAATTCTTCTAATCAATTCTAGCTTTCCTCCGCTGCCAATAAGAGTAAAATGAAACTAAACTAACCAGAAAGATGCCCGCTATTATTAGGACCGCAAATATTTTAGAATTTTTTGCCTTACCAGCTGATGACATCCCAGCAGGCTCAGTCGTTGAGGGACTAGTTGCAAACTGAAAAACAAGAGGAGTGTTAGAAGCGCTAAGGTTCAAATTGCTAGAATCATCTGCTGGTGATAACCCAAACTGCGGAGTAGACTTGGAGTCTGTTTGACTAGAAACACCCAATGCTTGGCCTGTCGGTTGTGTTTGTTGGGTTTTGCCAACTCCAACTGATGTTGATTTCTGGCTGGGTGTGGAAGTAGGATTAAGCGTTGCGGTAGGGATGGGAGTAGCAGTAGGAGTAGGCGTATAATCAGGTTGGAAAAAAATATCATCAAAATAAGCAGTAGCTGGGTTAGTAGTTTTTTTGGAAACAACCAAGCGAATTTCCGCTTTGACTGCTTCCTCAGGTGCCTTAATAATTTTGGACAATTCAATCCATGAACTGGTTGGGCTATTCACAGAATCAGTATCAGTTGTAGAAAATTGGCTGGTAGCGCCCTCTTTATACCAAGCCACCCTAATTTTAACTTCATTCACATTAGGATCGGTAAACATGGCAAAACCAGAAACTAAATACTGCCCTCCAGGAGTAATATCAGCTACTTCTTGCTCTGCTCCTATGGCTGAAGTAGTATTACTTTTGTTTTCAATTTTTAGAGCCTTGTTGCCACTGCGAGGAGAAGGGTCTGAAACTGCTGATAAAATAATTTTGCTGTTACTTGGCGTCCAGCCATTAGTTTCTTCCTCAAAACCCGGATTTTGGAGAAAATTGACAGCATAAACAAACCTAAAAGCTAATGAAAACACTAATAAAAAACCGGCAATTGTTACCAATTTACTCATCGCCGTTGTTATAAGACGCAGCTGATAAAGTGTCAAGTATTAGATATAAAAACGCCGCAAGATGCCCATTTGGCAGCATAGCCAAAAACCCACTCCTTAAGGAATATGCCAGTACAAGGTCACCATGCCGTTCTGATGATCAATAATAATGCCCTTACCAAGAGAAGAACCGCCAGGAATCTTCACGTTGCAAGGAGCAGAGGCTAAATAAGCAATGCCTTTCTCAGCTGCTAAAATCGGCGTTCCAAAGGGATTGGCAATGTCCAAACCAGTATGCACCCCCAAGAAATAAACCTCCCCATAGAGGGTAGTAATATCTCCCGGATGGGCTTCCTTATCAGGGTTGTCAAGGTAATAGCGACCAGTGTAATTAGCAACTGGCTTACCAAGCTGGCCACCATCAATGAAAGGTTTGGGGTCAGTTCGGCTGCTAACTCCAACCACCACACCATTTTCCACTCTAGCATTGGTAAATACCTCAAAGTGCAAATGAGGGCCTGTTGAGCATCCGCTTGATCCAACGCTAGCAATTACATCACCTCTATTAACAGGCCCAATCTTAACCCCAACATTTCCTAAGGCTCTAGCAATTGAGTTGGCATCAGCAGTCAACTGGGCTAATAACTGCTGGAAGCGCTGTTCGTCATTCCTGGTAATGGCTAAAAATCTTTCTTTTTCAGCCTGTTGGCGTTTTAAATCAGCACGTTGTCTCTCAAGATTGGCTTTATCCTGCTCAATCTTCTGCTTTAAGGCCTCTACTCTTAGCTGCTTTTCTTCTAGAAGTTCCTTTTGGTCAGAATAATTATCCTTAGCAATTCTAACTTGGTCTAATAACTTCTTATCATGCTCCTGAACAAACCCCAAATATCTCAACCTTGACACCAAGCTATTAAAACCATGCGCTGAAAAGAATAAATTGACAGAAGAATTAAGACCGCTAATGTAAGTTTTTTTAATGCGATTAGACAAAACTTTGGTCAAATCAGTAAGTGATTGCTCTAATCTGTCAATTTCATGAGTCACCTGCTGAATATCAACAAGCAATTGGTCAAGTTCTGCTTGGGTCTCAGCTAGCTTAGCTTCTGTTTCTCGAATTTTAAGTTCTGCCAATTTTAGTTGATTGTTAATAGCAGCTATTTGATTTGTCAGATTTTTCTTCTCGCGTCCCAATCGATAGAGTTCTTGTTGGACTCTTAACTGCTCTTGCTGAATCTCAATCAAGCGCTGTTGAAGCTCAGACGTTGACTGGGCAAAAACAGGAAATACAGCCCAAAAAACAATCAAGAATGCCAAGAAAAAAACAATAAACTTAGTCCGGAAAGACATATGGATGAGTATTTTAATCTTAACGGAGATAACGAATTACTGCAAGAAACGCTCCTAAAATACCCAAACCCGCACCAGCTAACACCTCTACCACAGCGATGACAACCAGTAGCCAAAGAGGCAAGGGATAAATATGAGTCGCAACAAAATAATTGACCAAAGTGGGGTTGAATGCTATTAGCAAGCCATAGACCACAACCACTGCTATTAATGCTCCTGCCAAGCCATAAATTGCTCCCTCTATCAAATAAGGCTTCCTAATATACCAATTGGAAGCACCTATTAAACTCATTATTTGAATTTCTTCACGTCTGATAGCAATTCTCATTGCTGTACTCATTAAAACTACTAAAACAGAATCCAACACTAAAATTAAAATGAGTAAACCCCCAAAGATTTTAATCTTGGTCGTTAGAGCCACCAAGTTACGAACGACATCCTCTGGTGAGGTAATATCAAAAACCCGTTTATCATCTTTAACTAAAGCTACTAATTGAGACATAGCTTTGGGATTAGTAAGTGAAACTTCAATGGATGCTGGTAAAATATCCGGGGTGACCAATTCCAACAATAAAGGATCATCTTTATTTAACTGGCGGTAAGTGGCGAGAGCATCCTCCTTGCTAATAAAATCAATTTGGCTTACAAGGCCGGTAGTTAGTAACTTATCCTTAATGTCCTTAATTTGATCTTCGCCAGTTATATCCTGCTGAAAAAAAATTAAAAGTTTAGGTTGACTCTCCAAATACGCGATTGATCTTTGGGAAATGACTGCTGCTATAACAAAAACAGTAATGATTAAGAAAGTCACCGCCATTATGATAACGACTGCTACTGATTGATAGGGACTACGCCTAATGTTCTTTAACGCTCTTTTAAGCAGAGACATATTTCCCTCCGGCTTTGTCCGCCACAATTCTACCTTGCTCTAGCTGAACCACTCGCCTCCTTAAATTGTTAACCACGTCCACATTATGGGTAGCCATAATGACAGTTGTCCCTGATTTATTAATCTGGTTAAGGAGGTTAATGATTTCCCAAGCGTTGGCTGGATCTAAATCGGCAGTAGGCTCATCAGCCAAAACAATTTCAGGACTACCCACAATCGCCCTTGCAATGGCTGTCCTTTGTAATTCACCACCTGACAATTGCTGGGGAAAAAGGTCTGCTTTATCCAACATTCCTACATGCTCCAATACCTCTCTGGTTTCTTTAATAATCTGCTTCTCTGGTAAACCAAGAACCTCAAGCGAAAGTGCTACATTCTCAAAAACATTTCTTTCGTTTAAAAGTCTATAGTCTTGGAAGACAACTCCCAATCTTTGTCTCAAACTAAAAATGCGGTTTTGGGGTAATAAAGTAATATCCTCATCATCTATGAAAATATTGCCTTCTGTAGGCAATAATTCGCGTGTGATTAATTTCAATAAGGTACTCTTACCTGCTCCCGAAGGTCCGATAATAAAAACAAATTCATTATTCTGAACTTCCAGATTAATATCAACCAATGCATGGGTATTATTAGGAAACTTTTTAGAAACAGATTGGAACTTAATCATCACAAAAAAGGTTATTGAATTTCTTCAACTCTACCAACATCCATTAACCAACCTACCTCGCGAGACTCAAATGTCTCCCCCCAAACTTTTACTTTCTTACCAACATATTGATTCAAATCAACTACAGAAGAAACTAAATAAACTGTTTGGCTAGGGCCACCACTTCTTACTAACTTATGAGTCCCTTGAGTATATTGAGCTAAATTATCATTGACCTCAAGCACACCTTCAGCGCTGTCCCTAAATGTCTTCATATCTTCTTGGGCAATAGGAACCTGCTTAAGCAAAGGGCTTGAAGAAACAACCTGCTGATTAACCTCTAGTTTCTGATTCCAAAAGTACCAACCAGAAAAACTACCAAACAAAGCTGGGATTAAAATAAGGGAGATAATTAAAGCTAGGCCTGTCCAATTTCGAGGCTGACGAGTAGGGATTTCAGTAAGCAATTCCTGCTCATTGTTAAGCTTGGGGTCTTCAGTCATGACACCTCCCAACTTCAAAAATTATACCACAGTCTTTGAAGGTTGAGAGATGGCAAGTTCAGCATCAATAAACTCATCAAGTTTGCCGTCCAACACGGCTTCTGTATCTGAAGTCTCCAAACCCGTTCTCAAATCCTTAACAAGGTGATAAGGGTGTAAAACATAAGAACGGGTTTGATTGCCCCATCCAGCAATTTTGTACTTCCCCTTTAATTGTTTTTTCTCCTCATTAAGCTTTTGTTGTTCCAACTGCCATAATTTAGCCCGCAACAACTTCATAGCGTTCTCACGATTCTGGGCTTGATATCTCTGAGTTTGGCAAGTAACAGTAATACCTGTTGGTTTATGGCGCAAACGGACAGCGGTTGAAACTTTATTCACATTCTGACCCCCATGACCACTTGACCGAAACGCCTCAAATTCCACATCTTCTGGCCTAATCTCAACATCTATATCCTCATCAATTTCAGGCATAACCTCTACTAAAGCAAAAGAAGTTTGTCTGAGTTGATTAGCATTAAAAGGTGATTGTCTTACAAGGCGATGAACGCCTGCTTCATTTTTCAAAAGACCAAAAGCATAAGCGCCTTCAACTAATATGTCAACACTCTTAAAACCAGCTTCTTCGCCAGGCGTCTCATCAATAATTTGCACCTGCCACCCTTTATCTTGACAAAAACGCAAATACATTCTTTTCAACATCCCAACCCAATCCATAGCCTCAGTACCGCCCTGACCAGCATGAATTGATAAAATAGCGTTGTCTAGATCATACTTATTTGATAAAAATAACTCGGTTTGTAATTTTTTAAATTGTTTTTCTAAATTCTCAACTTCCAAATTAATATCAGATAACCAATCCTGACCTGATTTGTTCTCTTTAGCAAGCAAGTTAACCAAATCCTGAACGCTTTTTAAATTTTGTTCTAACGCTTCAGCTTTAGAACGCATACTCTCAAAATGGGCTATTTGAGCCATTATTTTCTTCGCCCTGTTAGAATCACGCCAAAAGTCAGGTTTAAGGCTCTCTGATTCAAGCTGCTCCAACTGCTTGAGGGGATAACGGAGCCTCACATTTTTGGCCAAGAGGTCAATTTTTTCTGCAAGATGGTTAAGTTTATCTTTGATTTCCTCCATACTGGGAATTATAGCAAATAGCTACTCTAAGACAAAACTGAATTGGAAGAACACGCCAAAGCTTATGGGTAAATTAAATGTTCCAAAGCACAATTAATTTACCCAAATAGACCAAAGGTCACTTAAGCCCTGTCTCACTTGACATCTGTTTGGATTAAATAAGCTAATGTACTACCCCAAACAATGTGAAGCAGTACCTGCAAAAACAAATTGGTGCTGGTAGGTGAAACAAAAACATACTGCCCGACATTAACAAAAACAATCCCTGCCACTAAAGTGATTAACCAAATAAATAAGCCAAAAATAGCACCGTTAACAAGGGTATCACCGGGCAAAGTTTTAGCAAAATTAAAAAATTGGTAGGCTTCGGCTAACGCCACACCAATTACCATAGCTATCAGCCAACGCCCCAAAACAGTTGTTGCTTGGTCCAACAGTAAAGACCACGCTCCATAGGTGCCCAGGACTGCTCCAGACAAATAGGCAATCACAGCAGCGCCAACCCCTGCCACAATAACCTTTTGCATTCTTTTTTCACCTCCTTTTTTTTGGTATAAAGGCAGGTTAACATTGAATCTGAAAGGGGCAGGAATAGTTGCCACCATTTAACATCAAAGAAATGTTGAAGTCAAATGGGAAAGGGAAGACAATAAGCTTAACGAGTCACTGCAATAGTTTCACCCAATTCTGCACTCGGAGCAGAAACGGTGATTCTGTTAGCTGTTGTTGTCACAATGGTATAGCCTGTATTGTAAGCTGTAGCACTAGTACAATTATTGCCACCTGAAATAGTCCCTACTGTTGGATCTCTCGGCAAATCAGCAATATAAGTAGGTACTAAAATGGCACACAAATCAACTGCATTGGTTGCACATGGACTAGCTCCATTGGCAGGCGCGCAAATTGTCCTTTCGGTGGCATCAATACCGGCTGGCAAGACACCCTGATTGTCAGCTGCGTATTGATGAACAGCATTCAAGATAGCATTAACGTCACTTCTGCGCTGAGTGTTATTAGCTTGGGCAAACTGACGACCAGGATTAATTGCCACCAACACTATGGCCAATAAGGCCGCCAAAATACCCACCACTACCACTAACTCCACTAAAGTGAAACCTGAAGAGTAAGATCGTAACTTAAAATAGTTCATGGGCAGATTACCTTTTCTCTCCTAAAATAACCCTCACATCTACTTTAGCATCAGCTGATAAAGTAGATATCTTAACTTGAGTGTATGACTGATTAAGTAATTTGTCAATAGCTGAAATAATATCAGCCGGAACTGAAGATTTGGCGTTAATCTCTGAAAATTTATAATCACCGCTGTCAGCATTACCTATACTTTCCACCACAAAGTCTTCACTTTCTAAAACTTGCTTAAACCTGGCGGCATCACCCCCAATACCATTCCCGTTTAAGACCTCAATTCTAAAATCACTCCGCCGCCGACTAACAACGGGAGGTGCGGGGGTAGCTGATGGTGAAGCGGTAGGCAAAATGGGCAAACGAGCTGTATCGGTAGCCTGCTCCCGATGAGCCTTTTCCTTGGTGAAAAGGATTTTGGCTTGGGGAAAGACAAACTCCTTCAAACCCCAAAGACCACCTCCAATAATTACCCCTAATACGACTATTTTCACCATTACCCCAAACCATTTAGGCAAGGCTGGGTTCGGAATAGAATACTGATCGGTTTCCAAAGTTAAATCCTCACCTATTATTTCCGCTTTATGACGAAACCATAAGTTGGCAACAAGTTGCCAAACACTAAAATCTGAATCAAGCTCTTTAACTTCAAATCCTAAATTCCTAACAATTGGCTGGTACTTGGCATCAATGTTTAAGAAAACTACCGTTGGTTTATCTTGACCATCAACCAAGGCAGTAAGTTCCTCAATAAGAGAGGTCATTTGATGCTCCAGGTTGGTCTCATCTTCCAATTTCCTTGTGGCAGAAAAAATAACGGTTTTCTTTTTTAACAAAAGAGCGGTTAATCTCAAACCAACAATTAAGAAAACGATAGCAACATCCTCCTGAGGCAAACTAAGAGAAACAATACGAGGCAATGGCAAAATTAGCTGAACATTAGCCATCTCCGCCGCGAAAGCTACTCTTAAATTAGCGATGGTGTTTTTCTCAACCGCAATTAACTGAGCAAGACCATCATCAATAATAGTCTTCAATGCCAATTCAGAAATGCTATAAGGAATTTCGCCAACAAACTGCTGCTTTAATTGGGCAAGAGGTATTTCCTGACCTAAATCAAATCCCTTTATAAAGACAGCCTCATCAGGCAACACAATGATTAAATTACCCAAATCAAGCCTTTTTTCATCCAAGAATGCTGTCAATTTCTTAGAGAATAGGTGAGGATCACCCACCTTATAATCAGCGGCCTCAGATTCAGAAAATTGGACCTCATATAACTGGGTCAAAACAGCTTGGCCGTTTTTGTTCTTAAAGAAGGCAATAGTCAACTTGCCACCTGATAGGTAAGCAATACTTATCTTTTCTTGACTCCACAACATTTAATCCACCTCCCGCCAATTGTTAATGGTAAAAACAGTATTAGAAAAGGTACCATCTACCTGGATCTTCCTTACAACATCCACAACACTCGCTTGTGCCACAATAGTCTTATTAGTACCACCTGTAACACTAACAACTACTTGACCATCTGCTAAATTCAAGGTTTCGCCGGTGTAATTTGGTTCTCTTAACAAGCGTATAATAGCATTTTCTACCCCACTTTCGGCAAGGGCTAAAGCCAGCTGGCTCTTGGTAAAAAGGGCCGTTGATTGATTAACCACAATAGCAGCTGTTATTACGGCTGAAGTGGTAATAATACCAATAGCCGTAGAGACCAAAAGCAACACCAAGGCTTGGCCTTGGTTCCGTTCCCTGTTTTTAAAGCTAATTATTTGACCAATAACCATTTAACGTCTTCCAAAAACAGTCTGATATGATCTGACTTCAGTTCTTCCTTGAGTTAAACCAGCTGAACTAATAGTCAATTGAAAAACTAAGGTTTCTTTACCCAAAGGGTTACCGATTTTTTGAAAAGAAACGCTATCTACCACTGTCCTGTTCCCATTTAAATTATCACTACTAGCACCACTTGTAAGTTGAAGGTAACCATCATTCAAACTATAAGTATAATTTTCCCCATCAATGATTAACTCCAAAGAAGTGCTCCTGTCACCCAAGTTTTCAGGTAAAAGAATATTGCTTGACCTACCAACATCATAAGCAAGACGAGAAAGAATATATTGGCCATCATAATCAACAGCATCAGCAGCGTTAGCTTCAGACCGAGCATCCAAAACTGTCACCAAAATATCAGTGGAGATCACCAAAATGACCGAAAAAAAAGCCATGTAAATCAAAAGCTCAATCAAACTAAAGCCCACCTTAAAATTGCCAAAATTCAAACCAATTTTTCTCAACTTTAAGCCCATCTTATGGTGAATAATTTAAAGTTACATCGTAAAGAACAGGGGTGGCACTGCCATCGCTTTCAAAATAAGCTTTAAATCGGAAATAACGAAAATTGGCAGGAATCAGAATACCGCCAGCATTATCAAAAGCAGTATTAGGAGTACCATCGGGGCCAACAAAATCGCTATCGCTCCAGCTGCTATTGTCATTCTTAACAGCAATCTTAAGAGTGAGAGCGGTACCTGGCGGTTCAAAGGTGTTCATGACAATGTAATTATACCCGGCAGTTTGGTTGTCGCAAGCTATTAGCGCGGGAGCAGTGGGTAAAGTGCAATCAAATGTTTGCGACTCAAAAGTGCCAACAGTTTGAAAACCATCACCTGTACCACCTGCTACAATCTGAAATTCAGCACTATCGGCAGCTGTTGCCAAATAAGCGTAAT
>CAZCAY010000014.1:0-10002 GCA_964496955.1 uncultured Gammaproteobacteria bacterium
AGGACAACCCTAGATCACCAAACCCTGGTTTAGTCCCAAGGTTTGAAGGCTAGAGCACGTTGGGCTAATCCAGGAGGAGGTGAGTATTTTTGTCAAATTTTCAAGATAAGACTTTAGTCTGCGTTGACTGCGGTTCAGCTTTCACTTGGACGGCTTCTGAACAACAATTTTATCAGGATAAAGGTTTTGATAATCAGCCTAAGCGATGTCCTGAATGCAGACGCCACTATAAAATGGCCAAGGCTGGGAATTTAGGTCAAAGGCAAATGTTTGAAATTACCTGCAGTCAATGTGGCAAAAAAGATGTCGTGCCCTTTCAACCAAGAGGCGATAGGCCCGTCTTTTGCCGAGAACATTTTCAAGCAGCCAGGTAGACCAGCAAATTACCCCTTTTAATAAGCTTGTTTAATTGTAATTGATGGCTTAGAATAAAAGCAATTCAACTTGTTGGGGGTTTTTGATGGTCAAATACCGGCCGTTAGAAATTGAGCCAAAATGGCAAAAGAAGTGGGCCCAGGATGGCTTATATAAGGCCATTGACGGCTCGCCCAAACCTAAATTTTATTGCCTTGATATGTTTCCTTATCCTTCTGGTGATGGGCTGCATGTTGGCCATTTTAAGGGTTATACAGCTACTGATATCATTAGCCGTTATTTGCGCATGAAGGGCTATAATGTGCTTCACCCCATCGGTTGGGACGCTTTCGGTTTGCCTGCTGAAAACTACGCAATTAAGACAGGTGTTCATCCAGCCATTGTTACCCAAAAGGCCATTGCCAAAATTAAAAAACAAATTCAGGCAGCGGGCTTTTCCTATGATTGGTCGCGGGAAATTAACACCACCGATCCTAACTACTACCGCTGGACTCAGTGGATATTTTTGAGAATTTTTGAGATGGGTTTGGCTTATGAGGCTGTAGTGCCTATTAATTTTTGTCCATCGTGCAAGACTGGTTTGGCCAATGAAGAGGTGGTAGGTGGTAAGTGTGAGCGTTGCGGTCATCAGGTTATTAGGAAGGATTTAAGGCAATGGCTATTAAAAATTACAGCCTACGCTGACAGGCTGTTAGAGGATTTGGAAGGTTTAGATTGGCCAGAATCAATTATTCAGATGCAAAAAAACTGGATTGGCAAGTCCAATGGCGCCATTATCGAGTTTTCTCTTGAGCAATTACCCTTGTCAATAGAAGTTTTTACTACCCGTTGCGATACACTATTTGGTGCCAGTTACTTGGTTTTGGCTCCAGAACATCAGATTATTGAGTCTTTAAAGCCTGCTGTTAAAAACTGGCCAGAGGTGGAAAAATACGTTAATTTTGCCAAACAAAAAAGTGATTTGGAAAGACAAGAGGCGAAGGAAAAAACAGGAGTCAGATTAGAGGGATTAACAGCCATCAATCCGGTCAATGGTGCTAAATTGCCTGTTTTTGTAGCTGATTATGTTTTGGCCCATTATGGTACAGGGGCTATTATGGCTGTGCCAGCCCACGATAAAAGGGATTTTGAGTTTGCCAAGGCCTTTAATTTACCAATCATTGAGGTGATTAAAGGTGAACAGGTCCAATTACCTTATGAGGGGGAAGGAATTTTGGTTAATTCTGCCCAATTTACCGGTTTGCCTTCACCAAAAGCCCGCCTTGAGATTGTGAAAGCTTTAGAAAAACAAGGCAAGGGCAGGTTGGCTGTTTCTTATAAATTGCGTGATTGGGTTTTTTCCAGACAACGCTATTGGGGCGAGCCTATCCCTCTTGTTTTTTGTCCAAGGTGTGCTCAAAAGATTAAATCTCGCCCTGGAGAGGATGCCAAAGAATTTAGTAAAGGTGAGCTTTTAAACCCCGGATGGATTGCAGTACCAGATAAAGACTTGCCAGTAGTTTTGCCTAAAGTGGCAAGCTATAAACCAACTGGCACTGGCGAATCACCCTTAGCTGGGATTAAGGACTGGCTCGAAACTACTTGTCCTAAATGCGGTGGTCCAGCCAAAAGAGAAAGCAACACTATGCCCCAATGGGCCGGTTCTTGCTGGTATTATTTGCGTTATTTAGACCCTCAAAACCGCAAAGCGCCTTTCTCTCCAGATAAGGAAAGGTATTGGATGGGCGCTCAACAAGGTGGTAAAGGGGGAGTGGATTGGTATGTAGGTGGGGCTGAGCACGCAGTCTTGCACCTTCTTTATGCTCGATTTTGGCATAAGGTGCTTTATGATTTGGGTTTGGTATCCACTTTAGAACCCTTTGCCAAATTGCGCAATGTGGGTTTGGTTTTAGCTGAAGGTGGAGTGAAAATGTCTAAATCTAAAGGGAATGTGGTAAGTCCTGATGAGATTTGCCAAATTTATGGGGCTGATACCTTGCGGGTTTATGAACTTTTTATGGGGCCATTTAATCAGAGTATCGCTTGGGATTCCTCCAGCGTTGAGGGAGTTTACCGCTTTTTAGGTCGTGTCTGGCAACTTGTTAATGAGAGTGCTAACAACACTGGTGAGGTTGGAAAGGAGTTAGCAACAGCTCTTAATGGGCTTATTAAGAAGGTTGAAGAGGATATTGCCAATATGCATTTTAACACCGCTATTGCAGCTATGATGGAGTTTGTCAATTTGGCTTTTAAACAGAAAGGGCAATTTAGTAAAAATGCTGCTTTAAAATTTGTTCTGATTTTGGCCCCTTTTGCTCCCCACTTGGCAGAAGAACTTTGGCAAATTTTAGGTCAAGCTTATTCTATTCATCAACAAAGCTGGCCAGTTTATGAAGAATCCTTGCTGGAATCAGCGCCTATAACTGTGGTGGTGCAGGTTAATGGCAAACTTAGGGGTAAGTTGGCAGTTAAAAGAGGTCAAAGTGAAGAGGCGTTAAAAGAGGCTGCTTTTGCTTTAGAAAAAGTCAAAAAGCATTTAGCAAACCAAACTGTTGCCAAGGTCATAGTTGTGCCAGATAGACTGGTGAACATTGTCACTGGGGATGAGAGATAATTATTGGTTAACTTGCCGTTTGAATTATCTTTGGGCTAAATACTTTGCTGATGTCAGAAAGGTCAATCAGGTTCAAATTGCCTTTTCTAGGCCAGCCAAATACCGCTTTGGTTCGATTAGATTGGTGAAAACAAGTCCTTGGCAAAAACCTGTCAGTCGCATTCTCATCAACGGCTTGCTGGCTAAAAAATCAATTCCAACAACAGTGGTTGATTATGTTATTGCCCATGAGTTGGTGCATTACAGTCATGGTTTTTCTTCAATTCTTCCCAAGCTTCACCGTTATCCCCATTACGGGGGAGTGGTTAATTTAGAGCTTAGAAAAAGGGGTATGATCAAAACCATTAAAGGTTATCAGAAATGGCTGCAGGCTTATAAGAAGCAATTGGGTAGCTAGTTTATCCCTCTTAATTTAGCTCCAATTTTCCAACAAAATCCTGCGATCGCACCATTTTGTTGGTTTTGGCGTTTGCTGATGGTGGGTGATTTGGCTAAAAGCTGGCCGGTTGGGTGGCTTGAGGAGGGGTTGGAGAAGGAGTAGGGGTTGCTGGTTGTTCTGATGGTTTGGGAGGTAATTTGGCTTTAAGTTCATCATGTTCTTTTTGGATTGATTCACGATTGGGATCGTTTTCTGGAATGAGTTTGAGAACGGCTTGCAGTTCAGCCACAACTCTTTCATCAGAACCGCCTTTAGCTTTCAAAGCTTGGGCTAAATTGTAGTGGGCGTTGGCAAAATCAGGTTTGAGGCTAACAGCTGTTTCAAAAGCTTTAATAGCTCCATCAAGATCATTAGTTAGCTGTAACACTTGCCCCAAAGATATCCAGCTTTTGGGGTTAAACTTATCAAGCTGGACAATTTTGTTGGCCACATTAATTGCATGAGGATGAAAGTCTTTGACAGCCGTTGCTAAATTAGCATAAACCGAACCTAAAGTTTCCCAATTAGCCACATTGAGAGTTGATTGGCCAGGGAGGGGGGGATTTTGATAACCAGTGATAATTTTTCCTTGAGCAATAGCTTCCTGGATAAGTAAGCTTAAATTGTTTTTATCTTGCTCTTCCAAATTAGGTTGGTTGCTAAGGACTTTGACGATTTCCAAATCAATAATTGCCAAATTGCGATGATAAACATCGCGGTAGGGGTTAGCCATTACCGCATTGACCGAAGCCTTTCTAATAGATTCCAAACTTTGGCCTTGATTGATTAAAACAGCAGCCTGCAAACTGGCAGCTTCAGCCTTATAAGCCCTAAAACTGGTGTATCCTACAAAAAGAGCAAGAGCAGTGGAAATAAGCAGGAAAGCATAACTGAGGAGGTTAATTGAAGACAAGTGACTTGGGGTGCTTGGGCTGTGCTGTTGGGAGGTAGCTGGGATAAAGCGTAAAGCGCCAGCTTTTAAGGCAACAATTTCCAGTTGAACATCAAAAATTTTAGTGGGGTAAGCGGGGGCTAGCAGCCCTAAGAGCAGGGCGAGTGTTAAGTAGAAAGCAAAATAGACAGCAGCAGAGCCAGACAGGAAAAAAGAGCCAATGATAAAAGCCGACACAGCCAAAGCGGCAAAGAAGGGAACAGGTTCAATTTTCTCTTCACGGCCCAGGTAGTTGGCCACGATTTTACCAATGCTTGCTAAGAAAAGCAGATAGGTGACAATACCCAAGATGCCTAGATTGGCAAGCATCTCTAAGATTTCAGATGATGATTTGTCAAAGCGGAGGTCCCAAATGGTGGTGTTATTGACCTCCACTGGTCTAAATTGGGTGTAAGCCAAGCCAAAAGTAGCAGGACCTAGACCAAAAACTGCTCTTAAAGGTGAGGAACCTAAAACCCCGGTGGCTGTGGCCCAGCCGAAAGCGGCAGGTAGTGTGGGTGATTTGGGTAATTGACTCACCTCTTTTTGACCGGCCAAAGGCGCCAAAATCCTTGTGGATAGAGGTTTCACATTGGCTACAACTAAAGTTATGGCAAAGACGCTGGCGATGAAAATGAGTAGAGCCTTTTGTTTTTTATTGATTGCTAGTTTATTAGCTGTGAAGAAGAAGATTAAGAACATTAAAGCCAGCACAAACCACGCTGCTGTGAGGTTAATAAAGATTAGGGAAATGCCGATAATGAGACTGGCCAAAACTGAAGAAATTTGCATCCAGTATTCTTTGGCCCGCAAAGCCAGACCGATAGCCAAAGGTAGGACGAGGATTTCCAAAAAGGCCAAGTTTTCAAAATTACCAAGCGGTGTAAAGCTGGGGGATCTACCCCAACTTGTTTGGAAAACCACGATGTTAAAGTAATTAAGAATGGATAATAAACCCGAGAGAGCTGTTGAAATCACCAAAATGGCCAGAATTTTGACCACTTGTTCTGACTGACGGATATTGGTAATGGTTACCAAATAAATGACAGCTACAGCCAGAATAGTCACCAGTCCATTGTTAAAGCGCAAGTATGAACCGGCAAGAGAAGCGAATTTATCTGCTGAAAAGACTGTTGATAAAGTGAAGGCTATTAAGAAAGCTAAGAAAAACAAGTGAGTGGGCGCTTGTTTAATAACAACCTTGCCACCAACGACCATTTTAATGCTCCACACAACCAGCAAGACTAAAGCTCCTACGACCAGAAACCACTGCTTGTTAAATTCAAAAAATTCAAAAGTTGTTGGCAGGAAAAAGAGGGGTAGGATTAAAGTGATGGCTACGATCAGGTAATTAATGAGCAGTTCGAGTTTTGTTTCTAAAAATCTGTTCACTTTAGAACCTCCTTCATGTTTAGCTGATTACATCTCATTTGTCAACTGTGTTTGGTTAATAATTAACCAATTAAAGGGAATATCTATCGGTGCTGTTTGGGGAATTGCTACCCAAAATTCCTCCTCAGCCTTTTTCACTGTTACTGCCAGACTGTAATTGGTAGGAGTGGTGGGGGTAACTAGGATAATTGAGTTGTCAGTAACAGCAGCAGTTTTCACCACCACTGTTGTTTGGCCTTCTGGTAAGGTTGCTGTACCGACAGTGTCACCACTGCTGTCAATTTCCAAGCTCTTGGTTTTAACCTTTTGGGCAGTTAAGGTGCCGACAATGATTAAATTGCCCGCTTTATCAACAATAACCTTACCGTTCCCAATATCTAATATAGCAGCAGCTAAATTATTGTCTTGAGGGCCAGCTAAGGGTTCTTTTTGCAAATAGAGGGTTTGGTCAACCGCATAAATAGAATTGCCGCTTTCCATTATCAAAGTGCCATCTTGGGAGAAGATACCAGCAACAGAAGTAGCGGCCAAAGATGATTGGCCTAAAACTTGCAGCTTGGTTTTTACTTTCAGATTTTCAGTCTCCAAATTGGTCAAGTTTAGAAGTTCAGTCACTGTTGATGGATCAGCAAGAGGAGGTGGATTTTGGTTATTTTCACTGCTATTTTCAGTGGTGGTTTGGGTGGTGCTGGTAAATGATTGGGCAAAAACCGTGCCTGCGAATTTAACATTGCCTGCCGAATCAATGGAAAACAATTCACGGTTTTCCGAATCAAGCACTTTGAAAGCTGTTGATCCTGAGGAGTCAGAGAGGGAAAGGGTTAGGCTGTTGTCTGCAGGGGCAGTGAGGTTAGCGGTTAGGAGCTTGCGATTTACAGTGAGGTTTTCAAACGTCACATTTTGGCCGACAATATTGCCTAAATTATCGACTTTTGCATTAAGCTCTTGGATACCTTTCGCAAGTAAAGAAGTCATTTGGGGATAGTTGACTCCTGAAGGCAGCCCGTTCTCATCATAAGAAACCAGTTCAGGAATTAATCTTTCGACTTCTTCGGCTATGAAGCCGAGTTGTCGGTTGCTGCCCATATTCATCTCCGGCTTAAAGTTGAAGGAAACAGGGTGAAGTTTTAAGACATCTTCAAGGCCATAGGTAAGATCGTTGATATTTTCTTTAAATCTTATAGATGAAGCACTGCATGAGGCACCTCCTTTTTGGACTTCCCAAGTGGTAGTGTTAAGACATATATAATTGCCGGTTGTACCAGCTGCCATATTGGTGTTGAAAAAGACCCTGCCGTTTGCTACAAAAAGGCCGTAATTGTTATCCCCACCTGTAGCATGAGCATAGATACCATAAGTGTTGTTATTTCCTCCCGTATCACCAATAGCTAAGAAAACCCCTCCATAAACCAGAGAGGTGCCTCCTGAACTGGTGTTATCGGAGTTGGCTGTGGCATGTATGCCATAAATAGATTTAGTGCCGCTGCTTATTACTCCGGTTTGGGAGACATTAATCTCAATACCCGCATTTTTATCAGCGGTTGTTGAGGTGGAGGTAATGTTGATAATCTGGCCAGTGTTAGTTTTGGCTGCATTTCCACTAATGGGCATATCCAGAAATAAGCCGAAATTACCATTAGGTTGATTTGTGGCATCGACAAGTTTGTAATATGAACCTACGAGGTAATTGGCTGTGGCTGAGTTTGAGTGAGTGAATGTGCCATAAATGCCATAGCCTCCTGTTAAAAAGCTAGAATTTGAGTAGGTATAGCTGATGTTTATAGCCTTGCTTTGATTAGTTGAGGAAGTGGTGCTAATGTTTAAAGTGCCATTGGTGGTAGTAGCTGCAGAGTGAGAAAGGGTTAAATTCTCATCAGGTTGAAAAGCAAAAAAACCATTACCGCTTGCCGAATAGAGGGCGTAATTAGTTGCTCCTTCTATATATAAGCCGTAGTTGGCACTTGATCCGGCATTTTGATTATCAATTAAAATGCCATAGTTTTTGACAATGTTATCAGCTGCCCCTTTTGTAGGATTATGAACACTAAGACCGACTGCTGTGTCAAGAGTTATCCCGCTGCTTGTTTGGTTGTCAACAATTAGTCTGGCAGCAATAGCTCTTGCGGTATCACTAGGAGTGGCACTATTTACATTAACGGTGGGGGTAACAAATAAACCAACACAACCACCAAAAGCTGAAACTGGGCATTCGTTGCCTCCATTGTTAATATTGCCTACCAATTGCAGCAGACTTTGGCCTGCCAAATATGGGGGAGAGCCATCGCCTACAACAGATGGGCCTGCTAGAACTCCTGCCCAATTAGTGTTAGCACCAGACCCTTTAGCATAAATGCCATAAGTTGTAGTGGTGCCTTGATTGTCACCTGTTGCTGAGAAAAAGCCAGCATAAGTTGTTGCGGTATTACCTGTGCCTGCTCCTGTCTTGGAAATGATTGAAGACAGACCATAGGAAGTGCCGGCCGCTGTAGTGCTTGTGCTGGAAATGGCCAAAATGCTTGAATTGTCATAACATGCTGAGCAGGTGGAAGTTAAAGAAGCTAGGGCCCCTGTTAAGTTAATGGAGTTGCCCTTAATAGCCACTCCTGATAATCGGCCAAATAAAGGGGTGATGCTAAGTGTCCAACTCATGTTTGTCGATCCAGATTCACCGGTTTTAGTGCTACCTGCTCCTCTTAGATAAGTAAAAAGTCCTGAGAACACTACTTGACTATTCCATCTTTGGGTTTGACTAGCATTTGGTGTCACTGTGAATGGTGATCTGTGATATGCTTGAAGAACATCAAAAACCACATCATTAGCATTACTCTGGACTGTAATGCTAGGAGTGGTGTTGGAGATAGTTGTATGTGAACAGTTTCCCAAGGGAGCGCTTTGGTTAACATTAAAATAACTGACAGCGCCAGCTACTGCCATTTGGCCAGAACCCCAACTAATGCTTACTTGCCATGTTCCTGCTGATGGGAGAGCAGGGGAAGTGTTATCTGTCATGTAGTAAATGAGTACCCCGGCATTTGAAGAAAGATTACTACATGCTAAGGTCATTTGATTACCGGCGTAGGTAACAGAAGCAACGGGTTGGTTTGCTGTTTGGCTGATTCCGACTACTAGGATTCTGTTAGAACCGTTACCTATGGTGTGGTTAAAAGTTAAAGAGGTGGGGAAAGTGTCGTCGGGAGTTTGCGCTGAGGAACTTGCATCAAAAACAGGCACAGTACTCACTCCGCCTGTTAAAGTAAGGTTGCGGTTAAGGTTAAGAGCATTGCTTGAATAATTTAGGGAAGTGGCAAAAGTGGCTGTGTGCTCTGCTGAGATTAATTTGCCAGATGATAAGAGTGTGGAATTGGAAGTTACATTAAGGGCAGTGCCTGTTGTTAATGAGTTTGCGTTAATATTTACACCGCCGCCAGCAGTTGTAGCATCCGTAGTGGCATAAATGGCGTAGTTTTGGCTAGCTCCTGAAGCGTTAGCGTAAACGCCGTAATTTGCGTTGCTAGTAGCAGTTGCTGAGAAAAAACCGGCGTAGTTGGTTGTGGAGGCTGTTGAAGCGGCATAGATGCCATAGTTTATGTTGCCAGTACCTTTGGTCTGGAAGTAACCTCCATAGTTAGTACTTTGGTCTGTACTTGTAAGATCCACTATAAGGCCGATATTTAGAGGAGAACCTGTTTGGTTATTTGTGAATCTAATGTATTGTCCATAGTTATTGTCAAATGTGTTGGTCGCATTGCGGTTGTAGGATACGAATATACCATAGCCATGTTGTGAAATATTTCCATTAAAGGTATAGGAAAGATTTATGCCTCTGGTGTTGTTAGTGATAGAGGTTGCGGTAATATTCAATATGCCGTTTCCAGAGACAGTAGTGTTGGGGGCGTTGATTTTGACTGAGCCAGTTGTTGGTAGGTCCCAAGTTGTAGTTGAACTGTCGTCAAAAGTGAGAAACGTTGTGCCGTTATCTTGGATAACCAAGTCGCCAGTTGAAGCTAGATTGAAAACGATATTGCCAGTACCGCCATTAGTGACGGTTAAAGGAGAAGCCGTGGAACTGGAGAGGGTGGTGATTTGTAATAAGGTGTTGTTTACACCCGTGGCGGCAGTAGTTTCCCCAAAAGTAAAGGCGGTATCATTGCCGTCCAGAGCCCAATTCCAGACTTGAGCATGAGCGCTGTTATTAATGGTATTGGCAACCACAGCTGCTGTAATTGAGGATAAGGGTACAGCGGTGGCCACACAATTGCCTGCTGAAATGCAAATGGCACCTCCCACATCAGG
>CAZCAY010000014.1:10102-12394 GCA_964496955.1 uncultured Gammaproteobacteria bacterium
TTCCAAAACCCCGGTGGTGAAAAAGCCAGTAGCCGAATCACCAGCGGTGGCCACACAATTGCCTGCTGAAATGCAAATGGCACCTCCCACATCAGGGAAGGTGTAGGTTCGATCAGCGGTTAAGTCTCCCACATCAATTGTCCCGTAAAAGAGACCACCTGTGCTTTCTAAGAGACTCAATTCACTGGCTGCGTTGTTCAAGACAATGTCAAAAGCTCCTGTTTGGTTCCAATTGGCAGTTAAAGGTCCTAAAGCGACTGTGACCGTGTCTGTGGCTCCGGCGGTGGTGCTAATACCAGAACCGGCAGCAATCGTGAGAGTGTCCCCCACAGCAATGTCTTGGTTAGAACCAGCCGAAGCCGCCAAGGTAAAGAGGCTAGAACCTCCAGTCAGACAATTACCCCAGGTGGGAGTGCTTGAGCCTGCTGAGAGTAAACATTGACCTGCTGAACCCACTGTCGTAAAGCCAAAGGTGGTTCCTGTCGAGTAGGCCACAGAGCCAGCTGAACCCACTGCACTTATTCCTGTCCCTCCAATGCCAACTTCCAAAACCCCGGTGGTGAAAAAGCCAGTAGCCGAATCACCAGCGGTGGCCACAATGGTACCGGTACCGGAGGCTGATAGATAACCTCCGGTACCTACTGTCCAGGCTGCGGTAATAGTTTCGGCAGTATTAAGGTGGGCAATAGCCGCTGATAAGGCAATATTAGCTTCGCCAGCAGGCGATGAGGTGATGTCAAAATCGACTCCCGTAAAGTCAAGGACCGAAACGGCTGGATCAACATTAACGTCATCCTCTTGGACAGTAATAGTCACACCACTTCCACCCAAACATGTGGCGATCTCGTTTGAGCTATTGCGACATAGTGTGGTTATAGTGTCTGCCTGGCCCAGATTGCCAACCTTAACACTACCAGCAAAGGAGGCATTGCCCCCTGAAATTAGATTACCCCACTTATCAACGCTAAAGCCCACTAGTTGCAAACCGGCAAAGCGGTTATTCACAGTTCCAAGGGAGCCAACCTGGTCAAGGGTGGGAAAGATAATACCTGTGGCTGTGGCCTGAAGAGAACCTTGGGGTGAGAAACCTGTGGGTTTGTAAAGAGTGGCTGTAGTGCCTTCCTCAAGCTGGATGGAGTCAAAATAGATAGCCCCATTGTACCAGCTCCCATCTCCTTCAGCTTTAATGACTTCAAGAAAGAAGTTCTGTTTATCCGCAGGGCCAGCTTGATGTTTGGGTGGGAAATTGTGGGTGTAGGTAATCATTTGCCAGTCGCTATTACCGGTTATTGAGTAATCGCGGTAATTATCACCCAAAACGCCTATTCTAATAACAGCTTTTTTGACAGCTTGAGTTCTAACTTTAGCCGAAAAGACATACGTTTTGCCGTAATCAACCAAAACGTCTTGAGATTGAATGCCGTAATGGGGGCCTTCATTTTCTTGGTTGGGAGCTTGGGTGGGAACAATTTTTAAAGATTTGTTTCCATCTGAAGCGGTATCGGCAGAAACGTAAGTGTTTTCAGCATTTGAATTGCCAATGTAGAGCCAGTAGTCAGGTTTGCTGCCAATTTCGGTAGCCTCAAATGAAGGGTTGGGGACGAGATTATAAGCTGAAGTGTCAATAATACCACCTGAAATTTTGCCTGTCAGCTTGAGGTTATCGACCTCTTCGAGGAGTTGGCTTAAGATGGGTGGAGGAACGTTATTAACAATGTTTTGGATATTGTTTTGGACGATTTGGGTTGGTTTTTCAGTTTTGGCAATTCTTTTAAGCTCATTTCTAATTGGTTCTAAAATTGGGCCAAAGATCTTAGGGCCTAGGGCTATTAAGATGATAATAACAATCCCAATTGTCACCAATGAGCTAGCAGTCTTGAGAGCTAAGTGCTTAAAAAAGTTAGTTGAACCTTCATCGGAAGAGGGAGTTTTTTGAAGCTGATTAAGGGTATTGGCTAGTTTGGCGTTGAGGTCTTCGATGACTGTGGTGGCGGTGTTTGTCACTATCGATAAGGCGAGTGCTAATTCGGGGTTTTGCTCTACTTTTTCCTCGTCAAGGATCCTTTTAATGTCCTCACGCGATAGGTTTTGGGTTTTAAGCTCGTTTATTTTCCTGAGGGTATCTAAGACAGTAATGGGCAAATGGCCTTCAATGGTGCCTTTGGGAGTTTGTTTTCTCACAGCATGGGGGAGAAGGCCGATTTTGATTAAGTAACGCAGTCGTTCATAAGGATTACCTCTGCCCAAATCGATACCCTGTTGCTGGGCTAACTTAATAATTTCGCTAAAAGG
>CAZCAY010000015.1:0-7226 GCA_964496955.1 uncultured Gammaproteobacteria bacterium
CCTAAAGAGATTATATGAACAAAAAATCATTAAGGTTTCAGAGAGAGGAGAAACAACCATCATTGAACTTACCAATAGGGGCAAAAAGCGGGTTTTAGAATATCAAATGGCTAATCTTCAAATTAAAAAACCCCAAAAATGGGATGGTCTTTGGCGTATTGTGATCTTTGACATACCAGAAAGCAAAAAATTAGCCAGAGAAGTTTTTAGAGAAAGGCTAAAACAACTAGGTTTTTTAATGATCCAAAAAAGCGTTTTTGTCTTCCCCTATCCATGCGAAGATGAAATTACAGCTCTTGCTGCCAGCTATCAAATTAGAGATTACATCCTGCTAATTACAGCCAAATCTATTCAACCAGAAACTAAACTCCTCAAACACTTCAACCTTGTCTAAACTGCAATTCTCCTCAAAACCCACAAAATTATGCGATCGCAGGGTTTTGTTGGGGACAATCACCAAAGAACAAGTTAACCAGTGCGCCAAACCTTGCCAATCTCCTCGTACTTGGCCATCTTGGCTTGAAAAATTCGCTTAATGCGCTCAATACCTTCATCGGTCTTAGCTTCAAAGCGCAATTTCAATGTGGGCAAATTAGATGAAGCCCGCAAAATCCCCCACCCATCCTCATAATCAACCCTCACTCCATTCAAAGTGTTAATTTTGGCGCCCTCTTTTTCAAACTCTTTGGCAATTGCAGCAACAATCTCATACTTCCGATCATCTGGACAATCCACTTCAAATACAGGCGTTGAGCGATAATAAGGGGTAGCTGCAATTTCCTCGGATAAGCTTTTATCTGTACTTGATAAATATTCTAAAATCTTCAAAGCGGCAAATTGCGCATCATCAAACCCATAAAAATCCTCCACAAAGAAAATATGCCCCGATACTTCACCTGCTAAAGCTGCCTGTTCTTCAGCTAACTTAGCTTTAATGTAGGAATGGCCTGTTTTCCACATTATAGGCACACCTCCATGAGCCCTAATATCTTCTGGCAAGGCATTAGAAACCAAACCATCAAAGACAATTTTGCTGCCCGGTTTGCGCTTTAAAACTAATCTGGATAGCAAAATCAAGTATCTATCAGGTGGAATCACCTTGCCTTTTTCATCGACCAACCCCAATCTATCCCCATCACCATCAAAAGCAAAACCCAAATGACAACCGTTTTTCACTGTTTGAGATGCCGTATCCTCCATCATAACTGTTTCGGCAGGATTGGGTGTATAGTTTGGATAAGTAGGATCAATATTCAAATTCCATCCAACCACTTCACAGCCCGCTGCTTTGAGCAAATCAGGCACAATAGCCCCTGCTGTTCCATTGCCCGTATTAACCAAAACCCTAAAATTTTTGGTGATTTTGACCCTTGAAAGCAAGTCTTTAATGTAATCATTTTTAATATCAACCCGTCTCAAGCTTCCCTTGCCCTGAGCAAACTTTTCATCAACAATCGTTTGATAAATCTCCATTAACTCCGGACCAATTAAGGTGTAGGAATAGCCCAAAGCCAATTTAACCCCATTCCAGCCAGCAGGATTGTGCGACGCTGTTACCATTACTCCTCCCTCAGACTTTAAAAAATACTGCGCCCAATACATTTGGGGTGTCACAATCATACCGCAAGAAATAACCTCAATACCTGTTTCCACCAATCCCCTTACCACTGCATCATGAAAACTGCGAGAAGTGGCTCTGGCGTCATGACCGATCACGCTTTTGGTAATACCTCTTTTTCTCAAGAAAGTGCCATAAGCCAGTCCCACCAAATACATCGAGTTCTCGTTCAACTCTTCCTGACTCTCACGACCGCGCAGGTCATATTCACGAAACATTAAGCGATTAATAGCAGCCATTTTGGGTTATTCTTGAGACAACTCTTTGGCCACTTGGATTGGGTCAACAACATTAACCTGAAGACCAGTACCCAATTCAAAGCCCGCTCTGTTCACCAATCTAGGAATAATGCGCAAATACCAATCATTGCCATGGTGAATGTAATAGTTATAAGCTAGATTGGGAAATTTTTTGACCAGCTTTTGCAAAATTTTTTGAAGTAAAGCTGCCAATTCCTGCAACTGCTCATCAGAAGCGTCCCCAAAGGGCCGGCCATTACTAGCCGATGGTGTGATCCAAACCTCATAAGGCCATTGGGAGAAATCAGGCGCATAAGCAGTGAAAAAACGTTGGCTTTCAATCACATTATTAACCAATTCCCGATGTAAAATATCCATATTTATTTGTTTGGGCACCACCACCACTTGGGAATGGGGATGGGGTAAAGATGCTCCGGCCCGCTCGCCATGGTTGCAAAAGATTAACACTTGCCCCCTGTCTCGATAGGCGTTGTATCTGTGTCTGTAAGTTTGCAAGATTAAAAAGACATGCTCTAAGGGTAATGCATCAATATCCTTCTCATTATCAGGTGAATGAATAATCACCTCATGAATATCTGTAATCGGATATTTATTGGGAACAACCCTAATTTTCCACCCCGGTTGATTAGCCGCTCCCTCACCTACTCTATAAACTTCAGGAGGAGTCATTGATTCGTTACCTGGGCAAAAGGCGCAAACTTTAATTGCTCCATCTTTCTGGTCAGGCCTCGCCAACCTCCCAGGAGCAATAATCACCCAACGTTCAGAATGGATATCAGGTACGAATTTGGCCATTTTTAAACCCTAATTCTTAAAATTAAGATTGTTTTCTTCTTTTTATAGCAATAGCCTCTTTATAAAGTTTAACATATTCTTTGGCAGATTTATCCCAGGAAAAGTCCACCCTCATGGCCGCGTTAACCAGTTTAGACCAATTTGAAAAGGCCTTAAAATACAACAGAGCTTTATCAATAGCCGCAATTAAGGCTTGGGGGGTATAATTAGTAAATTTAAACCGCCAGTGGATCTGACTATCGGCACCGTCCCATAACGGCTGGCAATCATCTGCCCCAAACCGCAAGGTTCAAACTTAGAAGGCATCAAAAAAGCGTCAGCCCCTGCATAAATTTGGGAAGCTAATTGAGAATCAAAAATGCCAAAATAACTAAAAAGACCTTGGTAAACCCGGCTGAAATTCTCAAAAGCGTGCATGTACCGGGGTTTGCCTGTTCCTAAAACAATCATCTGAACAGGTCTTTTGAAAATTTCAGGTGCAGCTTGAAGCACTAAATCTAAGCCCTTTTGCTCATCAAGCCGTGAAACCATGCCAATGAGCAGAGCCTTCTCATCTTGAATCAAATTTGCTCTTTGTTGCAAGTAAGCCTTATTAATCTTTTTGGCCTGGGGCCAATCTTTAACTGAGTAGTTGGCCTTCAAATTCGCATCAGTTGCCGGATTGAAAAGCTCGTAATCAATGCCGTTCAAAATACCCCTTACCCTTTTACCTTTCTTAGCTACCACCTCACACAAGCCCTCGCAAAACTCGGGGGTGGCAATTTCCCTAGCGTATGATGGAGAAACAGTGTTAACCAAATCCGCCCCCAAAATCCCCTGTTCCAAATAATCAATCGTTCCCGATTTAGCATCCCATGCCAAATCACCAGTGGTCGTCAAATTAATATCCAAAACCTTGAGGATAGAAATGTCAGAAATACCTTGATAAGCGTGACCCATATTGTGGATGGTTAAAACAAGAGGAATTTTGGCCAAGCTTTCAAATTCTTTATGTTTCGTAATTAAATAAGGCACTAAAGCAGTGTGCCAATCGTTAAGATGGATAATGTCAATTTCACCTAACCTTGTGAGCAAGGCCAAAGAGGCCATTGAAAAAAAAGTAAATCTTTTAACTTCCTTCAGGCTATCAGCGGTAGCCGCAGCTGATAAATAAATACCATTATTAGAAAGCAAGGGGTGTTCAATTAAATAAACCTTAACCTGACTTTGGGGTAAATTGGTTTCAAAAACAGAAAACTTCTCCTCTTTTTGGTCAAATTCAACTGTTAAATGGGAAAAGGTCAGTTTTTGGGGAAATTTCTTTTTGTCAATAATTCCATATCTCGGTATGACCACAAATGGCTTTATATCAAGCTTTTCTAAGGCCTTTGGCAAACTACCAACAACATCTGCTAATCCACCAACTTTGGCAATAGGATTACATTCTGAAGCCAAAAATGCCACTCTCACTCCGCATTCCCCCCTTATTAACGCTTCTTAGAAAGCATAGCTCGCTTTCTAGCAATAACGCCTTCCCTCTGCCACCTAAAAGCGGTCTCCAAAATCCTATCATACAACTGATGAGCCTTCTCTTTATCCTTCTTGGGGATACTTTGCAAACTGTTAACAGCCTGGACCAAGTATTGAGCGCCAGCCTCTATCATTTCCACAGACCAAAGCAAATAAGTCTTAAAAATAATGCGGCCTGAGGCCCACCAATATTGATCTGAATGCAAACCCAAATCTAGAAAATGCCTAGCCCTATTATAACCTTTATCAGCTTTACCAGCCATTTCCACCTTGCTAATGGCCAGATTAGTCAGACGCCATTGAAGACGATGGATAGGATTATTAGGATTTTGCCAAAGGGCAAAGGCATTACCTCTTCTTACTTCAGCTTCGCTGGCAGACCAACTGGCAGCTTTGGGCTCAAAAGGCTTTCTCTGGGTGATAATGGCTGCCAACTCCGACAAGGTCACAGCTTTTAGCCGCTTTAACCGATAAGCTTCAAAGAGAACTCTCTCATAAAGCTTATTATGATGGCCAAATGTTTCACCATCTAAAGCAGTAACCACAAAAGGGCAACCTAAAACTCGCTTTTTAATCCCCAAAACCAAAGCCCGTCCATTGCCAGCTTTAGCTGAAGCCACAAAATCAGATGCTCGCCTGTTTCTCAAAAAGACAACTAACCCTGTATCCTTTTGCTCAAAAAGCGCACCGCAATCCAAATTCCCCAGACGGCCAGTTAAAATCTCATCAGCTATCACCCATTTAAAACCCAATTTAGCCAAAAGCTGCCCTAGTTTTGCAGAATAAGCCATTTCAGGGGGGTAAAAACCTGCTGGTTTATAAGCCTCTCCAAAATAGTAGCGATTAATTTGATGATTCAATTTGTCTCACCACCTCATCTTCTGGCAATAAGGGCAAAATGGGGTGGTATTTGGCCGATTCCACTAACTCAATCTTGCCGTTCTTCAAAAGCCTGCCAATTTTTCTCAAAAGCCATTTATAACCGTTTTCAGCCAAAAGTTCTGTTAAAGCGCCGTTGATGTTGACAGTCAAAACAACATTGCGGTACTTTTCAAATCCCTCCGCCAACGGCACATAGCACTCTTTAGCAATTTTGTGCAACAGATTCTTAGATTGGGTGGGAGGTTGATATAAATGAAGAAAATTAGCCCAAATTAGCTGCATCATTGCTACTTAAATA
Source organism: uncultured Gammaproteobacteria bacterium (assembly GCA_964496955.1). Lineage (GTDB taxonomy): Bacteria > Patescibacteriota > Microgenomatia > Curtissbacterales > CAZCAY01 > CAZCAY01. Next base: position 5,363 of record CAZCAY010000015.1, read on the forward strand.
TACCAGTTTTAAGCTATCAGGTCACCAATTTTTAATAATGCTGATGCGATAAATCCCAAACGATTTCCTTACGCAGCCAATCAAAAGCTGTTAAGATGATTTTCAAATATAAATCTTTGGCTTTCTGGACATCTTGAGGAGGCGCTTTTTTCAAAGCGGCCACTACATCATAAAGGTTCTTGGCCCCCCGCTCAATCATCTCAATTGACCACCAAGGCCTGGCTGAAGCCCACCAAAAATGACAGGAGTACAAAGCCTCATCAAGCAGTTTTCTGGCACGTTTATAACCAGGATCATTATTCTTTTTTGCTTGCTTGACCAGTTTAATAGCTAAATTATTAAGACGCCACTGCATTTTGTGAATGCGGTTTTGAGGATGGTACCACCTTGAATAATAATTGCCATCAGCAATTTCTTTTTCAGAAGTACCCCAGCTGCAAGGAAAGGGGTCCACCACTTCAGATTTGGGAAAATACTTCTCAATCTCAGAAATAGTAATCGTTTTAAAGACGCCAGCTTCTAACAATTGATCCAAAACTTTTTCTAAACCTGGCTGGTGATGACCATACGCTTCCCCATCAGTGCCGGTTAGCAAATAGCGGTTTTGACCCATTTGAGGAGCAATAATTTGTAAAAACTGTTCTGCTGATTTGATTTGGCCTGAGGCAATCGCATCAGAAATAATCCGCTCCCTGAAAAAAATCTTAAAATTAGGCACATCTTTTAAAGAATACACCCTATCATACTCAACATGTTTGCCAATGCCTCCCGAGACACTCCCTACAACCCTTGCCAATTCCAGCCCACCAGAGTAAAAACCGGGCGTTTTGGAAAAATCATAACTGCTTAGGCGCAAACTGCCAGAATAGCCAATCTCGTCTACAATCGTCCAAGCATAACCTAAATCTGCCAATAAAAGGCCTAATTTTTTAGAATAGGCAGCCTCTGGTAAATAAAAGCCTAAAGGCTGAAATCTTTTGCCAAAAATTTTCTTTAAAGACTGGTTATTCAGCTCAATCTGGCGCAAAATTTCCTCTTTTTTCAGTAAAGGCAAAAAGGGATGATATTTAACTGAGGCTGTCAATTCCACCTGCCCATTGGCTACCAAAGTTCGCATTTGATTTAAAACATCATCAAAACCATTCTTGGCAAGCAAATCTAAAAGGCAGCCTGAGACATTAAAGGTTAGTCTGCTGGTTGGATGCTTTAACAAAACAGTAAAAAGCGGCCTATAACCCTCATCAACCACCTTCTTTAGCATCATCTTTGACTGGTCAGGTGGTTGATAAAAGTGAAGAAAATTGGCCCAAAACATCGCTAATCTTCACCTGCTGGTTGCAAGACCACTTCCGGTCCGCGGTGGGTGGCTAACTTGAGAGCGCGTCTGTACAAATTAACGTATTCTTTGGCTGAATTAGTCCAAGAAAAATCACAACTCATGGCGTTTTTAACCAGTTCCTGCCAAATTTCTGGATGCTTATAGGTTTCCAAAGCCCTCACAATGGTAGCAAAAAGCGACCAAGGTGAATACCTTTCAAAGACAAAGCCAGTCTTCCCATCAACGACGGTGTCCATTAAGCCTCCTGTGGCTCTCACAATCGGCACACAACCATAACGCATCGCCTCCATTTGGACCATCCCGCAAGGCTCAAATTTGGAAGGAACCAGTATTATATCGCAACCGGCAAACATATGTCTGGGTAAAGTAAAATTGGGGCTTAAATTCACACCAACTTTTTTAGGGAACTTTTTCTTCAAATCGGCAAAAAAACCGCGGTATTTGGGGTCACCCCCGCCATTGACAATTAATTGGATATCAAATTCACTCAATAAAGAAACTGCAATCTCAGCAATTAAAGATAAA
>CAZCAY010000015.1:7236-12369 GCA_964496955.1 uncultured Gammaproteobacteria bacterium
CCTTTTGCTCATCCAAACGCCCAGAATAACCAATCACCGGCAAACTTTCATTAACCGGCAAATCAAATTCACTTTGCAACACCCCTTTATTTTTCAAACGCTCTTCCAAATTGGCAAGAGAATAATTGTAACGGATAATCTTATCAGTAGCCGGATTAAAATCATCATAATCAATACCATTTAAAACGCCATACAATTTGGTTCTTAATTCAGAAAGCAAATTGTGCAAGCCCTCTCCAAATTCTTCGGTTAAAATTTCCTTGGCATAAGTTGGCGAAACGGTATTGACAATATCAGCGTAAATAATTCCGCGGCGCATGGAATTTAATTTGTGCAAGCGGCTGGAAAACATGGGAGGAATTTCAGATTTACCATCATCAAAATCCAAATCAGAAACATACTTATGGTCAAAATTACCCTGATATAAAATGTTGTGGATGGTAAAAAGAGTGGCAATATTGGCCAATTTATTGCTCTTTTTATAAATCGTCACCAGCATTTGGGGAATCAAGCCGGTGTGCCAATCATTACAATGGATAACATCTGGCACAAAAACCTGGTGTCTGACCAACTCTAAAGCTCCCCTTTGCAAAAGGGCCCATCTGACAGGATCGTCTGAATAACCATACTCATTAGCACGCTTTTCGTAATATTCCATATTCTCCAAAAAATAAGCTCTGGGTCCCTTCTCTAACTTATGGGTCTTGACATTGCAAACCAAATAATGCTGGGGTTCGCCGGTCGGCACTTTTAAACCCTTAAGCACCATTTCTAAACGATAGGTGGTTTCATCAATCTTGCCGTATTTAGGAATTAATACCCTCACATCATGGCCTAATTTGTTTAAAGCCAAAGGCAAATAATAGGCAACCCTACCCATACCGCCCACAGTGGCATAGGGCGATAATTCCGTGGCCACAAACAGCACCTTCAAAGGCTTCTCCACCTCTTCGGCCTCTGGAGGCGCTAATAAGTCGGTGACTACTTTTTTGATAATACTAACTCCAGATTGACTCATCTTTTCAAACTTTTTCTCTGCTAGAATTAACCGCCAAAATAATATACCATAGATTAAGCCAAAATGTTAGGCAAAAATCACGTTAAAAGCCAAAGAGGATCAAGAAGCTGGAGCAGTCTTCTTTACAAAATTATCTTTGCCACCTTAGCCCTAAACATTCTCCTTTACTCTACTGCAATTTTTATTTATTTTAATCCCCTCACCCGCAACTCGATTAAAGTCCTCTTAGTCGCGCCTGAATTTATTCAAAAACATCACTATGCCGGCTGGCAAAAGATTCTGAAAATCAGACCCCTTCTCAAACTCACCCCAGAGCCTATCACTCAAACAGTAACCATTCCAGCCAGTGACGGTCAGCTGATTACCGCTGATTTGTGGTTGCCAAACTCCAATACCAATAGGCAATATCCGGCTGTTATTACCACGGTAGGAGTAGAAGTCAGTAAAGATGACGTGCGTAACACTTTTTTGGCCACCAACCTTGCCCGATTAGGTTTTGCGGTTCTTGTGCCCGAACTACCTGGCCAAATGGCCGGTCGTTTTGACGCAAATGATGCTAACTACTTGGTTGATTCTTTTAATTATCTCCAATCCTTGCCTGTGATTAAAAAAGAAAAAACTGGTTTTCTGGCCTATTGCGGGTCATCAGTAATTGCTCTCATTGCCGCTGCCAATCCCAAAATCAATAAGAAGGTTACTTATGTGGTTGTTAACAACCTTTTCTACAACACCTTTTCCCTTTACAAGGCAATAGTTGCGAGAAAATTAACCGATAAAAACGGCAAAATTGTAGACTGGGCAGCCAATCCCAAAACCGTCCAGGTCTTTAACAGGAATTTTATTGACCTGCTGCCCCATACCACCGATAAACAAATCCTCCACCGTTATTTAGCCAACCAACCTGAAGATATCCTTTTCAGCCGCTATTTTCCGCCAATTCCAGATAACTTATGGCAACAATTATCCGATGACGCCAAGCGCCTTTACTATTTTCTGGCCAACCACGACCCTGACCAAATCGAGAGGTTAATTGCCGAATTACCCGATTTTGCCAAATATAATAACGACCATGTGTCAACAGCAGCTGACAAAGTGGCTAATTTAAAAGCCAAACTTTTTGTCATTGCCGATCATGGTAATACCTTCCAGCCTTTTACCGAATCCTATAAATTCCTATCTCTCCTCCCCAAAAGCCAGTATTATTTTCTTGAAACCAGCCTTCTAAAAGATAGCTTTTTAATCCAGGATTTAAGCTTTCAAAAAGCCGTCACTGAAGGAGTAAAAATTGTAATTTTCGCCACCCTCCTCCTAACCCAAGCAAGCTGAAATTAAATGCTTGACACTTTTTGTTGATTCACCTAAACTGGTGATAGAAATGTCTGCCCAATTACAAGTGAATACCCCGCCAGATAGCAACTTCGGCTTCAAATTCGGCTCAAAAGAAAAAGCACCACTGGTACCTAATCTTTCCTTACTTAAACTCAAGCTATCCAAACATCCCATTCGAACAGTTCTTCTCTCATCAACGGTAATTTTTATAATGATTAGTATGTTTTTTCTGGACCTACCAAAATTTTTAAAGACTAGCTTCTATCCCTTTAAAAGGGTAACCCAAACACAAACAGGCGTTTTCACTTATCCAGTCAATGTTCTGGATATCAAATTCCCAAGCGGTTTCCTCCAAGACCAATTTTTAGATAATTTCAAAAAGGCCAAAGAAACCCAAGACCAAACTGAACGTTACAAGTTACTTGAAGCGAATTTCTTAATGCTACGTGATTTTTATATCTCAACCCACGATCCGTCACTAAGGAAAATAGGAGAAACTTACGCTTCCTATATGGCAAAAAATTACTCCCAAGAAACGCAAAAAAATCTTCAATTGTTCACAATACCCTGTCTAGATAAAGAATGCGGCACTCCCCAATACCCTTCAAAAATTGAAGATTTAAAATCACGCATAGAAGCTAATAGCTCTCTTAATCCTCAAGTTAAAACAAACATTCTCTTGATTCTTGAACAGGCAGCTTTTTCAAAAGATGAAAATAGCCAATGGGGAGCTTATCTTAACGCATTAATGAGCTTAAAAAGCGCATACAGTAGGACAGGTGATGAATCAATAAGAGCACTTTACAATGATTTAGCCGCCTTTATGAAAGATACTTATCCCCAATGGGGACTACCCCAGTAAATCACTAACTCAAACTAAAGCTTTGCAAAGGTAAATCAAGAATTGTGTTCTTTTTCAAAAAAGTGCAAAGCACAACATTTGACAACTAAAAATGACAGTTGTATAATCGGCCTGCTAATTACAGTTCAGAAAAAGTTAAAGGACGTTTCTAAAAACCTAAGCCACTTATGACTTGAATGATTAAGGAGAGGTTGTCTAGTAAAAAAGCCTTACGCAAGGGCCTTGCTGGCATTTCCTTAATGACATCGGCTGTTTTAGCCACCGCCTGCGCTGATAAAGAAACCAAAGGAGTAACTGACACTAACCTACCAGCTCACCAACCAACAGCAACGAGGATAACCGAAGCTTCATCTATAACTCCTACTCCAGAACCTACCCCACTCCCGACACTCGAACCAACACCCACAACTGAAGCCAAACTCACCCCAGAACAAATGCGAGAAATTGCAAGCAATGTTCAACAACTCATAATAGACGGACTTGCAGAATCAGCCATTACCCCACTTGAGCTTAGTAAAAACCCCCTAGCATCTAATGACTATCTAAGCCCATATTTTATTTCTACTAAAATTCAGCTTTGCGATTTGTCCAAATATGGCCAACCTCTGGAAATAATTGGAATCAAGCAGATAATTTCCCCCAGAGAAATAATCTACTCAGTTTTAAGGGTAGTTCAGCCAACAGACAGTGATTATGCAAGTATGTTCCTGCAAAACTGTACCCAAATAGGTACCGCTTCAAAAGTTCTATATCAGGTCAGCGGCAATGAAAAGTTCAAATTAGCAAACGAATCTTGGAAATTAGTCCACAAACAAATTGCTGAAGAAGTTAGCAAAAGAGACTCCAGTATAAAACCAGGCTACTGGGAGTTAATGGAAAAACTCTACTATAATCTAGAATCAACACTGCCAACCAAATAAGTGACTACTTCCCCCTTTTTTCCCCTCAAACCCCTTGACATTTTCCTTTAACTTCGCCTATGCTGAAACTAACACATGTGGGATAAGGTTAAAATTACTGACCAATCCTTAATGCCATCCTGCATAAAGTTATTGCTCTTTTTGGCTTCATTTTTCTTGGTTTCAATTATCATTGTTGGTCCCAAATCCAGTATTCACGCAGAAACAGCAAACTGGGCAATCGTGAGAATGGAAGCTGATAATACATCAGGTACAATTCCCATTACGGTTAACGTCAATTTCTACAAATCTGGAACCACCACCTCAAAAGGAACACTCTTTTCCTCTAAGTCTGTAACTATTCCCATAGGAGTAAAACAGTATATCTACTCAGACACTGACACCTCCGACTCACCAGTATATTGGTTAGACTGGAGCACGAATTGCACCGACCCTCCAGCTCAAGCTGCATATTATGGTACATTTGGCGATGGGATAGGACCTTCAGTTGCCGGCTACGAAGTTCTAAACCAAGATGTCCACTGCTATGGCCCGAACGCCACACCTCGAATTACCAGCACTGGTTGCGCGTCCGTTAATTGGGATTTGATAAATGTAGGTTCTGACGGTCTTAATATCAGCCGCTTCGACATCTATATGTCTAACAATTCCAATGATCTTGGTTCTGGCTCAACAGACCCTTCAATTCCTAGATACACTTGGGTTGGGGCCACAGCGAGATCATATAGTTTTGGATCTTTGGGCGCTGGTACCTACTACGTGCGTATCAGAGCGGTCTCGCCTCAAGAAGTGGGCAGTTGGTCATCTGTTGAGCAATTTACATGCGGGTCAGCAATTAATCCAGCAACAGATCTTTCAGCTACACCCACCTGCTCTGGCACTGGATCTGGAAATATTGTCAACGTTTCTTTTTCATGGACCAGATCAACACCAACTCCAAGTGACGATCAATGGTTAGATTTCTCGGTTTATGATAATAATTTTGCTTGGGGTACTTTTCAAGG
>CAZCAY010000016.1:0-8838 GCA_964496955.1 uncultured Gammaproteobacteria bacterium
TCGCGGGATTCTAATTTATCTCCTGATTGGTATGTGTCAGCCAAAGAGTTTGAACGTTTTTATGCCATTGCTGGTGGTAAACCGATTGACGGCATTATTGCGGTTGACACCGAACTTGTTAAAAGTTTGCTAGGGGTTATTGGAGAAATTAGGGTTGCGGGGTATGATACTGAGTTTACTAAGGATAATATTGTGAATGAACTTTTAGGTTATGCTAACGTCGTTTTTGCTGGTCAGCCTGGGAGAAAAGCGTTTTTGGGGGATGTAATGAATGCCATCCTTAAAGCTATTCTGCAGTCTCCCAAAGAAAAGCTTTTTGATATTGGCAAGACCTTTATCACCGCTTTGAACGAAAAGCATGTTTTGCTTTATTTCCATGATACCAAAGCCCAGAGTGCTGCTGAAAGTCTCAATTGGGCAGGCAGGGTTAGGGATTACGATGGTGATTATTTGTTAATAGTAGACTCCAATTTTGCTGGTGGCAAATCCAATTTATTTATTGAGGAGGAAATTAGTCAAAAAATTGAAATGGGTGAGGATGGTTCAATTACTAAAACAGTAAGTATTCTGTATAAAAATCCTGCCAAATACCACCAGCGGCTTAACCCAGGGTACAGAGATTGGGTGAGGATTTTTGTTCCCAAGGGCTCTCAATTGGTTTCGGCAGACGGTTCACAGGATAAAGTCGTTGCCAGTGAAGATTTGGGTAAAACTGTCTTTGAGGCCTTTCACACGGTGAGGCCGGAAGGATCATCCAGATTAACGTTTAAGTACGTTTTGCCTTTTAAGTTGGGTCAAGGTGATGAATTGCGGCTCCTTTTGCAAAAACAGCCTGGTGTGGGCGGCTTTGAGCATACCATTGAGATTAACGGTAAGAAGGTTGAGCGGGGTTTTAAATTACTTACCGATAAGGAGTTTAAGTTTAAAATCTAGTTTAGTATATTAGACTTAAAGGCTTATTAATTTTCCTAAATTTTAATGCTTCATTATAGAACCGAGGCTATCATTTTAAAAAGGCGCAATGTTGGTGAGGCTGATAGGGTTGTGACCTGTTTTAGCCAAAAGTTTGGCAAATTAGTTTTGTTAGCCAGAGGTGTGCGTAAGGTAACTTCAAGGAGGGCTGGAGCTTTAGAGCTTTTAAATTGGTCAAAAATTTCAGTGGTTCGGGGCAGAAGTTTTGATTTGATTGAAGAAGCTGAAACGAAAGTTTCTTTCTTACCCATTAAAAGTGATTTATATAAGACAGGTTTGGCTTATCAGATAGCAGAGGTTACTTGCGAATTGACAGCTGAAAGACAGCCCTCAAGAAAACTTTTTAATTTATTAGTAGCAGTTTTGGCTAGCTTATCTGTGGAGTCTGATTATTTGCACCAAAAGCTTATAGTGACCATTTTCCAATTAAAGGCTCTTGAGATTTTGGGTTTTTATTCACTTCATAAGCTGCCTTTGACCAATGGGGCTAATGTTGAGAAAATTAAGCAATGGCAGTTATTACCATTCAGCGAGCTTAGAAAATTAAGGTTAAGTGAAGGCGAGGTAAAGCAGGTTTATCAAGCGGCCAGAAAGTTAGTTGAAGAGGTCATTGAAAGAAAGCTGAAGACTGAACCCTTTATCCGAGAGCTTGATAGGCAACTGAAGGTTCACCTATGAAGAAAAAGCAACTGATAGTGGCTGGAATTTTGGTTTTGGTGGGAGTAGGAGGGGGACTCCTTTTCAATTTTAGGTCAAAGTCGGCCAGTAACACCTCTCCCCCAGAAGTTACGAATATTGTTTTGCCAGTAAATCAAAGGCCATTTTTAACTTTGACCCCTTCTAGAAACCCTCTTAACGGCCAAGTTGATGGCAAGTTTTATGTGATGACTATCACTAACAAGGTTAATGGTGAGCAGGTTGATTTTGAATTAACTTATGAGACAGCGACTGTCCCCCGTGGCACGGTTGGTAAAGCTGAATTTGTGGATGGAGTGTATAAAAGAGAAGATTTTTTTGGCACCAAGTCTACCAAAGACTATCATTTTGATACAGGTGTTGAGTATGGCAAGGTGCTTCTAACGGTTGTTTCCCCAAGCAATGAGTATGAGATTGAAGCCAATTTTCGTCTTCAAACGGTTGGGCCGCAGGGACAAAGGCTATCAGACCGCAATCAAACATTTGAGTTGATTGTACCAAAGGGGGCGGTTTCTAAAAAAAAAGCTGTGATAAGCCAGCAGACAGTCGGTTTGCCGGGGGCTTATTCTGCCAATTTTTTAATTGGTCAACCAGTAGCTTTCTTGAGTGAAGCAGCAACTGTTTTGAATCAGCCGGCGGTTTTGAGAATCAAGGTTGATAAAAAACCTGAAGCAAAGGTAATCATTGTGGGGTGGGATGAGGAGAATAACCAGTGGAAGGAGTTTGAGACCAGCTTTGATGAGGAAAGCTTGACCGCTGTGGCCACCGTTGACTATTAACCACTTATATTGTGGTAGAAAAGGCAGGTTAAAATGGCCCTAATGGATGAAATTTTTGCCTTGGCCAAAAGACGGGGGTTTGTTTTTCCAGGGAGTGAAATTTATGGGGGGATTGGTGGTGTTTATGATCTTGGACCTTTGGGAGTGGAGTTGGCGAATAATATTAAAAAGAGTTGGTGGCGCAATATAGTTGAGGAGAGGGAGAATGTGGTTGGTTTGGATTCTAGCATTATTATGCATAGGGCTGTTTGGGAAACTAGTGGTCACCTTCAGTATTTTAGCGATCCTTTAGTTGAGTGTAAGCATTGCCACGCAAGGTTTCGCGCTGATCGTTTTCCTACTAATCCTCGTGATAATCTTTTTGTGGAAAAGTGGGTTGATTCGTATAGAGCTTATCATGGAGGAAAGGTTGGTGGTGATTTGGGCATAGCAATTAAAGCAGAGACCGCATCACACCAAGAAGGAATAACTCAATGTCCTAATTGTTTTCAATTTGCTGGTTATACTCAGCCTCAGATGTTTAATCTGATGTTTAAAACCCATGTTGGTCCGGTTGAAGAAAAATCGTCAGAAACATTTTTGCGTCCTGAAACCGCCCAAGGCATTTTTGTCAATTTTGCTAATGTGGTCAATACAATGAGGGTTAAGTTGCCTTTTGGGGTGGCCCAAATTGGCAAGGGTTTTCGTAACGAAATTACGACAGGCAATTTTCTCTTTCGGGTGCGCGAATTTGAAATGATGGAGCTTGAATATTTTACTTATCCTGATAAGGCTGATGCGGATTTTGAATATTGGAGGGATGAAAGATTGAAGTGGTATTGGTCATTGGGTTTTAAAAAACAAAACCTGCGTTTTAGAGAACACCAGAAAGAGGAATTGGCCCATTACGCAGTAAGAAGTGGGGATATTGAGTACAATTGGCCGTTTTTTGCCAGCCAAAAAAAAGCCGGTTGGGGCGAACTAGAAGGGATTGCTAATCGAACTGATTATGATCTTAAAGCTCACAGTTTAGCTACCGGAAGGGAGCTAGTTTACTATGATGAAAAACAAAAAAAGAAAATAGTCCCTTATGTGATTGAGCCTTCAGCGGGGGTGGGACGAATTATGTTAGCTATCTTCATTGATTCTTATTCTACAGAAAATGGCCGGACAGTTTTAAAATTACATCCTCAATTGGCACCTTATAAGGTGGCCGTTTTCCCTCTACTGGCCAATAAACCAGCATTGGTTGAGTTAGCCAGAAAAGTTTTCGTCCGGTTGAAGGAAGCTAATTTAGGGCCAGTGGTTTGGGATGATAGGGGCAATATTGGTAAGCGTTATTACTCCCAGGATGAGATTGGAACCCCTTATTGTGTAACTGTTGACTTCCAGTCTCTTGATGACCAGACAGTGACTTTACGCCACAGAGACACTACCCAGCAAGAAAGAATTAGTATTGGAGAGCTACCCTTGCAATTAATGAAAGCCTTAAAACCATAACAGATAAAATTTAGCCTCTAGTATGTTTTTAAAGGATTAATGTTCTTGACAAAATAAGCGCCAACCTTTTAAAATTGTCCCGTTTGACAATTGAAGAGTGATGCTAGAACTGCCCTCACCGATTCAATTCAAATAATTGGAGAGGTTGAGGGTAAGCGCCCAAACTTTCTGGGTAAATGCAACACAGCTTATTGCTGTCCAGTTATTGGGCACTGTAGCTGTAGCCAAACAGCGATGGTGGTTGCATTAAGCATCCGACAACCCGAAAAGCGCCGGGTGCCAAGAAAGACCAGCGGATCTAATCTGTGATGATTATCACAGATTAAAAACACTGGGGAATTGCCTTAACTATAAGTTAAGGAAACTTTTCCCCTTTTTGCTGTCTTTTTTCAATCTTGCCTTGTTGTTTTTCTGCCGGTCATTTGGTGGTTTAAACACGGCCATTTTACCCAGAAGTTTTAAATCAGTTTTGGGAGGTTGTGATGGTTGAGCGTAATCTTGGTCAATCGCTTAAGTGGAAAATAGCAACAGCTTTGGCTTCTGCAGCAGCCGTGGGGGGTTTAGTGGTTGGCAAGGAAAGTGACAAGCAAGTCAACTTGGATACACCTACCCCAAATTATTCTCTCCATTTGCCAATTGATGAGAAACTTAAGCCGACTTTAAAGGAGGAGGTTGCCGTCAGTTTGGAGCCGGGGGCAGTAGAAAAAGCGAGGATAGAAGCTGTGATTGAAAAGGTGGTAACCAACCCTCAGGTTTTTGGTCCAGAAAATGTGACTAGATTTGCTGAAGATTTACGCCTTTACTATCCTATCTATCACGTAGCTGCTGACCGCTACCAATTGCCTTGGTATCTCCTTTGGATTATCCATGAAGCAGAAAGTAAAGCTTCGCGTGATGAAAATGCCTTCAAGCCTGGTTTTGAACACTATGGGGCAATGCAAAGGTCTAAATATTACCATCCTGATGAGATTGTTGATAAGATTAGTAGTAATTTGGCTATTTTAGCTTTCTTGCCCCAACGGCATTATGATGATTGGCGCGAGATTGTTTGGGCGGCAGCAAAAATTGCTGAAGATCGGGCGAAGACAGGCAGTTTAGAATCAGCTCTGTATCGCTATTCTTCTGCCCAACAGGCTGAATTAAGATGGCAATTGTTTTTAAAGTACAGCGAAATTTTGGAAAAGTGAGTATTGTTTATTGGGCTCTATTTGTTTTAAAATCTAGCCATTGCCATTATGGATAAGGGGATTACCTCTTTTATTCTCAACAGACGGCTGGCTCAGGTAAAACGGTATCATGCTACTCCTCTTCATCAAAACGAGACAGTAGCAGAACACTCCTTTTATGTGGCTATTATTGCCAGAGTTTTATGTGGGGTGGTTCCTCATAAACCCCTCAATATTTTAGAAGTTGTGGAGAAGGCTTTAATCCATGATATGGAGGAAATGTTCACTGGTGATATTATTCAGCCTTTTAAATATTATGACCCTAAGCTTAAAAAACTTATTGATGAAATCAACCAGACAATGATTGCTAAGGCTTTTGATGATTTGCCCAAGGAGTTGGCCAACCATTTTAAGACGCTTTGGTTGGATTATCATCACAATCAGAAAATTGAAGATAAAATTGTTAAAATAGCTGATAAGTTGTCCTTAATAGCTTATTGTTTGGAGCAGATTCAATTGGGCAATAGCTTTATGAAACCTATTTTAAAAAATGGTATTAAATTGCTTGAGGAATACCGATTTGATTGGTTAGAGCCAATCATTAAGGATGTTAAAATAGTAACAAAGGGTTACTAGTTGAATTTAATGGCTAATTATTTACGTTTATCACCTTCAACACTGGGTTTATTTAAAGAATGTCCCCGCTGTTTTTGGTTGCATATTAGAGAGAATCATAAAAGACCACAAGGGCCTTTTTCTTCATTGCCTAGCGGGATGGACTCTTTAATTAAGAGTTATTTTGATAAATATCGCGGTTCTTTACCACCGGAATTGATGGGTAAGGTTAGAGGGCAGCTGTTTGGTGATTTAAAGACTTTAGAAAAATGGCGCAGTTGGCGAAATGGTTTGGCAATTAAAGATGAGAAAGCGAAAGTCGAATTGATTGGCGCTCTTGATGATTGTTTGGTGGAGGAAGTTGATGGTGAGTTAATCTTTATGCCTTTAGATTACAAGACGCGCGGTTTTGATTTAAAAGACGATTCCCAAGATTATTACCAACACCAACTAGATTTATATACTTTAATGCTGGAGAGAAACGGTTATAAAACTGCGGGTATTGCCTATTTGATTTATTATATTCCCAAAAAGCTCAAGGCTGGCAATTTAGTAGAGTTTGAAATAGTCGCTCACCAGATGACTACTAATATTAACAACGCCAGATTACTTATCAAACAAGCCCTGGATATTCTTAATGGTCCTCTCCCGCCTCATCAGGCCGACTGCGATTTTTGCCGCTGGCAACAACTGTTCTCTTTATTGGGTTAATTTATTTAAACTTTTAAACATTGACTACTTGACAATTCCCCTTTTGTGACCCAAAATGGTGATAAGTGGTGAAAAGTGGTGAATATTGACCACCTTACCGGGTGCTTGTGGGGTGCTTCTAGGGCAGTTTATTCAGAAAGTTGCTTCTAAGAATCGAATCGCCTTGCCGGCTAGATTCCGGCAAGAATTGGGTGATGATTTAATCATCAGCCAAGGATTCGAGGGCTCTTTACTAATTCTATCCAAGAAGAACTGGCAAAAACTGGTAGCAAAGGCAGTGGGGGGCGAGTTTACCACCAAGGAAGTCAGAGATATTGCCCGATTCTTATTAGCCGGTGCTGTTGAAATAGAACTTGATAACCAAGGCAGATTTGTTTTGCCCCAACCACTGAAAGATTTTGCCCATATTAAACAGACAGCGATTTTTTTGGGTTTACTTAATTGGGTGGAACTTTGGGATTTTCAGAGGTGGCAAGCGTATCGACAAGACTTGGTGAAAGTCAGTGCTGAAATTGCCCAAAAATTAAAGGATTTGAAATGAAAAGTAGTCACTATCAGTTTCACCAGCCAGTTCTTTTAAAAGAGGCAATTGATTTATTGGCAGTGAAAGCCGGACACCATTATTTGGATGCGACTGCGGGTAGTGGCGGCCATACGGCTAAAATTTTGGAATTGGGTGGTAAGGTGTTGGCCATTGACGTAGATTTAGAGGCCATATCGCACCTTCACAATAGATTTAAGGATGCTATTAGGAGAGGTCAGCTGAAGGTGGCAAGAGGCAATTTTGCTCACCTTGATGATTTGGCCAAAGAAGCAGGTATTAATGGGTTTGCTGGTGTGCTTTTTGATCTTGGTCTGTCGTCGCATCAGGTTGATAACCCTGAAAGAGGCTTTTCATTTGTGTCAGAAAAACTTGATATGAGGGCAGATCAAAGTCTTGAGGTTACAGCTCAAGACTTGGTTAATAACTTAGACCGGAGGAGGTTGTATGAAATTTTTAAAAATTTTGGTCAGGAAAAGTATGCTGGGCGCATTGCTGACGCTATTGTCAGCGCCCGTCAAATAAAGCCCATTACATCAGCAAAAGAATTAGCCGAAATTATTGTGAAAATCAAACCTAGAAATAGAAAACGAATTCATCCGGCAACACAAGCCTTTCAGGCCTTGCGAATTGTAGTTAACTCGGAATTGGCCAATTTGGAAGTGGGGTTGAGGAAGGCAGTTGATTTGCTGGACAGAGGAGGTCGGTTGGTGACTATTGCTTATCATTCTCTTGAGGATGGGATTATTAAAGATTTTTTAAGGAAAAATCCTAATCTCATCATTTTAACTAGGAAGCCAATCAGACCAACTGTGGCCGAAATTGCCCAAAATGTTAGGAGTAGAAGTGCCAGAATGAGAGGTGCGGAGAAATGGCAGTAATAAGAGTAGCTTTACACAACCAGCTAAAGCCTGTTAATGGCAGAACCAGCTTGGGAAGGTGGCTCACAGCTAAACCTTTAATTTGGTTTTTGACCTTAACGGTTGGGGTGCTTATTGGACTTGAATTGGTTATTGCTAACCATTTGGCCACAACTGGTGATCAGTTAGCCCAGATTAATAGTGAGATTGAGCGTTTGAAAGGGGAGAATTTACAGTTAAGGTCAGAAATTGCCCAGAAGACTTCATTGGTGAATATTGAGAAAGAAGCCCAAAAATTAGGATTGGTGAAGGCATCTAACTACCTCTATGTGAATCAAACGCCTCTTGCTCTCAAGTGAACATAAAAATTGGCGTTTGAAGGCTTAACACACTTTGCAGTTCTTAAGAATCAGCTTTAAAAATATAGAGTGCCTGGGTTAGTGAATAAGGCAGCAATACGCTTATAATTAAATTGGGGTTTTTGGAATTAAACTGTTGGGACTAACACAGCTGTGAATAGAGTTAATCTTATCTTTGGCCTTTTTCTAGTTGCATTCTGTTTAATTACAGCGAGGTTATTCTATTGGCAGTTAATTAACAGGGACCAACTTTTAGCTCAGGCCACAAGTCAGTATTTCCAGAGGTTTGAGATTCCTCCAGAAAGAGGGGAGATTTTAGCAGCTGATGGTTTTCCCTTAGCGACTAATCAACCTGCGTATTTGTTGTATGCTGTTTTGCCTGATTTAACCGAGAAACCCTCAGAAATTGCCAGTCAACTAGCGCCCATCTTGGTTAAGACCAGATTGGGAAATAGTGAAACAATTGATCCTGACACGTTAAACAATGAAATTAAAAAGGAGATGGGGGCCCTTCAACAAAAATTAGAAGCAAAGAATGTTGTTTGGGTCCAGCTGGCTAAAAAGTTAAGCCAAAAGGCTAAAGAGGAGATAGAAGCTTTAGGTATTGAAGGTATTGGTTTTCAGTCTGAATACAGAAGATATTATCCAGAAGCCTCAATG
>CAZCAY010000016.1:8894-12310 GCA_964496955.1 uncultured Gammaproteobacteria bacterium
ATAACAGTCAGTTGAAAGGTAGACACGGCGTTTTGCGTCAGGAGAGGGATGCAACAGGAAAACCTATTGTCAATTTAGCTTACCAGTTGGTTGCTCCAGAAAAGGGTCGGACAATTCAAACTACTATTGACCGGACAGTCCAGTTTATTGTGGAAAAACAATTAAGGTTATCAGTTGAGAAATATCGGGCCAAGGCAGGGTCAGTTTTAGTGATGGAACCTCAGAGTGGTAAAATTCTGGCAATGGCTTCTTATCCAACTTATGATCCAAACTTTTGGCAGAATTACTCAGCAGAGGATTTTAAGAATCCATTGGTAGCTGACAGTTTTGAACCGGGTTCAATTTTTAAAGTCATAGCTATGGCAGCAGCTATTGGTGAGAAGATAGTTAAACCAGAAACAGTTTGTGAGAGATGTGATGGTCCTCGTCAAATTGGAGGGTTTGTAATTCGGACTTGGAACAATAAATATTATCCCAATTCGACAATGGTGGAGATATTAGAACACTCTGATAACGTGGGGATGGTTTATGTGGTGGAAAAGCTTGGTATTAATAAGTTTCTTAAATACATTAAAAATTTTGGATTTGGCGCCCTCACGGGTATAGACCTTCAGGACGAGTCTACCCCGGCTTTGAGGCCAGCAAACGAGTGGAAAGAGATTGATGCTGCAACCGTTTCCTTTGGTCAAGGTATTGCGGTGACTCCTATTCAGATGGTGCGAGCGGTGGCTGCTATTGCCAATGGTGGTCAATTAGTTAAGCCTTTTGTGGTTGAAAAAATTATTGGTGATGATAAGCATTTTGAGCAAAAAACGACAGTTTTAAGACAGGTTATTAGACCAGAAACGGCCAAAATGGTCACTGAAATGATGGTGTCAGCAGTAGATAAAGGAGAGGCACGGGTTTTTAAACCTCCAGGATTTAGGATTGCAGGTAAAACCGGTACCGCTCAAGTGCCGGTTGAAGGTCATTACGATCCTGAAAAAACTATCGCTTCTTTTATAGGTTTTGCGCCTGCTAACGATCCGAAGTTTGTAATGCTCGTTCGCTTCTTAGAACCCCAAACTTCAAGGTTTGGTTCAGAAACAGCAGCTCCCACCTTCTTTGCTATTGCCAAAGAGCTATTTGCTTATTTTGGTATCACACCCCAAAGATAGCTATTTGGTCATCTGTTACAATTTAACTGATTGGTTAATGAGTCAAAAAATTAAAAACCTTTATCATTGGTTAGTTTCTATCACTGCTGCTGTAATTTTTGGTTTCCCTGCTCGCAAGCTAACAGTGATAGGTGTGACTGGTACTGATGGTAAAACAACGACCGTGAATTTAATTCATCATATTTTAAAGTCTGCTGGTTGGGAAGTGGGAGTTGTTTCTTCAATCAATGCAATTGTAGGCGAGAAGATAGTTGATACCGGTCCCCATGTAACCACTCCCTCACCTTATCAAGTTCAGAAGTTGCTGAGATTAATGGTTGATGCAGGATGTCATCTGGCTGTTTTGGAGGTGACGTCTCATGCTTTGGATCAAAACCGAGTCGCAGCTGTCCATTTTAAAGTGGGTGTTTTAACCAACGTTAGTTCAGAACACCTCGATTATCATAAGACATACTCAGCTTATTTTGAAACAAAAATGAAACTTTTGAAAAGAGCAGAAGTGGCAGTAGTTAATCATGATGATCTGTCATTTAAAAAACTGCCGCTATCTGTGAGGTTGAAAATGGTGACTTACGGTTTAGATACAGCCGCCAATTTTAACCCTCATAATTTTCCTTTAAAAGTTAAATTGCCTGGCGTTTTTAATCTTTATAACGCTTTGGCAGCTGCCGCTGCCTGTACACAATTGGGAATTGATAAAAAAGTCATTTTAAAAGCAGTGTCTAGTTTTAGGGGTCTAAGAGGAAGAATGGAGGAAGTTAATCTCGGTCAACCTTTTAAAGTGGTGATTGATTTTGCCCATACTCCCAACGCTTTGAGGCAAGCTTTAAACACCTTAAGAGATGGGATTAAAAATCCCCATTCTCGCTTGATTGCCGTCTTTGGGGCAGCTGGTGAAAGGGATAGACAGAAAAGGCCAGCTATGGGGCAGATAGCAAGCACTATAGCTGATTTGGTAGTTCTCACAGCTGAGGATCCTCGTCATGAGGATGTTAATCAAATTATCCAATCAATTGCCTCTGGTTGTTTTAAGGCCAATGCCCAAATTGGTAAGAATCTTTTTATTGAACCTAATCGCTATCAAGCGATTAAACTGGCCCTTCTTGAATTGGCCAAGAGAGGTGATGTCGTGGCTATCTTAGGCAAGGGTCATGAACGGACGATGGCTTATGGTGATAAGGAGTATCCCTGGAGCGACTTGACAGCAGTTAAGAGGATATTAAAAAGTAGGTCTCATGAAAGGTAAATTAGGTGTTATTTTACTAGCTGCTGGTAAAGGTACGAGGTTAAATGAGGGCCGGCCTTCTCAAAAACCGAAGGTCTTGTTTGAATTGGCGGGCAAGCCAATGATTGCTTATTCAGTGGCCAATTTTTTGGCCTTAAATCCTGCCCAAATGGTAGTGGTAGTTGGTTTTAAGGCGGCAATGGTGAAGGCCTTTTTAGGACCTGCTTTTACCTATGCTTTTCAGCGTGAACAGTTAGGTACGGCCCATGCAGTTCAGTGTGGTTTGAAAAAAATAAAACCTGAAATTACCACCGTCCTCATTGCCAATGGCGATGATTCGGCTTTTTATACCTTACCAACTTTGAGGAAGTTTATAGCCTACCATCAAAAAGCAGGCAATGTCTTAACCTTCTTAACTGTGCAATTAACCAACCCCTTTGGTTTGGGTCGGGTGGTTAGGGATAATAGAGGGAGGGTTTTGCAAATTGTTGAAGAGAAAGAAGCTAATTCTGCCCAAAAACGTATTAATGAGGTTAACGTGGGTTGTTATTTGGCAGAAGTGAGCTGGTTGAAAGAATCACTCAAAAAGGTTGCCAAGTCGCCAAGTGGTGAATACTATTTGGTAGATGTGGTAGAGATTGGGGTAAAGGAGGACCATCCGGTTGGCACTTTTCTCTTGCCGAATCGTGGTGAATGGCAAGGGGTTAATACTCCTGAGGAATTGGCGTTAGCTGATAAAATGATGAGGCGGCGGTTGCGATGATTATAGAAACTCAATTAAGCTATTATTTTGCTAATTTAAAGAAGAATCATCTCTTGGCCAATCTCAAAGGAGTGAGCTATCCTTGGCAGTTAGTTGATGGTAAAAACCAGTTGTTGGCAGACCTCAAAATTTCTCGCATCTCTCCCGCAATTGGTCAGAATGTAGTCATTGGAGAGCCGGTTATTATTGGCGAAGGTACAGTGATTGAGCCTTTTGTGGTGATTGAGGGGCCAGCTATTATTGGTCGTAATTGTCTTATTAGATCGTTTGC
>CAZCAY010000017.1:0-11257 GCA_964496955.1 uncultured Gammaproteobacteria bacterium
TGCTTACTCATTCTTCCGCCAACCAGCCCAAAAAAATCTCCAAAGCACCCCTCCACCTTTAATAAGCCCCACACCACTTGATCAACCGCCAACTGGCCCGGCTGGTAATGAGATTAATATCTTCAAACAATCGTTAATGGCCTCAATTGATAACAACAACCAATTATTGGAAGCGGGTAACTTAGACGGCTTGTACGCTAACTTAACAGATGGTATTAAGAGGCTCATCTCACTAGAAAATTTTAAATCTTTAATCACCAGTAAATTTGGTAAAGATATTAAAGTGATTAGTGCCCGCAGGGCAACCGAGCCAATATTTCTCAACAATGATACAGCCCAAGTTGAAATAATTGTAACCTACCAAACTGGCCAAATTCTCAAACAATTAAGAATGACCCAAACCTACATCTATCAAGACAACCGCTGGCAATTAAGTATAATCAATTAAAATTTGAGGCTTTCAATCCCACTTCTGAAGTTCAGCTTTAAGCTCAGCGTTTCTGACAGCCATTTGGTAGTCATCAAAAACATAGCGTACTATACCATTGGGGTCAACAAGCACATATGTGTGACCAGGATACTGGCCCTTGTGCATAGATGAAGGAAGAAAAAGTACTCCATAAGCTGCAGAAACTTCTCTACTGGTATCATGTAAAATGACCGCCGAACCTAAATCTGGCATTTTACTCACTGCCCTTTCCCACTCATTTCTACTATCAACTACAATATTTAAAACCACCACATCTTCTTTCTTGAAATCCTCATCTTTGGCGAAAGCTGCAATCTGGTTCCAACAAGATGGGTAACACATCACACCTTCAGTAAAAAATAAAACAACCTTTTTACCCCTATAATTACTTAAGGAAATCTTTTGGCCATCATAGCTTGTCAACTCAAAATCAGGCGCTGGCTTGCCAACCAACGAATTAAATTTGTTAACATCAAGCTCTTGATGTGACGAATGATCCATTAATAGCCCTTGATTTTTGCCCGTCAATAAGAAGGAGAGACCAGCTATGGTCAAAACAAGCAAAACCATTGCTAGGGTAATGGTCAATAGTTGTCTTCTCATTTAGTCACTTCCTTTAAGATTTTTTTTGGATTTTATCCTCAAGTTGTTAAGCTGTGTAGCAGCAATAATAATAATTCCCATCAATATGCCAAAGAAAATCACTGCCCAAACTGATTCTGGAATAAGTTTAGTGTATGTCCCAACACGCTCCATTAATTTTGTCAGATAAACATTAATAGTTACTTGGTAGGAAGCGTGAGTTTTTAAATTATTGGTCAAATCCAAATAAAGAATAATTATTCCAATTGTCAAAAACATAATGCCTGAAAAAAGACTTGCCAAAGTTGACCTTACTTTCACTCCCAATAAGTTGTAGTTGACTATTTTTCTGAAAAGGAAAAACTTTTGGATAAATTGACCCTTATCAAGAAGGAGGCTCAAAATAAATAAGGGAGAAACAATCCCTAAAA
Source organism: uncultured Gammaproteobacteria bacterium (assembly GCA_964496955.1). Lineage (GTDB taxonomy): Bacteria > Patescibacteriota > Microgenomatia > Curtissbacterales > CAZCAY01 > CAZCAY01. The sequence continues at coordinate 1,483 of CAZCAY010000017.1, forward strand.
CATAAGCTAAGGTATATGCTCCCCCCAAAAGAAACGACCCAGGCAAAGCTGCCAACGCCAAAACGCCAGCTAAAACGGGGGCGCAACAAGTGGTGGCAATTCCAGAAAACACACCCAACACAAAAACTGAACCAAAGTTAGCTCCCTTTAACTGGGGGTGAGCAAAAACGGGTAAGGAAAACCGCATCCCAAAAATTAAACTTACTCCCAGCAAAATCAGAAAAATAGCTCCTAATAAGAAAATAAGGTTATGATAAGTGTTCAACAACTGCCCCAAAGCAGCTACTCCCAAACCAATAGGCAAATAGACTACCAAAAGTCCTAAAAAAAAGACAAATGTCATTAGAAAAATTAGCGATCTTTGTTTGAAGATTGAGGCAAAATAAGTAGGCAAAAGGACTGTAACACAACAAGGTGCAAAAAGAGCAGCAACCCCTGCGAAGAAAGCCGCTACTAGTGAGGCACTTGCTAAAAAATCCATCTTTTAACTAATCGCTAAATTAACTCTTTTTAAAAGCAAGGCATTAATGACCACAATAATAGAAGAGGCACTCATTAAAAGCGCTGCCCATTCAGGTCTCAAAAGAATACCAACCGGATAGAGAATTCCAGCAGCCAAAGGAATAGCCAAAACATTATAGCCTGTGGCCCACAATAAATTTTGAACCATCTTGCTGTAAGTTTTTTGTGAAAGCCTAATAGCCTTAACAACGTCTAAAGGATTATTGTTAACAAGAATAATTTCTGCAGATTCTACAGCGACATCAGTCCCAGCCCCAATAGCAATTCCGATATGAGCTTGGGTAAGGGAAGCTGCATCATTAACTCCATCGCCAACCATGGCCACAATATTGCCTTTGTCCTGAAGTGCTCTGATTTTATTAACTTTATCCTCTGGTAGAACTTGGGCAAAATAAGTGTCAACTCCAAGCTTTTTGGCCACAGTGGCAGCTATTTGCTGATTATCACCGGTTAACATCGCTGTTTTAATACCCATTGCTGATAATGCCTGAATGGCCCTTTTTGACTCCTCACGAACCATATCTTCCAGAGTAATTACCCCGATAACTTTTCTGTCTTGGGCTACCCAAATAAAGGTTTGGTCTGGTGAAACTGTTATTTTTTGCCTAAATTGACCAATATCCTCAACTCCTTCTTCCTCCAAAAACCTCTCATTACCAACAAGAATTTGATGACCTAAAACTTCTCCCTTAGCCCCTTTACCAGGCACGGATTTGAAATTCTGAACTTGGGGGACTGCAATTTTTCTTGCCTTGGCAGCCGTCACAATTCCTTGAGCAATTGAGTGCTGAGACAGCATCTCAACTGCAGCTGCTAACTTTAGGATTTCGTCTTCTTTCTGAGAACCCAAAACCAAAACGTTGCTGACACCAAATTTACCCTCAGTGAGAGTGCCTGTCTTATCAAAGACAACATAGGAAAGCTTTCTGGCAATCTCCAAAGCTCTCATATCCCTTATCAAAATTCCATTCTGCGCGGCTAGTGTTGAAGTGATGGTGGTAACTGTGGGGATAGCCAGACCCAGAGCGTGCGGGCAGGCAATAACAATAACTGCAATTGCCAACGTCCCCGCAAAGATAGCCCCTTGGTGGCCTGGAAAAAACCAGAAAAGAAAGGTGCCTGTGCTAATAATTAAGGCAATATATGTCAAATAGGCTGCAGCTCTATCGGCTAACCTTTGGACTTGAGGTTTTGAACCTTGAGCTTCTCTTATTAAATCCATAATTTGAGAAATCGCCGTCTCCTCCCCTGTTTTGGTCACTTTAACGGTTAAAGAGCCATCATTATTAATTGTACCGCCTATGACACTATCACCCTCTTTTTTAAAAACAGGGCGAGACTCACCAGTAACCATTGATTCATTAACCGAACTCTCTCCCTTAACAACAACACCGTCAATGGGAATTTTCTCCCCAGGGCGCACAAGAATAATATCACCTTTTTTAAGATCGGCAGTTGGTACCTTCATAATTTCCTCACCTTTTACCAGATTGGCTGTTGGCGGAATCAATTTGGCCAATTCAGCAAGAGCGCCAGTTGCGCCCCGCACCGTTCTCATTTCCATCCAGTGGCCAAAAAGAAAGGCTAAGGTTAAAGTTGAAATTTCCCAATAAAGTGATTCTCCTTTAAAGACAAAAGTGGCAGCAATGCTGAAAAAATACCCAGCAATAACAGCTAGTGAAACCAAGGTCATCATGGCTGGATTTTTCTTCCGCAATTCGCCCTGGGCCATTCGGTAAAACGGCCAACCGCAATAGAGAACAATAAATGAGGTTAAAATAAGCAAAACAAAATCGTAACCGGCAAACTTTGGAATTTTGAAATTAAACCATTGCTGAATTTTAGGTGAAAGAACAAGAACCGCCAAGGTCAAAGGCAAGGCCAAAAAAAATCTTCTTTTAAAATCCTCTTCCATGGCTGGGTGATTGTGGTCTCCATGCTCTGTTATCAGGGGTATCAAATCCATTCCGCACTTAGGACAAGTGCCTGCTTTTTTTGAAGTTATTTCCGGGTCCATGGGGCAAGTGTAAAGGCTCTGGGTCGATTTAGGACTAGGAGACTTGGATTGAGAGAAATGATGGCTAACACCTGATTTTTGAGATTTGATTAACCCCATCCCACATTTTGAACAACGGCCAGGTTTATCTAACTTTACTTCAGGATGCATCGGACACGTATAACGTTCCTCAACGATTAATTCTTGCTCGTCCATCTTAAATTTTCAATCAAATGATAACCCTCCAATTAGCAAAAGCGTGTTCCTCTTACAGGCAACAAATTCAACTGATTTTCAAAGACTTCTTTAGCGACCTTTGTCCCCCTTTTTCCAAAGCCAACGCGCCAGAGCAAATAGCACCACAATAATAAGAATCCAAGTTATCACCCACAGAATCCAAACCAACCAAAAGACAGCAGAGTTTGTACCTATTAACCCCATCATAGGATGGTGGTCTGGCCAGTAACCTCCTTCAGGTAACAATCTCTCTGCTGAATTAGTACCCAAACGCACCGCATGAGCGAGCATTCTAATCACCCCCTTTTATCATTAGACTTCAAAAGCAAATTATTTTCTGGCCTTTTCAAAGACTTCAATGATTTCTTGGATTGATCGTTGGCGGTTCTTGCCCTGAATTGCTCGAGCTACATGTTCTTCTAAATGACCTTTTAGAATGATTTTATCCACCGCTCTTAAAGCAGCTTGGACAGCTAACGACTGTTGCAAAATTTCAATGCAGTATTCCTCTTCTTCCACTTGCTTAATGACATGGTCTAGATGGCCACGAGCTGATTTTAACCTCTTAAGAGCTTGAATTTTGACCTTTTTCTGCATCTCCTTTATCCTACCCCACATGGGTAGGGTTGTCAATCATCAGATTATCAACCTATAGTAGTCGCGGTAATTGCATTTGTTGTCAGAGACTAGGCAGTGGGATATAATACGCGTAAGCAAATTCTGATGAAAATCTATACCAAGACTGGCGATAATGGCACCACCTCTCTGTTCGGAGGTCAAAGAGTTGAAAAGAATTCGCTAAGAATTGAGGCTTGTGGTCATATTGACGAACTCAACTCTTTTATAGGAACCATTACTGCTTCAAAACCCGATGAAGAGATAGCCCAAAAATTAACCAGAATTCAAAAAGAATTATTTACCTTAGGCGCAGATGTAGCCTCCCCACCAAATACTAAAATCAATTTCCAAAGAATTAGTAAACGCCAAATTAAAAGACTGGAGCTGGAAATTGATAAGTGGTCCAAACAACTACCCCCTCTTAGGAATTTCATTCTACCTGATGGTAGTCAACTAGCAGCCAATTTGCACCTGGCCAGAGCAATCACCCGACGAGCAGAAAGGGCTATTGTTGCCCTGTCTCATCAGGAAAAAATTAACAAGAATACCCTATCCTTTATTAACAGATTGTCTGATTGGTTTTTTACCTTAGCAAGAATTGCTAACCACAAAGACGCTATTGAGGAGAAAAACTGGCCCTAGCCACACTTGCTCCAACCACAAACAGGATTAATACAAGTTCCTCCCATACAACCCTCCAAAGCCACTAGAGGGCTGCCACAATTGGGGCAACTACCAAACAAGGTATTCTCAAGATTAATAGCCATTAAGTGATTTCCAGAAGAGGATTGACCATTAGCATTAACTTTCTTCTCAGCTAGCACGCTATCTTCGTTGCCATCCATTGACTCTCCATTGACCAAACTATTTTGGCCAGTACTATCGTTCTTTGGTTGGGAGAGCATTAACTGAGCTTTTTTATTGTTTATCTCTCCGTTCACTGGAAAATCTGCTGATTGTGACCCACTATCATTATCAATAAAGGCCAATTGTTTGGAACCGGCAATTTCTAAAATAGATTTACCCACCGCATCAAAAGCAGACAAAATAGCGTTTGGTCCAACCCCATAGGGAGTACCGCAAGTAATCCCTATTAAATCACTGGCAATCTCTTCTAAAGTAGCTCCATACTTTAAGGCTCTGGACGCCAATCGGCCTGTGACTTCAGCAGCAGCTGCTATATATCCGCCAGTTTTGCCAATAGTTACAAAAACCTCCACTGGTTTACCTTCTGCATTCTTGAAAACTGAAGTGTAAACATAACCAACATCAGCTCTTTTCCTAATCCTCATTCCCCAAGCTTCAGCAGGCGTTGGTTCTTTTCTCACCAGAGGCATCGATGAGCTCTTACCGTCCTTTGTCTTGCCAGCTAACTGGTCATAATATGATTCGGTCTTTTTGGTTTCTAAAACCTGTTTTTCTCTTGACCCATCACGGTAAATAGTAATCATATTGCATTTAGTCTCATAAGTTAGCCAATAAGCTAATCTTACATCTTCAACTGTAGCTTGATTGGGAAAATTAATAGTCTTTGAGACCCCATTATCTGTATACTTTTGAAAAGCTGCCAACATCTTCACATGCCACTCAGGACTAATATCTCTGGCTGTCACGAAAATCTTTTGAACATGTTCGGGCACTTCTTCAATCCCTTGCACAGAACCATTGTTTTTTTCAATCTTTTCTAACAAATCATCAGAATAAAACCCTAACTCCTTGGCCACTCTGAGAAAATATTGGTTAGTCTCAAATAATCTCTTCCCCTCAACTGTATTTTTACTAAAGGTAATGGCAAAGTGGGGTTCAATCCCAGAAGAACACCCCGCCAACATAGAAATAGTGCCAGTAGGCGCGATGGTGGTTCTAGCACCATTGCGTGGTCTAATTCCACCTGGTTTATCATAGATTGAACCTTTAAATGCTGGAAAAACACCCCGGGTTTTAGCCAGCAGACAGCTAGCATTATCGGCTTCCTCTTGAACAAATTTCATAACCGATTCCGCCACTTCCAAACCCAAATGAGTATTGTAACCCACACCTAGCTGAACTAGTAAATCAGCAAACCCCATCACTCCTAACCCAATTCTCCTGATTTTTCTAGTCATCTCAAAAATTTCAGGAATAGGATACTCATTCATATCCAAAACATTGTCCAGAAAATTAACAGCCAAATGAATAGCTTGTTTCAAACCAGACCAATCAATCTTATCGCGCCAATTATGAGCCTCATCAGGTGATTGCCACCACGGAGCCGACCCCTCTTTAAAAAACTTAGCCAAATTAATACTGCCCAAAGTGCAAGCATCATAAGGCAATAATGGCTGCTCAGCACAAGGATTAGTAGCCTCAATCTGGCCAAGTTGGGGAGTGGGATTGGCTCTTGATTTATTAATCCGATCAATATAAATCATCCCCGGATCGCCATACTCCCAAGCTAATCTGGTAATCAAATCAAAAACCTTTTTCGCATTAAGTTTATCTACCGCCTTACCAGTGCGTGGATTAATCAATTCATACCCCTCATCCTCATGAGTTGCCCGACACCAGTCATAAAGTTTTTTAACCCCCGCCTCGATACGTACCAATTTAAGGTCAACATCTCTAATCGCATGTGCCTCTTTAATTTCAGCAATAACCTCATCATAATTAAAATCATCAGTGACATATTTCTCATCCCGCTTAACTTGCTCCATAAACTCCTCAGTAACGGTAACGGAAATATTGAAGTTAGTTAAAGTGAACTCATCAACCTTATGGACGGCAAAACGCAAAATGTCAGGATGGGTAATATGCAAAATACCCATATTAGCTCCTCTTCTAACCCCACCCTGCTTAATTTGAGTGGTAACATCATTGTAGGCCTGCATAAATGAAACTGGCCCAACTGTTGTTCCACCGCTAGTAGAAATAATATCCCCATACGGCCTTAATCTAGAAAAAGAAAAGCCTGTACCACCACCTGATTTATGGATTAAAGCCATATCAGCCATGGTTTTCAAAATACTCTCCATATTGTCTTCAACGGGTAAGACGAAACAAGCTGATAATTGTTGATTAGGTTTACCGGTATTGAGCATTGTCGGAGTATTGGGAATAAACTTCTGAGAAGCCATTAAAGCATAGAACTGACGGGCTTTTTCCAAATGGTCAGATTCCTTACCACCATATAATCTTTCGGCAGTGGCAATATTATAAGCAACTCTCCAGAACATCTCTTTGGCGGTTTCTATAGGCTCACCCTTTTCATTGCGCCTAGCATAACGAGTGCGGCCAACATACCAAGAATTTTCTGATAACACTGGTTCTGCTAAATCTGAAGGAGGTGGTGGAATCTGCTTGCCTAAAGTATAAATCTCCTTAAGGCTAATTTTGGGTCGACGTCCTCTTGGCATAACTACCAACTCATTTCCTTTTACTTAAACTGCGAATAGCTTTGATAAAATCATCAATATCTTCAAACTCTCTATAGACACTTGCAAACCGAATATAAGCTACCTTATCTAATTTTTTAAGCTGTTTCATAACCAATTCGCCAATCAGCTTACTCGTTACCTCATTTTGATGTTTTTTTCTAATTTCAGCTTCAACCCAATCAACAAGCGCTTCAATCTGTTCTGCTTGAACTGGTCTCTTTTCACAAGCTTTAACAATACCAGCTTTTAATTTGGCTCTATCGAAACTCTCTCGTCTACCGTCCTTCTTAACAACCAAGACATCTAATTCTGAAACCCGTTCAAAGGTGGTAAATCTCTTGCTACAATCTAAACACTCACGTCGCCGTCTTATTAACTTACCGTCCTCTGACTCTCTTTTATCAATAACCCTACTATCTATAAAACCGCAGTATGGACACTTCACTAATCAATTTTGGCTAATAACACAATATCTTGTGGCTTACTTTCAGAATAAACACAATATAATGGGTTTGTCAAGTCTCAAATTTTCACAACTAGCTAAAACCGTTCCCACCAACCCTCAAAAAATTACACCTGCCAAAACGTTTCTAAAGTAAGCCCAATTCTGCTTTCAAGGCTTCTGATTGGATCCGTGAAGGGTCCCACGGCGGGTCAAAAGTCAATTTAATCTCCACATTTCTGACCTGGGGAATTTCTTTCACCTTATCAATAATAAGCTGCTCAAAATAGGCACTTAAAGGACAGCCGGGTGTAGTTAAAGTCATTAAAATTTCTACATCTTGATTATTAACAACCCTAATCTGGTAAATAAGCCCCAAATCGACAATTGATACATGCAATTCAGGATCATTGACCGCTCTCAGTTTTGCCAAAATTTGCTTCTGATCTAACATTTAAATGGTTATCTCCTCTCCCCAGTCCAATATTTGGACCTTTACAGCCAACTGGTTAGCCTGAGCAAAGAGCTTGGGATCCACCTGATATTTTGGATTGGAATAATGCATGGGAATAACTATCTTCGCCCCTACGGCTACTACCAAACTCCAAGCCGCCTCATAACTCACAGTCGGTCCTGCAATGGGCACAGCCACATTTTGAACAGTAACGGCTGGACTTTCAAGACTATCACCTGGATGGAAAAAAATATCATTAACCCAAAGGCCAATATTCTCTGGACCGTCAACATGCAGGGGTAATAAGTGAGGATGCAAACTACACTTTTTATCAACAGTGATATTAGCAGATATAACATCTTTACAACCTGGACAAAAAAGCAGCTTAAAATGAGGGAGCTTAAAAGCCATAATTTTAATTGCCCCAATTTTAATATCCCCACCTGGATCGATTAAATTAGCCTTAATACCTGATTGAAGAAGCCATTTTTTAGTAGTTTGGTTAGCAAAAATCGGCAGGCGTTTTTCATCCAAAGCACTAAGAATATTCAAATCACAGTGGTCAGGGTGTTGATGGGTAACAAAGACAGCATCGAGCTTCGCGTTGGCAATTGAAGACCAGTTGCCAGAATTGTAATCATAAACACCAGGATCAATTAAAATTGAATTTCGGCCAACAGTAATTCTAAAGCAGGATTGGGCAAATTTAGTCAAAACCATCATTTTTGACTTTTACCCCTCTCCAAATAATTGGTAACTTTATCAACCACTTGTTGAGGTAACCAATCAGCTTTCACCATATACCCTTGGACACCAAGACTGAAAACTTCCTTTACAACTTCTTCCTGACCCAAATTAGAAAGGATAAAAACTGGCGTGTTGGCAGTGGGGCTATCCTTTAGCCTTAAATTTCTTAATACCTCCAAACCACTAACCTTTGGCAACATCAGTCCCAAAAGCACCGCATCAACCCGATTCTTTCTAGCCATTTCCAAACCACTTTGGCCATCGGTGGCGGTTAGCACATCAAAACCTTTCTTCATAAACAGTAATCGGTAAAGGTCTAAAATAAAAAGGTCGCTCTCAATAATTAAAATGGTCTTAGGCATAAATTTCTATTTCTAGTTAGTTTTGGCTGTCTAACCATTTCTCAGCATCAATTGCGGCCATGCAACCGAAGGCCGCAGCAGTAATAGCTTGCCGATAATAATGGTCATGAACATCGCCTGCTGTAAAGACACCTTGAACACTTGTCCTTGTGTGCTCTGTCACCCTAATATAGCCTTTTTCATCCAAATCAAGCTGGCCAGCAAAGACTTGGGTATTGGGAGTGTGACCAATGGCCACAAAGACACCTTGGCAATCCATTTCAAAAACCTTACCTGTGGCCACATCTCTTAACTTCACTCCCCTTACTCGGTCTTCACCTAAGATTTCCTCAACAACAGTATTAAGAATAAGGTTAATCTGGGGATGATTTCTAACCCTTTCTTGCATAATTTTAGATGCCCTCAGTTGCAAGCGCCGGTGGATAATGCTCACTTTGCTAGCAAATTTAGTCAAGGTCAAAGCCTCCTCCATTGCCGAATCGCCACCCCCAACCACTACCACTTCCTTACCCTTAAAAAGGGGCGCATCGCAAGGAGCACAGGCAGAAACGCCTCTACCAATTAATCTCTGCTCTGATTCTAGGCCCAGCCAATTTGCCGAAGCGCCAGTAGCCACAATCACTGCTTGAGAGGTCAACTCCCTATCGCCAACCCAAATCTTAAAGGGTTGTCTAGAAAAGTCCACAGCAGTCACAGCCCCTGAAAGAAACTCAGCACCAAACCGTTCTGCCTGTTTTTTAAACAATGCCATAAGCTCAGGACCCAAAATACCTTCTGGAAAGCCAGGGTAGTTCTCAACATCTGTAGTTAGCATCAGTTGACCACCAAACTCATTTCCCTCAATAACCAAAGGCTGCAAATTCGCCCTTCCTGCATAAATGGCAGCTGTTAAACCAGCCGGCCCAGAGCCAATAATTATTAACTTTCTCCCATTCTGCATGTAAGCTCAAAAACCCCCAACCTTTGACAATATGATAGGATAAT
>CAZCAY010000018.1:0-10724 GCA_964496955.1 uncultured Gammaproteobacteria bacterium
TCAAAGTCCGATTAACAGAATGAAAGTTTCCATTATCATTCCTAATTTTAATGGTAGTCGTCTTTTGAGGAGAAACTTGCCGTCTGTTTTGGGAGCTAACCCTGATGAGGTCATTGTTGTTGATGATGGTTCCGTTGACGATTCAGTGGGTTTTTTGGAAAAAATTGATGGCGTGAGATTAATTAAACATGACCGAAATTTAGGTTTTGTTGTTTCTGTCAATGATGGGGTGGCTGTTGCCTCTGGTGAAATAGTGGTCTTACTTAATACAGATGTGACTCCAAGTCAAGAATTTTTAGCTCCCCTTGTTCGCCATTTTCGAAATGATAAGGTTTTTGCTGTATCTTGTGCAGAGAAAAAACGTTCATGGGCGTGGGCCAGGTTTAGTGGTGGTTTTATTGAACATGGGATGGGTCAACCCATCAATAAAACCCATATTTCATTTTGGGCCTCAGGTGGGTCAGCTGCTTTCTCAAGAAGAAAGTGGCTTCAGCTAGGGGGTATGGATGAGATTTATAAACCATTTTATTGGGAAGATATTGACATTTGCTACCGGGCTTGGAAAAGAGGTTGGGAGATTTACTGGGAACCCAAAAGTATAGTTGATCATGATATGGGCTCCACTATTAGGAGAAATTTTCCCAGTAGTTATATTGATAAGATTAGCCAACGTAATCAATTGCTTTTTATTTGGAAGAATATAACCAGCCGAAGGCTGATTTTAGAGCACGAAAAAGCTCTCTTTTCAAAATTAGCCACAGGCAATTTTTGGCAGCCATTTTTGATGGCTACTTTAAAGTTACCTCAGGTCTTAGCCAGAAGAAAGCGGGAAAAGGTGGAATGTAAGGTAGCCGATGAAGAAATTTTGGCCAGATTTCTCAATGCTTAAAGCCCTTGTTGATGATTTCGAGAGTAAGGTTTGGGTATTATTTTTGGCAGCTTTTTTGTTGAGAATTGTGATTGTTTTGCCTTTTTATTCTGGTGATGTAGGCAATCACCTTGTTTGGGGCAAAAGTATCGTTGAAAAGGGTTTGGCGAATTTCTATCACCGTGATTTTGGATCAATAAACACAGCTTATCCTACCTATGGTCCGCTTTTGATGCTTTCTTTTGCCCTTTTTTATATCTTATTTGTTTTGGTGCATCAGGTTGTTTGGTTTTTGAATTTGAATGTTCCAGTTTTCCCTTCAAAACTTGTTTATTTCTTCAGTTACGATAATCAAAATTTATTGGCTGCTTTTTTGAAAATGCCAGCTATTATTAGCGATTTATTAGTTGGTTTATTTATCTTTCTCATTGCTAAAAATGTTTTGAAGAATAAATGGCCTGTTTTAGTAACCGCGGCTTATTTGTTAAATCCAGCTGTTTTTTATTCATCAGCAAACTGGGGGCAGGTTGAGTCTGTAGTATTGGCATGGGTTTTGGGGTCAATCTATTTTGTTTTTGCCCAAAAATTGTGGCCAGCCATCTTTTTCATAGCTGCTGCTATTTTAACCAAGCAAACCGTTTGGTTGTTGATGCCAGTAATAATTGTGATTTTTTTAAGGTATTTTAATCTCGTGCAGGTTATTCAAGCATCCATTGCCATTGTTCTATTGGTGTTAGTTTCATACTGTCCTTTTTTTACCCACAACCCATTAACCTCTCTTAATTTTTATATTGGTGCTGTTGACTTTGTAACGGACAAAGTTTATGAGAACGCTTTTAATTTTTGGTATTTTGTTCTTGCACCCGAAAATCCTACCGATTTAGACAGATTTTTGGGTTTATCATACAGACTATGGGGTTATTTTCTAACAATACTGTTTTTATTGCCTTCTCTTTTATTGCTTGCTAAAAGAACCAGACCGAAAGTAACCGCTATTACTGCAGGATGTCTCATCATAGCAGCTTTTCTATTTTTAACTAGAATGCATGAAAGGTATTTGGCCTTTTCTTTACCATTCTTGCTCTTAACAGGAGAGAGCTCTTTAGGTTTTTGGGGAGCGTATTTATTTTTGTCTTTTTTTCATTTGCTAAATTTGTACAGTGGTTTTTTACAACCTAACATTAGTTTTTTGAATTTTTTGATTGGCAATGTGGTTATTGTTAAGAGCGCCATTGTAGTAGTTGGCGGAATATTAGTATTTTTGGTTTTATTTCTTTGGCGCAAAACAAATGATGAGAAAAATTGAATTGGCAGTAATCATTGTTAATTACAACACAGCAGAAGCGATTAAGAGGTGTCTTGAGTCTATTAGGCGCTGGGCTCAAATTCCTGGTTTGATAGTGGTTGTGGTTGATAACCACTCATCAGATAGTTCTGTAAGCGTGATAAAGAAATTTGCTGGAATTAAGTTAATTCAAAACAAAAGGAATTTAGGCTTTGCCAAAGCCGCCAATCAAGGCATAAAAGCAGTTCGTGCTAATTACTATTTTTTGCTTAATCCAGATGCCCAATTAACTGCTGGCGCTCTACAGACTCTAATTAATTTTGCTAAAAACTGCCCAAAGCTGGCCGCAGTTGGTCCAAAACTTTTAAATCCTGATGGTTCTTCACAAGCTTCTTGTTACAATTTACCATCTATTAAAAATGCTATTTGGGAATATTGGTTAGGAAGAAAGGGAGCTTATGGGAAATTTACACCGCCGTTTGACCACCCAGTTGAAGTTGAGGCTGTTGTGGGGGCTGCCATGTTAATTCCAAAGGCTGCTATTGATAAAATTGGCCTTTTTGACGAAAAGTACTTTATGTACTATGAGGATTTGGACTGGTGTCGCAGAGCTAAAAAAACAGACCTGAAAATTTTTTGGCACCCCAAGGCTAGAATTATTCACGAACATGGATCGGCAGCTAAAAAAATTGGTTCTCAAGCTTACTTTCTATTGAGACAGAGTAGTAAAATATATCACGGCGTATTAAAATATCATTTGTTAACCGCAGTATTGTGGTTAGGGCAAAGGTTTAGGGCGTATAGTTTTTTTGCTTTAAGCTGATTATATGGATTGGTTATTGGGATTTCGGCCAAACAAATCAACTACCATTTTTTTGGGCGATGGTTTGCTGTTGGCATTCTTCTTCGTTTGGTGCTAGCTACCTTTTTGTTTCATCCAGACACCAAAAGTATTGCTTACAATGTTTCATTCTTTTCATTTAGAGGGATTTTGAATATTTATGATTATTTGGTTAATAACCAGGGAACTGCTCTCTATAGTTTTTTCCCGTATCCGCCTTTGACTTATTTTACTTTAGGGACGATTCAGTTTTTGCTTCGCCCCTTTTTAGGCCCACACTTTATGACTTGGTTGTTGGATGCTAGTGCCAATTCTTTTTTAGAACCCCGTCTTTTTCGTTTCTTATTCCTCACCAAGTGGCCATTGTTAATTTTAGATATGGCCTTAGCTTTTACCCTTATCAGGTTGGTACCAGATGAACGAAGTAAAAAAAAAGAGTTTTCCTTCTTTGGCTTTTGAGCCCTATTGTCATTTATTCAGTTGCTGTTTTTGGGAATGTTGATATGTTGTCAACTTTTTTTGTGGTCTTGTCATTGCTCTTTGCCCTAAATCAGAGAATACATCTGGCTGCCCTCATTCTTGGTGTGGCGGGGTCTTTTAAGTTATATCCCTTTTTACTACTGCCATTTTTAGCCATTTTAGGTGGGTATACAGTAAGAGAAAGAATTAAATTGGTTGTGATTGGATTAGTGCCTGGTATTGTAACAATTTTTCCTTTTTTGTTTTCTCGCTCCTTTCGTGAGATAGTCCTTTTTTCGGGATTATCAGGCAGGGTGTTGGTGGGGAGTATTGATTTGGGTTTTGGTGATGGCTTGATCATATTTGTTGGCGTTTATTGTTTATTATTGTATCTGGCTATTAGCAAAAAGGTTGGACAGATAGACAAGATATGGATTTATTTTTTGCGGTTTTATTAAGCGTATTTTCTCTGTCGCATTTTCATCCCCAATGGGGAGTATGGCTTGCTCCCTTTTTAGTTTTGTTCTTTACTCTTTCAAATGCGAGGCTTGCTTATTATCTAATTAATTTATCGTTTTTTGGCTTTGTTTTTCCTCTTTAATGATTCTTTTTTGTCACTTTTGGTCTTTTAAGGCCAATTAGTAGTTTATACGAGTTTTTCCCAAGCGTTTATTCAATTGTTGGCCAATTTTATGACCCAGTGGTTTTGCAGAAAATTGCCCATACCGTCTTTGCCACGGTAAGTTTTTTGGCAATTGTTAATCTCCTAAAAGGTCATAAACCCAATGAGCAGATTTAAGATTGTCTTATTAAGCTTGATTATAGATATTGGACTGTTCTTTTTACCATTCCTATTGGTAGCTGTGTTAGAATAGACGTTGATGCCCAGCAAACATTTGAAGACAGTTTAGTGAGAGTTTATCAGGACCAAATTGTTGGACAAAGTTTTGTCTCAAATCACAACAATTTTAAAACGGTCGTTTTGTATTTGAGAAATCGGGAGCTAAAAAACAATGAGGAGGTTATTTTTAGTCTAGCTGATTTGGATTTTCCTTCAATTATCATGAGGCAGGTGGTGGTCAAAGGTCAGAATATTGGTGATGGCACAACAGTTCGTTTTGATTTTCCACCCATTGCTGATTCACGAGGTAGGAAATATTTAGTGTCTATCAAATCGCCAACATCAACATGGGAAAATGGTATAGAGGTTGGTTACTCCCCCAAAGATCTTTACCCTTATGGTCAAGCGTTGGCTGGTGACAAATTTATTGATGGTGATCTTTTCTTTATCACCTATTTTAGGCCAGAACCTGGGCAATTGGTTAAAAATAGTTTGGCAGTCTTTAGTGCGAGGTTAACTCATGACTTGGTTTTTATAGTCCCATTCTTTTTCCTGATAACAATTTTGGGCATTTTGGCAGTTTGGTTATTTTTAAAATCTGAGTAGGTCAATGTTAGGTAAAAAGTACTTATCTAAGTTTATTGTTTTCTTCCTTTTCATCCTGGTAGTCTTTTTAAGGGTTTATAAACTTGATGCTGTGCCTCCTGAGCTTTTTGGCGATGAGCTGGATGTGGGTTATCAGGCTTATTCAATTTTGAAAACTGGCCGCGATATCCAAGGGCATTTTTTGCCAGTTTATATTCAGTCGTTGGCAGAATGGCGCGCTCCTCTTTTTATTTATTCAGTAGTACCCTTTGTGGCAGTTTTTGGTTTGAATGAATGGGGAGTGAGGTTAACTGCTGCCTTTTGGGGGATTTTGGGAATAGTGGCTGTGTATTTTTTGACCAATCAATTGTTTGGTAATCGCCGATTGGCTTTAGTGAGCGCTTTATGGTTGGCTATTTCCCCATGGCATTTGCATTACTCAAGAGCAGGGTTTGAAGTTACCTTGCTTTTGTTTTTATTAACAACGGCCACATGGCTCTTTTTGTATGGTCTTGCCAAGCCAAAATTTCTGACGCTTTCAGCTGTCCTTTTTGCTCTTACTCCTTACACTTACTCTACAGCTGCCGTCTTTACGCCGCTTTTTGTGTTGTCGTTAATAGTCATTTACAGGCGGCAATTGGTAAAAACGGCTTTGAGAGCCTGGTATAAGGCGGCTATTTTGGTTTTTGTTTTAATCTTTTTGTCTTTTGGTTGGCAGGTGGCGTTTGGACATGCGGCTCACAGGTTTGGTCTCATTAGCGTTGCAGTCAATCCAGCAATTGAAAAAAATATTAATTTATCAAGAGAGATTGACAAAAATGGTGGTTTTATCTTTCACAACAAACCTCTCTCTTTCCTTTTTGAAGCCAGTCGAAACTATTTATGGGCTTTTTCTCCCCAATTTTTATTCACCGACGGTGATCCTGTTGGCAGACATTCGGTTGGGCAAATGGGCCAATTTTACTGGTTTATGTTACCACTGCTTTTAATTGGCGTTTTTGTTTTTGTGCGAGACCAAAAGATAGCGTTTCAGAGTAAAGCCTTGCTTTTTTCGTGGTTAATAGCAGCTCCCATACCGGCGAGCTTAACATATGACGGAGGGGGCCATGCTACGAGATTGTTTATTTTGCTTATTCCTTTAGTGATTTTTGCCGGTTTGGGGGCAGTTTGGTTATCAACCAATATTTTAAAAAATTTTTTAGGTTTATTGACAGTTTCTATTTTATTTGGTATAGCAGTGGCTAATCTAGCTAGTTATTTGCATCTTTATTATGTTCACTATCCAGTTGTTTCTTGGCGTTGGTGGCAAATAGGTTATAAGGATGCTTTTGCTTATATTAGGGAAAATCAGAATAAGTATGAGAAAATTATTATCAATAACACTTATGAACCGGCCTTAATCCGCTTTTTGTTTTATTTGGCATATGATCCTGCCAAATTTCACCAAAATTTTACAGGCGATAAGGCTTATCCAGGCATCTTGCCTGGATTTGATGGCTTCCGCTTTGCTGACAAATTTTATTTTGGAGCATTGATTGGAGGACCTAAGGGTTTAGAGGCAATTGCCCCTCTATTAGATGTTAAAACCTTGTATTTGGCATCAGCCAGAGATGATATTGCCCTAGATAATCTTTTGGGAGGGGAAGTGGCCAAAGGAGTGCAGATTTTGAAAGTTGTTAGAAATGGTTTTGGTCAACCAATTTTTTATTTGTTAAGCGGCCAATGAAGAAAGAAGTTAATTTTGTCAACAGAGTGAAGAGCACAGTTTGGAAATATAGAGGCGTATTAATACACTTCCTTTTTCGCCATCGCCTTTTCTTATTATCAATAGCTATCATCGCAGCTTTGGCAGTACAGGTTTTACCATTAAAAACCTTAGGTTATTCATATATTCCTCAAGTTGGTGTGACTTTTGATGAGTATGCCCATGTGTGGGTTGGCAAAAGTGTTTTAGAAACTGGTATACCGGTGGCTTGGTCTGATAGGAGCTCAATGGAATATCAAAAGGGTCAATTTTATTCAGGTGATGTGGATGGGTTTTCTTTAAAAACAGAAGGAAAATTGCCTAATATTTTTAACTTTTTTAATTTCCCCAAGCCATCAGTAGCTGTTATTAAGTTTGCTTATGGTATTGGCGACCGGTATATTAACCTTGTTCAACCTGATCTGGATTACCCACCATTAGCTGGTGTCATTTACGCTTTAGGCTTGGACAAAAGTGTTAAAACATTCACTGAAGTTACTGCAGATCAATTCCGCCGACCTGCAATTTGGTTGTCTTATCTAACAGGGATTTTAGCTTTTGTGCTAATGGCTAAACTCTATAACCCTTTAGTTGGGGTAGTGGCTTTTGCAGTTTATTCGGTTATCCCCTCAGCAGTTTTTGCCTCTAGATTAGCTTTAGCTGAAAATGTTCTCAGTCCTTTGCTTCTATTTTCATTATTGGCACTTTTTTGGGCAAAGTCTCACCAGAAGCTTTTCTTTTGGTTGGTAGCCGGTTTTACTGCCGGCTTGGCGTTTTTGGCCAAGTTCTCGGGGGTGAGTGCGATTTTGGCAGGGATATTAATCCTTTTTTATTGGCAAGCTTCAAGGAAACAATTTTTATACTTTTTGGCAAGCAGTATCCTACCAATTGTAGCCTACCTTGGATACACTTATTTTATTGGTCAAGAATTATTTGTAAGGATTCTTTTGGCTTATGCTTCTAGGGCAGCTCTATGACCAATCAATCTTTATGAGGTGGTGAGCCGAATTTTTTTTTAGAGGTTTTCCTCTTGATGGTTGGTGGCTGGAGGTTTAATTACTCTAATGTATCTATCAAAGTTTAAAAAGGATAGGGAAATTATTTTGGCAACCTTGGCCTACATTTTAGTAGCGACAATTTTGGGTGGGGATAATAACCCTTGGTACTATTTCCCATTAGCGGTTTTCTTTGCCCTTGGTTATGCCTCATTAATCCACAAGATTTTTACTCAACCTTCTGTTGTTAATATGGGTCTGTTTTTCCTTTTTCCATTTTTATCTACTTTCCATTGGGGCTATTCTGTTTTTCACCCAGACTTAAATACGTCATGGATTATTAGGGTGATAGCTGTCGGCTTTTTAATAGCCGGTCTTTTAGGTAGGCAGATAACCAGGAAAAAAGTTCTTTTTGGATTATGGTTTGCGATCTTAATTGTGCTAATCCACCGACTTTATTTATGGAACACTCGCTCTGTTTTATACATAATTGAGAATTGGGATAAACTGCCGTTCCCATTTATGTGGCATTAGTTTTTAAATTTGGTCTGAAATGCAGAAGGGATTTCTCACTTTAGTTGTAATTGGGGTTTTGGCAATAGCGCTGCGTTTCCCTTTTATTGACAGATTCCCAGCAGGCTTTTCAGGGGATGAAGCCATTCAGGGTTACACAGCGTGGTCAATTTTAAAAACTGGCCGTGATGAATGGGGAGAATTTCTGCCTTTGTTTCCACGTTCTTTTGGTGATTTTAAACCACCGCTTTATACTTATTTGACTATACCCTCAGTTGCTCTTTTTGGTTTATCAGAATTTGCTGTCAGATTGCCATCGGCGGTTGTGGGAACTGCCACTGTCATTTTGCTTTTTTTCCTCAGCCAAAAGCTTTTTGGAAATTTTTTAATATCAGCTTTGAGTAGTTTGTTTTTAGCCATTTCTCCTTGGCACTTTCAGTTCTCTCGCACTGCTCTTGAAGCAAACCTTGTACCTTTCTTTTTGGTTTTGGGTTTGCTTTTGTTTTTAAAGGGACTAGAAAATAAGCAATTCTTTTTGCTCTCTTTTTTAACCTTTGGTTTTGCGCTTTACACGTATCAATCAGTTAAACTTTTTATCCCTCTTTTAATAATAGGTCTTGGGTGGTGGGCTAAAGATAAGATTAAACTGAAATGGCTTTTTTTACCAACCTTAGTTTTTCTAATTTTTTTGGCACCTATTCTTTTCTCACCGCAACCACGGCTCTTTGACGTTTCCATTTTTGCTAAGAGCCAGCTCGCCCCTTTGAATGAAGCCCGTTTTTTATGCACCAAGACCTTGCCAGATGGCCTTTGCCGGATCTTTCACAATAAGTTAAACTTTTGGTCAACAAACTTTTTGGAGAATTATTTATCCTATTTTTCCCCAATTTTTTTATTTACCCCCAATCGTCCTTCCTTCTCATATGCCAATTTACCAGGCACCCCTCTCCTTTACCTTTTCCAACTACCTTTGGTATTGGTTGGGATCTTGGCTTTAACCAAATATAAGAAGGTAAGGTTTGTCTTATTGTTATGGTTGCTTTTGGCTCCATTACCTGCTGCTTTAACCGTAGGAGTAATGCATGTCAACAGGGCTGTGACATTTGTGCCTATTTTTTCGATTTTTTCAGCTGTGGGGGTTGATTTTATCTATCGGCAAATTGCGACCAGATTTCAGAAGACTTTTATGGTAGTTGTAGTTGTGATTGCAGCAATGAGTTTGATGTTTGTTTTGGAGAGTTATTTAGTTCACTTACCCCAAAATCCTCCTGAAAGTTTAAGGTTTGGTTATAAGCAAGTTATTGAGTTTGTGGAGACAGTTAAGGGACGCTATGATAAAGTCATCTTTTCAAAATCGCATTCTGAACCACAGGCTTTTGTGGCATTTTATGCTAAGCTAGATCCTAGAATGTATCAGCAGTATGCCCAAGATTACCTCCGTTATGAGAAGGAGGGTAAATTATATCTTGATCAGTTAGAGAGGTATCAGCTTGGCAAATACGAGTTTCGTGATATTAATTGGGACAAGGACAAGTTAATGCCTAATGGGTTAATGGTGGGGGGAGCGGATGAGTTTCCTAAAAATGTGGCAGGCTTAAGAACGATTTATTACCCTAATGGGCAAATAGCTTTTAAGATTGTTGAATCGGAGGTCAAAAAATAAACCGGCAGATTATGGCTATTTTGGCACGTTTGAGAAAGCGGCGCACTATTCTAGTGTTAATATCCTTAATAGTAATTATTATCCCTACTTTCTGGCGGCTTTTGAGGCCTGGGATTTTCTCAATGCACGATTTTCATATCCATATCTTTCGGCTGTTTGAATTTGATCAATGTATTCGGGATGGAGTTTTTCCTTGTCGTTGGTCTGCTCATTCTACTTTTGGCTATGGCCAACCACTCTTTAATTTCTATGGACCATTGCCTTATGTGATGGGTGAGATTTTTGTATTAATGGGAACGCAGATTATTGACGCAGTGAAAATTTTGTTTGCCATTTCTTTGGTTGGATCTGGTCTTTCAATGTTTTTCTTGGCAAAATATCTTTTCAAATCTGATTTGTCTGCATTTTTGGCTGCCGTTTTTTATCTTTATGCCCCCTACCGAGCAGTCGATGTTTGGGTGAGGGGAGCGTTACCTGAATCATTGGCTTTTATCATTTTCCCCTTAATTGTCCTTTTCCTAAAAAGGTTTATTGATGGAAGGAATTTGAAGGATTGGTTAATTTTTTCTTTATCTCTTTCACTGTTGGTAATTACCCACAATTTGTCGTTTGTAATGTTTTTACCGTTTTTGTTGGTCTTGGCTTTTGGCTTCCTTTTAGAATCAAATCAATGGCGTTTGGGTGGTTATTTGTTTTTGGCTGGGTTGGTGGCATTTTTTTTGTCTTCCTTTTACCTTTTACCCCTTCTCTTTGAAAGTCGGTTTGTGAACCTAAAAGGGGTGGTTAGCGACTATTACAATTTTCAGATTCACTTTACCACTTTGAGTCAGCTTTTGGTTTCAAGATTTTGGGGTTATGGCGCATCACAATTTGGGCCTTTCGATCAAATGAGTTTTTCAGTAGGGCATATTCAGTGGATATCATCTTTGG
>CAZCAY010000019.1:0-6628 GCA_964496955.1 uncultured Gammaproteobacteria bacterium
GGTTTGACCATGGCCGCTTTAACTAGAAGCTCTTTGCCTTTAATGGGGGTAGCAACAGCCACCATTTATTATGAGGCCTTGCAGTTAACAAGAAAGAAGATTGTTGGAGATGATATTTTAAAAGATTTTGAACAAATTTTGCCTTCTTTCCCAATTCACCGAATCATTTTAGCTGGAAAGGTGTTAATGGACAGCAAGCCGTTAATTACCCTAGACGGCGACTAATTTTTTGCTGTATAATTCCCCAGCTATGGACTACGAAGTTACCTCTCAAAAGGGTGAAATTACCATTAAGGTTAAGGTGAGCCAGCCTGTTTTTAATCAGGCTTATGAGCAGATGGTGGTTAAATTAGGAGCTGGTATCCAGGTTCCTGGTTTTAGGCAAGGGAAAGCGCCCATTCATGTTTTGGAACAACATATTGGTCCGGGGCGACTTTTAACAGAGACTGCCAATGCTTTAATTTCTCAATATTTGGGTGAAATTCTTATAAAAGAGAAAATTACCCCTATTAGCAGGCCTAAAATTGCCATTGATTCTCTGGCCAAAGATGCTCCTTTTATTTTTCAGGTGACAGTACTTAAAAAGCCAGAAGTTAAGCTTGGAGATTGGAAGCAAATTAGGGTGAAACGGGCAAAGGCCAAATCTATAACCCAAAAAGATGTGGAGGAATCCGTGCGCAACATTTTTGAGATGTGGAAGGAACAGCAGGAAAAAGCTGCCCAAAAAACGAATGAAGGGGGGAAAGAGAACCAAGCTAGCGTTTCTGGAACTGGCCGTTTTATTTACGATGCTTATGGCAATAAGATTTATATTAAGGACGATAACAAACCAGCTGGTAAGTCCAAGTGGTCGATTAATGATGAATTTGCCCAAGCTATTGGGGCAAAGGATTTGGCCCACTTAAATGATTTGGTAAGGAGTGATTTAGAAGCTGTTCTTAAAGAGCAAATTGATGCCAAATTGGAAGCTGAAATTTTTGATAAGATCTTGGCTATTAGCACAGTTGAAGCTCCTGATTCACTAGTTGAAGAGGAGCTTAATAGGCTTTTGGCCCGTTTGAGCTCTCAGTTGGCCCGGCAAGGCAAGAAATTGGAAGATTTTTTGAATGAGGAGAAAATGAGCCTTGATGATTTAAAGACTAAGTGGCGGCCAATAGCTGAAAAGAATGTTAAAATTACCCTTATTCTAAACGAAATTGGCCAGGCAGAAAATGTGCAGGTCGCATCTGATGAGGTGGAAAAGGTGTTAAAGGAATTGGGTAAGGATACTGCGCCTGCTGAAGAGAAAGCGGCTATTGGGGAATTGGTGGCTGTCTCTATCTTTCAGGCTAAAACTTTAGAGCTTATTAAGAACATTATTAGCAGTTGACGGTGGTTA
The DNA here is from genome assembly GCA_964496955.1 of uncultured Gammaproteobacteria bacterium. Taxonomy (GTDB): domain Bacteria; phylum Patescibacteriota; class Microgenomatia; order Curtissbacterales; family CAZCAY01; genus CAZCAY01. Next base: position 1,379 of record CAZCAY010000019.1, read on the forward strand.
ATTTCTTGCAAAAAGATTTTTTAAAGAATTCTAAAGTAAAAAATTTGCCCAAAACATCATTTTAGAAAGGAGCTAGAATTGGTCAGTAAAACTATTGTCACTCATGTTGGTCCTGACTTTGATGGTATTTTGGCCATTTGGTTATTAAAGCGCTTTCATGATGACTTTAAAAATGCTCAGATTAAATTTACGAATGCGGGGTCGACTATTGACGGCAAGCCCGCTGGTAGTAACCCGGATGTGGTCCATGTGGACACAGGCGGTGGCCCTTTTGACCATCATGATAGCAATGACTATACATGTGCCGCTAAGTTGGTTTGGGACTGGTTAAAAAAAGAGTATCACTTGTCAGATTTGGCGGTAGAAAGGATGGTAGCCCAAGCAGTGGCTATTGACCATGCCCAGGATATCTTATGGCCAGATGCTTCTGATGATAGATATGATTTGGCCTTGCCGGCTTTAATTTCAGGTATGAAAATGGTTCCAATAGGTTCTGATTTGGCAATTGTGGAGTTGACTTTAGAGCTTTTGGATGCTCTCTATGCTGTTTATAAAGCCAAAGTGGAAGCAGAAGAAATTTTAGCCAAGGGTCAGCGCTTTTCAACCCGTTGGGGTCAAGCCTTAGCATGTTTAACGACTAATGAGACTGTTTTACAATTGGGCGAAAAAATTGGTTACACTTTAGTGGTAAGAAAGGATCCTAATAAGGGGTTTGTGAGAATTTATGCCCGCAATGATCGCGGTGTGGATTTGACGCCAGCTTGGAAAAAATTTCAGGAACTTGATCCCCAATCAACGTGGTTTTTGCACGCTTCAAAGTGCTTACTGTTAAATGGCAGTAATAAAAGAACAGATATGGTGCCGACTAAGCTGAGTTTAGATGAAGTGGTCAAGGTGTTAGCAGAAATTTGAGGTTGATAATTGGCAGTTTAGGGCCAATAATATATTTTAGAATAGGTTTTCATTTAATCTCTTAAGTTTGGGAGGTTTAACATGGCTGCTTCAGAGTGTGTTTTTTGCCAAATAGCTCAAAAAAAGGTGCCTGCTGAGATTATTTTTGAGGATGATCAGGTTTTGGCTTTTCCTGATATTAATCCATCAGCAGAGATCCATATTTTAATTATTCCCAAAACACACATTGAAAGCGTGATGCATTTAGAGGCAGAACACGCCGGTTTGCTTTATCAGATGTTGGCGGTGGCTAAGAAACTTGTGGTTAGTAAGGATTTGGCCAATACGAGGTATCGGTTAGTCTTTAATGGCGGTTTGGCGCAGCACATACCTCATTTACATTTGCATTTATTGGCAGGTGAGTGGCTGAGACGGGAATGATGGTGGTGGTTGATAAACAAAAATTGCAAAGGATAGGGGGTGGATATTTTGGCAACGAAGGTTATAGCTCAACCAGGAGAACCTGTGGATTCTCTCATTAGAAAATTTAACCGCAAAGTTCAAACAGAAGGCATTCTAGCCGAGCTTAAAAAGCGCGAGTTTTACTTAAAACCATCAACTCGCCGCCAGCAGGAAGAAGCTCAAAGAAGGCGCAAGTATGCTAGGCGTTTTAAATAACTGAGGCTTTTTGGGATGTTGGTTGACACCATCAAAGATGATCTTAAAACCTTAATTAAAGAGGCTAATAAAGATGGTGTTTTGGCCTTAAGATTGCTTTTGTCAGCAATTCATAATGCCGAAATTGAAAAGGGTAGGCCGTTATCAGATGATCAGGTAAGGGAAGTTATTTTAAAAGAGGTTAAGAAAAGGAAAGAATCTATTGAAGCCTTTAAATTGGCCCAAAGGTTTGATTTGGTGTCTAAGGAGGAAAATGAGCTGACCGTTCTTCAAAAGTACTTGCCTCCTCAATTAGACAAAACGGCGGTGGAGGCAATTGTTGAGAGAGTGCTTGAGGAAATAGGGCCTGTTGGAAGCAATGCTCAGCAGGTAATGGCTAGAGTCATGCCTCAATTAAAAGGTCGAGCCGATGGCGCTTTGGTTTGGGAAATCGTTAAAAAGAAGTTGGCTAAATAACCATGATTAAAGTTTTGGTTAGTACTGATCCACGCTATAAAGTTGATAGTGATTTTCTCAAAAAGGTGGCCTTAAATGTTCTCAAACGCCACAAGCTTAAGGGTAAAGTGGAAGTGGGCATTGTGATTGTCGGTGATAGAAAAATGCAAGAGTTAAACCGCACTTTTCGGCATAAAGATGAGCCGACTGACGTTTTAGCTTTTCCTTTAGAGGATGTGAGCTTTGAGCCGTCGGTTAAACACAAAGGTTTTGTTAATCCTCCGGATAATGTTTTAAGGCTTGGTGATGTGGTTATCTCCTATCCTCAAGCTGCCAAATCAGCTGCTGAAGAAGGAATTATTTTGGAAAAAGAATTAGAAGCATTAATTGAACACGGCATTTTGCATTTGTTAGGCATTCACCATAGTTAGTTAGGTTTTAACAAGGATGGTTTTTTACAGGAAGTATAGACCCCAAAAGATTAGCGAGTTAATTGGCCAAGAGCATATTAAATCGGCTTTGCAGTCAGCTTTGCAGTCTGGCAAGGTTGCCCATGCTTATTTGTTTGCTGGTCCGAGAGGTTCTGGCAAGACCACAACAGCAAGGATTTTGGCAAAGGCTATCAATTGTGAAGTTAATATCAGAACTGCAAAAAAATCAACAGATGAATTGCCCAGTTTTAATGAGCCTTGTAACCAATGTTCTGCCTGTTTGGCCATTACTAATGGCAGCTTTTTGGATTTAATAGAAATTGATGCCGCTTCCAATCGGGGTATTGATGATATTAGGGACTTGCGCGAGAAAATTAGGTTAGCCCCCACCCAAGGCCGTTATAAGGTTTACATTATTGATGAGGCCCACATGTTAACAGGGGAGGCATTTAATGCTCTTTTAAAGACTTTAGAAGAACCACCTCCCCATGCTGTTTTTATTTTATGCACGACTTTAGCTGAAAAGTTGCCTGTCACCATTATCTCTCGCTGCACCCGTTTTGATTTTAAAAAAGCTTCTCTTAGTGATTTGGAGAAAGCTTTGAGTTTGGTTGCAGATAAAGAGGGTGTTGATATTAGCCAGGAGGCCCTGTTGAGGATTGCCCAATTGGCAGATGGCAGCTTTAGGGATGCCTTATCTCTTTTAGATCAGCTGGCTGCTCGTAATACCCGCATTGAGGTAGAGCATGTTAATACACTTTGCGCCTTGGCTAGTGTTGATACCATATCCCAGCTTGTTGATTATCTGATTGCTAATCAAATTGATAAAGCAATCATTTTGGTCAATGAAGTGGTTAATAGGGGTAGCGATTTGAAGCGGTTTACAGAAGAATTGGTTGAATATTTAAGGTCAATGTTTTTTGTTGCTAATGGCTTGGCAGAAATGGTTGCTCACAATTATTATAGCGGTGATGTTTTAGAAAAACTGAAATTGCAGGCTCAAAATTGGCCGCAAGCGACAATTAAAAAGGCTCTTCGGTTGTTTACCCAGGCAGCCAATGAAGTGAAGAATGCTGTTATTGCTCAATTACCTTTAGAGTTGGCTATTGCCGAGTTAATAGGTGACAGCAGTCATAACCTGCAGGCGGTGGCCTCAGCTTCTGATAATCCTTCTACCTCAAAGAATGAGGGTGATGTTGAAAGTGGCCAGCAATCTCGGCGCAAATTGCCATCCTCACCGCTGTCAACTGATGAAGAAAAAGCTAAAGTTCCCTTAGCAACTGAGAAACTGGAGTCAATTGAGCAAAAATGGCCCGATTTGTTAAAGGCAGTCAAAAAGCACAATATTTCAGTAGAATCACTCTTGCGGCTAGCCAAACCTGTGAGTTTGGTTGATAACGTGATGACTTTAGAGGTAGCTTATAGATTTCACAAAGAAAGGATTGAAAGTGCCCAAGTCCATAATCTTATTAACCAAGTGGCTAGGGAAATTTTAGGCGTGGGGAAGTTGAAGGTGGTTTGTGTGCTTAAACCCAAGAAGCTCACATCAGCAGCTAGTGTTGAGGACGATTTGGCGCAAGCGGTTGCGGAAATCTTTGCCAATTAAGGCTTGACAGATATAGGTTCACTCACAATATCAGCTGGAATTTCTTCACTGATTGGTAAGGTGATGGTTACTTGAGTCCCCACCTTTTCTTTGGATTGGATGCTAACCTTGCCTCGGTGAGCCTCAATGATCAGCTTGGTAATGTATAAACCAAGGCCTACTCCTTCAGGATTGGCAATTTGTCCTAATTTGTGGAATTTCTGAAAAAGATGGGGTAATTCATTAGCCGGAATACCAATGCCAGTGTCGGTAATAATAATTTGGGTGGTCTTTTCATTTGGTCTGGTAATGGCAATTTTGACTGAACCATTGGGTTTATTGAACTTAATGGCGTTGGTGATCACATTAGTCACAGCTTCAGTAATTTTCCCAGGATCAATTTTTAGAGGTGGCAAGGGTGGATCTGGCAAAGAAACAGAGATTGTCACTCGGTTTTCAGAGGCAAAATATGATAGCGCAGATACAGCATCAGTCACAATCTTTTCCAGAGATGCTTCATAAGGGATAATCCTGACTCGGCCATGTTCAAGAGCAGAAATGGTAATCAGTTCATCAATTAGAGCGGATAACCTTTCGTTGTTGGCTTTAATATGTTCAATTAAGGTTTCCTTTTCCTCATCTGGGATTTTACCCTTTTTACCTAGTAAATAGTCTAAGTAGCCGGAGATAGCTGTAATAGGTGTGCGGAGGTGGGCCGAGGCGATGGCAATAAACTCATCTTTGAGTTTTAGAGCGTGGACAATCTCCTCGTAATTTTTGGCGTTTTGCCAGGCAATAGCCAGCTGGCTGGCGACTGCTGAAACTAGATTGACATCGGCCAGATTGTACTTTTTGCCAGAAGATTTAGGCCCCAAACCTAAAGCGCCGACCATTTTTTGGTTGTTAAGGGGCAAAGGGACAAGGAGTTCTAACTTCTCTTCTTTCATAAACTGGCTAATTTTATTATTGTCCGTTTCTGATAGAAGAATGGGGGTGTCGGATTTGAGAGAGGTGGGCAGTTGGGGATAGAATTTGACCTTATTCACTCCCAAAACTTCAGCTAATAAGGCCTCAACTTTTTGATGGAGTTGGTTGGTGTCAGTAAGGGCCGCCAACACTTTGCCTGTTCTAATAATAAATTCTGCTGGATCATAAGGATGGCCTAAGAAAAGCCGATTGGCCAATTTTTGGATGACTGCCCAAATGGGTTGAAAAAACAAAGTGACCAAG
>CAZCAY010000019.1:6638-8421 GCA_964496955.1 uncultured Gammaproteobacteria bacterium
AATTACGGTGGCAAGGGATAACCCTTCTAGGATGAAGTTTTGCTTTAGGAAGAGAGTTACCCCTATGTATAGGCCAGCAATTAAAACTGTGACGTTAAAATAAAGCAAGATTTTGGAGAAGACGGTGTTAATGTTAAAAAGGCGGTATTGGGAAATGGCATAGGTGATGAGCACCACATTAATTAAAGTAGCGGCAATATCAGTTGGTAGGTCTTTAATGAAGGTAGCTGGGATAATTGAACGAATTGCTGAAGCAAGCAGGAAGCTTAAGCCAAATAGCAAATATTTAAACCTTTCTGACTCAATGGGTGACTTGCTTTTAAGATAACCTTGGATGATGGTAACCCAAGCCAGGGTTAAGATTATCACAAAAAAAGGTGTAAAGAGGTAAGAAAGATTTGCAATTCTAAAAGTATACATCCCAGTGAGGGGGCTAATTGCTACGCTGCCGAAAAAGCTGGGGAATACGCCTGAAGATAAAAATTGGAGGTAAACGCTGCTGGCTCCAGCCAGCAGAATGAGGCTAATAACTCCTACAACTAAAGCTTCTGTTGGCCCTATTTTGCTTTTACAAAAGGCTTTGCTGAAAAGGTAGAAACTGACTGTTGATAAGACATAGGGCGCAATGCTTATAAGATAAGCTGTTTCTGCCACCTTTTGGTTTTGGGTAGTGTAAGCGGTAAAAACGGCAGCTGTAAAAACTGCGGAGAAAAAAAGGTAAGCGGCAAACAAACGATGGGTAGGACTTTTGAAGTGGTTGATTAGAATAGCTGGGATGAGTAAGAAATAGAAAAGGCTAGCCACCCCAGCTAGCATAATAAGGTAGAATGAAGTAATGGGCAGGTTGTAGACCATGTTTGTTAACTTAATTTTAGCTGATTAGTAAAAAAAAATGCAATGAAGGTAATAAGCGATTTTAACAAAGACAGCTACCGATTTCTGGAGAGCAAACCCTCTTTCTTTACTTTATCTCTGTCCCATTCTATTATTCTAGTATTCTAGTGTAATAGAGTGGTGTAATAGAGTGGGTTGTTAGGGGTTGGGCGAGTTTGCCTTGTTGCGCTGGGTTTCGTGCTTTTCTTTCTCTTTGGTAAGAGCTCTAATCATTCGGTCGCAGGCTTTATCAATGGCTTTGTACATATCTCGTTCTGAGTCGCGAATGGTTAAGGTGTGTCTGGGGACGATGACGGTTATATCAACAAGGTAATCGGTTTCCTTGCCTCGATGAGCGGTTTCTGAATTCATTTCCACAGTTATTTTAGTGATTTTGGGATGGTGTTTGTAGAATTTTTTAACTTTTTTTTCAGCGTAGGTTTTCAAATAAGGGGTCTCCACAAAATGTCTGCCTGAAATCACTAAGGCCATTCTAAATGATATTATACTAGATTGAAGTTTGGGTTAAAAGCATTTTTTGAAAAAGACCTCTTGACAATAGTGTGGGATAAGGTTAAAGTAGAATATATTAGAATGCTTAAGAAAACAGCTGCTGTTATTACTGCCCTTTCCTTAAGTGCTTTTCTATTAGTTTCCTCTGCTTTTGCCTTGATTCCGTATACCAATTCGCCTTTGCCCAGCAAAGATAGGGCACCTACCTCGTTAACCCAAGGTGCTCTTGAAAAAAGAGAAGAGGTTAAGATTCAGGTTGCCACTCGCCAAGCTGAACTTCGAGAAAGGGTAGTGGCAAACATTAAAAGAGTCTTTAATTTAATTTTGGATCGTTTTGAGGCAGCTTTGGCCCGTTTGGATAATATTTTGGCGAGGATTGAGGCAAGAATTGTCAAAT
>CAZCAY010000019.1:8431-10663 GCA_964496955.1 uncultured Gammaproteobacteria bacterium
GTAGATATATGACTAAAGCCAAAAACCAAGTAGATATTGCTAAGGACAAAAAGCAAGCTGCCAGTCAGGCTATTAGTGATGCTAGAGTTAAAATTGCTGCTATTGATACCACTAGTGATATTAAAACAGCGGTGACCACTGCTCGCGAGGCTGTACGTCAAGCCAAAATCGCTTTACAGGAATATCACCGTTCCTTAAAAGACATCGTGAAAGAAATTAAGGCTAATACATCAACTGGTTCAGGTAGCATGGGGGGAAGCTCAAATGCGCAATAAGGGTAATATTGGGTTAATAGTAATAATAGTAGTGGCTATTGTGGTGGTGGCTATTGGTGGTTATTTTCTCTACCAGCGTCAGCTAGTGGCTAAACCTAAACCAACTGAAAATGTTGGTCAGTCTTTGCAAGCGCCGCAAACGCCTGTGGATGAGCAAGTAAGAGAGTTAAGACAAGTTAACTCCTCTGATGAGGTTTCTGTTATTGAGCAAGATTTGAACAATACCAATCTTGAAAACCTAGATCAGGATTTAGGTCAAGTGGACGCATCTCTTTCAGAGCTTTGAGAATGCCCCCCAAAATTGGTAGCTTCAGGAGTAAGAGAGTAAAATGTTTGACAAATTTCAACAGTTAAAAGAGCTTAAAAAAATGCGTGATCAAGCCATGCAAATTCAGCGCGAGCTTGATAATGAAATTATTGAAGTTGAAAAGCACGGGATTGTAGTGCGCATTTCTTTGGCCCAACGGATTAAAGCGGTCTCAACTAACGGCAAATCAGATGAGGACTTAGTCGATACGCTTAATGAGGCTATTAAAAAGTCCCAAGAACAGGCTGCTAAAAAAATGCGTGGTTTGATTGGTGATGTGGATAGCCTCAAAGGACTGTTTGGTAGCAGCTAATTGACTTTTCTTTCTAGGCCCGCCATACGACTATATGCAAAAAGTCTTGTCTTCGATTTTGCCCCTCTAGGAGGGATTTTGTTTGGGTGTTTGGATAGATTGATAGTAATGACGGCTTTTAAAATAGGGCAAATCTAATCTCCCACCACTTTAGGATGACACCATCTTTTTATTTAAGTTATAATTTCAAAGTATGAAACTTCCAAAAGCGGTTTCTGACTTAATGGAGGCTTTTGAAAGATTGCCTGGCATTGGTCCTAAGACAGCAGCTCGTTTGACTTATTATCTGATTAACGCCCCCAAGGAGGAATCCCAAAGGTTAGCCAAGGCAGCTGCCAATTTGGTTGATGGAATTACCCTTTGTTCCATTTGCCGTAATATTACCGACTCTGACCCTTGCTCAATTTGCACTGATACCAATCGCAACCACGGCCTTATTTGTGTCGTTGAGCAACCTTTGGATGTGGTGGCGTTAGAACGGTCTGGTGCTTACAATGGTTTGTACCACGTGTTGCATGGCCGAATTTCTCCCATTAATAACATTGGGCCAGATCAATTGTATATTAAGGATTTGTTGGCAAGGCTGAAAGATAAATCTCAAGGTCTTGTTGTGAAGGAAGTTATTTTAGCCACCAACCCTGATATGGAAGGTGAAGCCACAGCAATGTATTTGCAGAGGTTGATCACCCCTTTGAAAATTAAAGTAAGTCGGATTGCTAGGGGTTTGCCGGTGGGCGGGGATTTGGAATACGCTGATGATATTACTTTAAGACGGGCTATTGAAGGTCGCCGCGAATACTAGAATTGGGATCAAGAGAAAATACCAAGCATATTGTGAACTTGAATTATGTGGTGGTGTTGGGTGACAATAGCGTGATTGGCGAATTCTCTTTTATAGCTAATCGGTTGATCTCTAAAATCAGCCATTTTAAGACCTCTGGCAATTTTAAAAATACTCTCGGCAACCAAATCAGTTCCTAATTCGGCAAAACCGCTTGTCTTATTATAAGACAAGAAGGTCTCATAAATGAGTTGGGTGTCTTTAGCCTTAGCTTCTTTATTAAAATCCACAATTTCATTGTAGGCTTTAATGAGAGGACTGTTTTCACTTTTTGCCCTGCTAATAATTAAGGTTTTCTCGGTGTGATCATTAACTAATTCACTACCCAAAAGGGTTTTAAGCAGTTGATGCTCTTGAGGAATAAGCCAATCTAGTTTATCGGCAAGCTGGTAAGTATGGTAAACGTAAGACACCCAATCTCCGTACTTGCGTTTGGTCCAAATTTCTGCAGCTTGTTTACTCAGTGTAGATGGTGGTTGCTCATGGCCAAAATAGC
>CAZCAY010000020.1:0-2634 GCA_964496955.1 uncultured Gammaproteobacteria bacterium
CATTATTAATGACTTGGTTGGTATTGGGCAAATATGGTCATTGGCGGCAGGTTTTCCCTGGAGACCCTATTGGTTGGCTGATGTGCTCATTTATGCTGGTTACCGGTTTTTGGGTTGGGGTTTTTTGGCCGTTATTTTTGCGGTTATTGCCGCAGCTTCTGTGATTTTACCTGTGTGGGTCTTTGGCAGACGAAGACCTCTTCTGGCCAGCCTATTTGTGCTAATGATTGGAGTTTTATTACCGCCCTTTTCAGGGATTAGACCGCAGGTTATAAGCTGGCTTTTTGCTTCATTATTAATGACTTGGTTGGTATTGGGCAAATATGGTCATTGGCGGCAGGTTTTGCTTTTATTACCCTTTTTTGCTCTTTGGGCCAATTTCCATTTTGGTTTCCTTTTGGGTTTTGTTTTGCTGGGCGTGGCTATTTTTTACCAGTTGGCAGTGACTTATTGGACCTATTTCACCACTAACAGAAGCCAGTTGGCCAATCAAGGCAGGTTACTTTTTCAGTTAATGGGAGCTCTGGTAATAGCCTTTTTGGGAACTTTGGCCAATCCTGGGGGGATTGCTCTCCATCGCTCAGGCTACCTTTTCCTTAATGCTGATGTTAATTTGAATAATATTGCTGAATGGTTGCCTTTAAATTTTCGCACTGATTTAGGTTTTGTTACCATCATTCTTTTATTGGGAATGTGGTGGTTAATCGCCAGCCGTCACCGACGCCTTAATTTATTGGAAATTGGCTTGTTTGTGCTTTTAGCCCTGGCCAGTTTCACTTCAGTGCGTCACTTGCCATATTGGTTGATATGGGCTGTAATTGTTGGCTTAAAGGCTACTCCTGAAAGAGTGAGCCCCTTTACTGAGAACTTTCTATTTTTTATCAGCAGACTTTATTATCCATTGGTTTTAGCGGGAATGGCTGTTTTTTTAGTCTTTGGCGGTCTCAAGACAATCAAGATAGCAGCTAACCTTTCAGAAATTGCCAAGCTAGCCCGCTATCCCTACCAAGCTGTCCTTTATTTAAAATCAGCACCCATCCCAGGCAAGATGTTTAATGAATATGGTTGGGGTGGTTTTCTGATTTGGCAGTTGCCTCAAGTACCGACCTTTATTGATGGTCGGATGCCCGGCTGGCAGTGGCAAGGGCGCGACATCTTCAAGGATTATCTTGAAATTTACAATGTGTCTGACAAAACTGCCGAGTTAATCGCTCAATACCATTTTGATTGGGCTTTCCTCTCACCAAAAGCGCCTATGACCGCTTACTTACAGGCAGTTGGTTGGCAAACTGTTTACTCTGATGAAATAGCTGTCATTTTACGCAAGCCGAATGATTTTGGTAATTAAAACGAGTGGATGTTAAGAGAATTGCTGGCATTGGACAAGCTTGTCACTGCTTCCTCTCTGTGATAATCTGTGAAAGAGATGGCAGTGCCCAACCCAAACAATTTTCTGGCGAGTTTTTGGAAAAATCCTACTGAACTCCGCTTTGAATCTCAGCAAACTGGTGAAAAACCCATTCTTTTACTTCGTCAACATCCAGTTACTCAAATTGTGCCCACGATATTTATTGGCATTTTGGCCCTCTTACCCATTGGTATAGGCTTGGGAATACGGGCATTCAATTTGGATTGGTTATTGACTGCCGTTTCCAACTTGCAGGTAGTTCTGATCTTGGCAACATGGTACTTAATAGTTTACGGCTTGGCGTTGGAGCGGTTCTTGCTGTGGTATTTTAATGTTTATATTTTAACCAATGAACGTATCATTGATGTTGATTTTATGGGGATTGCTTTTAAGCGGGTTTCTGAATGCCGTTTGAGCCAAGTTCAAGATGTCACTTTTGCTGTTTCAGGTTCACTTGGCACCTTCTTTCACTATGGCGATATTTTTATTCAAACAGCAGCTGAAAGGCCAGAATTTGAGTTCCGGTCAGTACCTAGGCCAGATTGGGTGGCTAACGAAATTTCCTTGCAGATTCGTTTAGAAGAAGCAGAAGCGCCAGGGGTGGTCGCTTAAAATTCGAGAGGTGTTTGATGCCTGTTGGTCAATCAAGGTCAGAATTGCCATTAATTAAGTTGATAGTGGGTTTGGGTTTGGAAGGGGCGATTTTAATTATCCTTTTTGCCTATGGCATTTTTGCCATTTTGGTTTTAAGGCAGGTGCGGTTGATGGAAAGGACCTTAATGACTCCTCTTTCTACCCTTATTACCTTGGCTGCTATCTTGAATTTGGTACTCACTGTAGTGTTATTGGTTGGGGTTTTAGTATTTTTCTAGGCGTATGGATCAATTCCTTTTTACTCAGACAGCCAAACTGGTAGGCACTGCCACCACTAATTCGTGGTCTCAGGTTTTTGTGCATGAGGTTGCTGATGAAGCTGTGGTTCAAGCTAGAGGCAAGCTCTTTGCTGTCTTGACCATTAAAGCAGGTAATGATTTTTCTGCAGCGACCACTGGTCGTCAGGCATGGGACAAATTGGTTGCAACTTATTTTGGTCAAGAAACAGGCAGTCCATTTGAGGCGTTAGAAAAAAGTGTGGCAGTTTTATCCGAAGAAGTTGTCAACCAGTTAGCATCATTACCAGCTGAGGACAAGACCAATTGGCAGTTGGCTGTTGTTTGCGCAGTGCT